>JALYLM010000001.1 GCA_030774235.1 Actinomycetota bacterium
GATGACCAGCTCATCCATCAGCGCAAGGACGCGTTCAGGTCGTATCAAACGCTCACACCGCCCCGGGTGCTCACGTCGGATGGCGAGGTCATCGCCGGGGCGTACCGACGCGATGACGTGCCGGCCGGTGCGCTGGTCGGCTTGCCGGTTTCCGCCGGGATCATCGAGGGGCGGGCCCGCGTCATTCATGACATGGCGGAGGCCGATCTCGAACCGGGCGACATCCTGGTCACAGCCTTCACGGACCCCAGCTGGTCGCCCCTGTTCGTCGCGATCACGGGCCTGGTGACGGAGGTGGGGGGCCTGATGACCCATGGCGCAGTGATCGCACGAGAGTACGGCTTGCCGGCCGTCGTGGGCGTGGAGCAAGCCACCCTGCTGATCCGAAATGGGCAGCGGATCCGCGTGCATGGAACGGAGGGGTACGTAGAGATCCTGCCCTAGGAGATTGAGGAGCAATTCGAGGTGGGAAGGCTCGCGTTTCGGGTCGGGATAGAAAGACTGGCGCGCCTGGCCGGGCCAGTCGGTTCAACCTTCTCGCGGAGCGGCGACGCCCCGCGTACGGCACCGACCGATCGACGCGGCCAGCAGCGTCGTCCTCGGACTGGATCACTCGCAGCTGCATGTCCCAGGTCCCGTCGGTAGCGAAACGATGATGCCACTCCGCACCCTCTGCCACTGGCCCGAACCGCCTCGCTGAGTTCTGCGGAACGCGTCACCCACCCAGACTCCCGCGATCACCAGCACCGACTTGGGAGACACGCCCTAGGTGTGCAGGCCGGGGGCCGTCCCGGTTCGGCGGAGGAGTACCATCGCCGGCACGAGCGGCCGTGGTGGCCGTGGATCGAGGAGGAGCGAGTGACGAGAGATGCAGACACCCTCCACGGCGTCATGACGAGCGACGTCGTGACCGTGACTCCGTCCGACCCGGTACGCTCCGCGATCGGCAAGATGCTTGCTCGAGACATCGGCTCGGTGATCGTTGTGGAGGACGGCGCCCCGGTCGGAATCTTCACGGAGCGGGACGTGACTCGCCGCGTCCTCGACGACCAGGGTCTCCTCGACCGACCGGTCGCGGAGGTGATGTCGGGTACCCCCGTCACCGCCGAGGTCGGCACCGAGGTCGTCGAGGCCTTCGGGCTGATGAACGAGAAGGACATCCGCAGGTTGCCGATCGTCGCCGACGGAAAGCTCGTCGGCATCGTGACCGAGGGCGATCTCCGCCGCTGGGTGGCGAGAGTGGCGAAGGAATGACGGAGGTCGGAAACGCGTCCTTCGGCACCGCGATCGAGACCGTGGAGGCCGCCGCGGCATCCGGCATCCCGTTGCGCCTCATCGGCGGGTTGGCGATCCGGTACCTGACGCCCGACTACCCGCCGCGCGTCCGCAACGACCAGGACATGGACTTCGCCTCGGTGTCCACCGCGAAGAACGACGTGATCCAGTTCCTCGACGAACGCGGGTTCCTGGGAGACAAGCGGTTCAACCTGATGCACGGTCAGCGACAGATGTACTTCACGACGCCGGACGGCCTCACGAGCGTTGATGTGATCGTCGACCGCCTCTTCATGTGTCACGAGCTCGTGTTCAAGGAACGGATCGACCGGATGCCCGTGACGATCGACGTGACCGACCTGCTCTTGACGAAGCTCCAGGTGGTCGAGCAGAACGAGAAGGATGTCCACGACATCGTCTACCTGTTGTCGGCGTTCGAGGTGAAGGACGGAGACGATCCCGGGACCATCGGGCTGAAGCGGGTCGGCGATGTCGTGCGGGACGACTGGGGCTGGTGGCGAACCGTCACCGGCAACCTCGATCGCGTGGTCGACCTCGTCGGCGACGACCTGAAGCGACTCGTTCCCTCCGGCGCGGCGCACGACCCCGCCGAGCAGGCTTCGGCGATCCGACGTTTCGCCGATACCGTGTCGAAGACGCTTCGCTGGAAGATCCGATCCCGTGTCGGGGACCGGGTTCAGTGGTACGAGCTGCCGGAGGAGGTCGGGCACTGACGCGGGGGCTGGGAGACTCATGACGCGGACCCAGTACGACTTCGTGATCGTCGGCGGCGGCTCGGCGGGAAGCGCGCTGGCGAACCGCCTGAGCGCCGATCCCTCGAACCACGTCCTCGTGCTGGAGGCGGGGCGGCCCGACTACATCTGGGACGTCTTCATCCACATGCCTGCAGCGCTCACGTTCCCGATCGGCAACCGCTTCTACGACTGGAAGTACGAGTCCGAGCCGGAGCCGTTCATGCACGGCCGGCGGATCTACCACGCTCGGGGAAAGGTCCTGGGCGGTTCGAGCAGCATCAACGGGATGATCTTTCAGCGAGGCAACCCGCTGGACTACGAACGGTGGGGTGCGGACCCGGGCATGGGGGCGTGGGACTACGCGCACTGTCTGCCGTACTTCCGACGCATGGAGACGTGTCTGGCCGCGGCGAGGGAGGACGAGTTCCGGGGCCACGCCGGTCCGCTCGTGCTCGAACGGGGCCCCGCCAGCAGTCCGCTGTTCGGCGCGTTCTTCGAGGCGGTGCAGCAGGCGGGCTATCCGCTGACCGACGACGTGAACGGCTACCGGCAGGAGGGGTTCGCCCCGTTCGACCGCAACGTGCACAACGGGCGTCGCCTTTCGGCCGCCCGCGCATATCTGCACCCGGTGATGTCGCGACCGAACCTGGACGTGAAGACACGGGCTTTCGTGACGAGGATCCTGTTCGACGGCACGCGGGCGGCGGGCGTGGAGTTCAAGCACGGCAGAGGAGCGCCCCAGCAGGCGCGCGCCGGGGAGGTCGTGCTCTGCGGAGGCGCCGTCAACTCGCCCCAGACGCTCCAGCTGTCGGGGGTCGGGAACGCCGACGAGCTGAAGCCGCTCGGCGTCGATGTGGTCCATCATCTGCCCGGCGTCGGCGAGCACATGCAGGACCACCTCGAGGTCTACATCCAGTACTCCTGCAAGCTCCCGGTCTCGGTGGCCCCCGGGTTGAAGTGGCGGAACCGGCCGTGGATCGGTCTCGAGTGGCTCGTGTTCCGCCGGGGCCTGGGAGCCACCAACCACTTCGAGGCAGGCGGGTTCGTTCGCAGTAACGAGGACGTCGAGTACCCGAACCTGATGTTCCATTTCCTGCCCGTCGCGGTCCGCTACGACGGCTCGTCGCCGGCGGGCGACCACGGCTACCAGGTCCACGTCGGTCCGATGTACTCCGATGCCCGCGGCTCGGTGAAGATCACGAGCGCGGATCCGCGCGTCCGCCCCGCGCTTCGCTTCAACTACCTGTCCACCGATCAGGACCGGCGCGAGTGGGTGGAGGCGATCCGCGTGGCCCGCAACATCCTCACCCAGCCCGCGTTCGAGCCGTTCAGCGCTGGCGAGATCTCACCGGGACCCCAGGTTCAGACCGACGAGCAGATCCTCGATTGGGTCGCGAGCGACGGCGAGACCGCGCTGCACCCCTCCTGCACGTGCAGGATGGGCGTGGACGAGCTCTCGGTCGTGGATCCCGACAGCCTGAGGGTCCACGGGCTCGAGGGGATCCGGGTCGTCGACGCCTCGGTGATGCCCTACATCACGAACGGCAACGTGTACGCCCCCGTGATGATGATCGCCGAGATGGCCGCCGACCTGATCCTGGGCACCACGCCGCTTCCGCCCGCGTCTGTAGAGTTCTACCGGCACAAGGCGGGTTGAGCGGTGCGCATGATGGTTGCCCGGTCCGCAACGGCTGTCTTGCGTCCGAGTCGGTGGGGGCCGAAGATGGCCGGACGGGGTTCGGGAGGGGTCGAGTGAGGATCTTCTACGTCACGGACCTGCACGGCTCGGAGATCTGCTGGAAGAAGTTCCTGAACGCGGGAGAGTTCTACAAGGCCGACATCGTCATCCTCGGCGGTGACGTGACCGGCAAGGCCATGGTTCCGATCGTGCAGCACGCGAACGGCTCGTGGGAGGCCTCGCTCCAGGACCACCGCCAGACCCTCGAGACCGAGGCCGAGATCGTCGAGTTCGAGAAGCGCGTGATGAACCGCGGCTACTACCCGATCCGCGTGTCGGACGAGGAGTATCGCGCGATGCAGGAGGACGAGGTCCTCGTCGACAAGCGCTTCAAGCAGGTCATGCTCGACGGCATGGAGCGCTGGATCGCGATGGCCGAGGACAAGATGGCCGGCTCCGGCATCCGCGTGGTTGCGTGCCCCGCGAACGACGACATGTTCGAGATCGACGACGTGCTGGCCGGCGCCTCCATCGTGGAGACCGGCGACGAGGACCACCCGATCGAGCTCGAGGGTTTCCGTTTCGTCTCGATGGGATGGACCAACCCCACGCCATGGCACACGTTCCGCGAGGCCGAGGAGCCCGAACTCGCCGTCCGCATCGACCGGGCCCTCGAGCATGCGGACGACCCCGCGCTCACGATCTTCAACTTCCATGCGCCACCGTACGGATCCAAGCTCGACAACGCGCCGGCGCTGAATGAGAACCTGACCTACAAGTCCGGCGGCCAGGCGCTGCGGCCCGTCGGCTCTACCGCCGTGCGCGACGCCATCAAGTCGTTCCAGCCGATGCTCTCCCTGCATGGCCACATCCACGAGAGCAAGGGCGCCACGAGGATCGGCAAGACGCTGGCGCTGAACCCGGGCAGCTCCTACGAGGAGGGCATCCTGCAGGCCACGATCGTCAACATCGACACCAAGAAGCGAAAGGTCAAGAACTATCAGCTCGTGAACGGTTAGCGCTCGCGGAGGGAGCGAGGCGCTGCCGCAGATGAGGCTCGCCCGCCGAACGGAGGTGATGGCCGAAGCGCACTCCGGCTGTTGATGAAGTTCCCAACGTCGGAATGGACTCATTAGGGGGTGCTGATGGCTGCGGTAGGCGAAGCTCCTACCTTGTTCCTGCGGAAGGCGACCGGGCTCGTCAAGGGTTGGTCGAAGTTCGACGCTTTCCTTTATTCCTTTATGTCGGTCAACTTCGTCACGCTAGGCCTGTTCTTCTCGCTCGCCGTGCTCGGATACGTCCCGGCCGGCCAGGTGATCCCCGCGATCCTCGTCTCAGGTGTGTTCATCACCTTCCTGGTCGTCACGTACGCCATGTTGATCTCGGTGATGCCCCGCGCGGGCGGCGATTACGTCTGGCAGAGCCGGGTCCTGGGCGGAGGGATCGCCTTTGTCCTGGCGGTGACCGGCTGGTGGTTCATCCTCTGGTACTGGACGCCGATCTACGCGAGCATCCTCAACGTCGAGGTCCTCCAACCGCTGGCGGCAATCTTCAAGTGGGGCGGCCTGTTGACGTGGCTCGGCACGAAGAATGGGATCTTCGTCATCTGTATCGGCACGACGTTCCTGGCGGGGTATCTCGTCTCGCTCGGAATGGAGGGATACGCGAAGGTTCAGAAGTACTGCTTCTATCTGGGGGTCGCTGCTCTCGCCGTGGTCATGATCGTGATGCTGTTCGGATCCCGAGCCGGGTTCCAGAGCTCGTTCAACTCCGAGTCGGCGCGGCTCTTCGGCACCAGCGGCGACACGTACACCGCCACCATCAAGGCGGCGGCCGGGTCCATCCCGCCGAAGATCAGCTTCTCGCCGTTCCTCGGCAACAGCCTGCTCCTCATCCCGTTCCTATGCTTCTGGATCCTTTGGCCGAACTGGGGCGCGACCCTCTACGGCGAGGTCCGGGGGGCGAGCGACTTCAAGCGCGTGATGAGCGGCATGATGTACGGCCTGTGGGTGACGGTCGCGATCGCAGTCGTGTTCCTTCTGCTCGCGTCGAAGTTCTTCGGTTGGGACTTCTTCAACGCGGGGAACGTGAACTTCATCAACTACTTCTACGGCTACACGACGTCGAACACGATCCCGGTCTGGACGTATCCGCCGCTGATGGTCGGCTTCTTCTTCAAGAACGGCCTGGTAGAGGCGATCATCATCCTGCTGTTCGGAGCGTGGTTCCTGGGGTGGGCCGGCACGCTGTTCCTGTCGTCGACGCGCGTGATCTTCGCGGCGGCGTTCGACCGGATCCTGCCCGAGCGGGTCGCCGACGTGTCGGAGAAACGGCACGTGCCTGTCTGGGCGCTGATCCTCATGCTCGCCCCCTCGCTGGCCGTGAGCGCGTTCTACGCCTACTGGCTCACGTTCAGGACCTACGTCCTGGACGCGGTATTGGTGATCGCCGTGACGTTCTTCGGGACGGCGATCGCGGCGATGGTCTTGCCGTGGAGAAAGAAGCATCTATACGAGAACTCGGCGATCGCAAAGTACAAGGTGGGGGGGTTCCCGCTCATCACGATCACGGGAGGCCTCACGGCATTGTTCATCGGCTACAACCTGTACAAATGGATGTGGCCCCCGAAGAACTCGGCGTCGGGCAACCTCTACGGCGTCAACGATCCCAAGTCGCTCATCTTCATGGGCTCGATGTATGTGCTTGCTTTGGTGATCTACCTGGTCGCCAAGGTCTACCGTAAGAGCCAGGGCATCGACCTGAAGGCCATCTATCAGGAGATCCCGGTCGAGTAGCACCGGGTCGGGACTCGCGAGACCTGGGGGCGGCCGGCCTGGCCGCCCCCGGTCTTCGAGGAGGCGGGAGTGTTCCGTGGGAAGGGACGGCCGACGCGGATCTTCTTCGCCGCCGACCTCCACGGCTCGCAGATCGCATTCCGGAAGTTCCTGAACGCCGCCGCGTTCTACGACGTGGACGCCCTGGTGTTCGGCGGCGATCTGATGGGCAAGGCGCTCGTCCCCATCGTACGCGAGAACGGCGGCTATCGCGCGCACTTCAACGGCGAGGAGCACGACTTCGAGGCGGACGGGCTGGACGCGTTCACGACGAGCGTCGAGCGGCCGGGGTTCTACTGGCGTGTCGTGGATCGCGACGAGTACGTCGCGGCGAAAGCGGACCCCCTGGTGCAGAAGGGGATGTTCCAGGACCTGGCGACGGCACGGCTGACCGAATGGCTGTCTCTGGCCGAGGAACGGTTGGCGAGCACCAGGGCGTCCATGTACCTGACCGGCGGCAACGATGACGAGCCGGCCGTGCTGGCCGCCCTCGACGACCACGAAGGCGACCGCGTCGTTGCCTGCGAGGGCCGGCTCGTCGAGATCGACGGCGAGCACACGATGATCACCGTCGGCCTCTCCACCTACACCCCCTGGGACACGCCGAGGGAGGCGAGCGAGACGGAGATCGCCGAGGCGATCGAGACGGAGGTTGCCAAGGTGCCCGACGTCGGCCGCGCGATCTTCAACTTCCATTGCCCTCCCAAGGACACGCCCATCGACACGTGCTTGAAGTTGGAGCGTCCCGTGGCTCCCGGAGAGCTGCCGAGGCCAGTGCGCGCGGGGGGGCGGTTCGTCACGACCGGCGGGGGCAGCCGGGCGGTCCGCGACTCCGTGGAGCGGTACCAGCCGGTGGTCGGTCTGCACGGTCACATCCACGAGTCTGCCGGCCGGTTCCGGATCGGACGGACGCCCTGCTTCAATCCCGGCAGCGAGTACGTCCAGGGAACCCTCCAGGGCTGGATCGTGTCGGTGAGGGGCGGGAAGCTCGCCGGCTACCAGCACTCCTCCGGCTAGTGTTGCCGATCGCGCAACCAGGACGTGGCAGGAGCAACAGCGTGAGGGACACTTCGGAGGTGGACACGGGGAGCAGCCGAGGTGCGTGACCGGGCGCGAACCGTCATCGTTGGCGCCGGGATCGTCGGCGCGAGCGCGGCGTACCACTTGGCGGAGCTCGGCGAAACCGACGTCCTCGTGATCGACCAGGGCCCCCTCTTCGAGACGGGCGGGTCGACGTCTCATGCGCCGGGGCTGGTGTTCCAGACGAACGGCTCGCGGACGATGTGCCGGATCGCTCAGGACACCGTCCGCCTCTACGGCGACCTGGATGTGGACGGCGAACCGTGCTGGTTCGGCGTGGGTGGGATCGAGGTCGCGACCACCCGCGAGCGGGCGGCGGAGTTGACCCGTCGCCAGGGGTTCGCGAGATCCTTCGGGATCGAGGGCACCGAGTTGCTCACGCCCGAGCGAACCGCCGAGAAGCTCCCGCTGCTGGATCCGTCGGCGATCCTGAGTTCCTATTTCGTGCCGACCGACGGGATCGCCAAGGGCGTGCGGATCGTGACGGCGCTCGCTCGGCGCGCTTCGGATCGCGGTGTGACGTTCGAGGGCGGCGTGACGGTGATCGGCTTCGACGTTCGCGACGGTCGCGTGCACGGGGTTCGGACCGCTGGTGGCGACATCGAGTGCGAGAGGGTTCTGATCTGCGCCGGCATCTGGGGGCCGACCGTCGGGGCGATGGCCGGGGTGCCGATCCCTCTCGTCGCGGTCCAGCACCAGCTCGTCTGGACCGATCCGCTCCCGGAGCTGGCGGGCGAGACTCGCGAGGTCGCGCACCCGATCCTGCGGCACCAGGACGCGGCGATGTACTTTCGCCATCGCGAGGACCACTACGCGGTGGGCAACTACCGCCACGAGCCGATCGTGACCCCCCAGTCGGCACTGCGCCGTCCCGGCGACGGACCGATGCCGTCGCTGATGCCGTTCACGCCGGACGACTTCGTCGCGGCCGAGCAGGAGACGGAGCGCCTGCTGCCGGCGCTCACCGGCCGTCTGCATCCGAAGGACCGATCTCGTTCGATGAACGGGATGTTCTCGTTCACGCCCGATGCCGGGTCGATCGTCGGGGAGTCGGCGGTCGTGCGAGGCGTCTGGGTCTGCGAGGCCGTGTGGGTCACGCATGCCGGGGGGATGGGCCGCGCGGTCGCCGAGTGGATGACTCAGGGCGAGCCGTCGATGGACCTCGCCGAAGCCGACGCGAACCGCTTCTACCCGTTCCAGACGACGCCGCCGTACGTTCTGGCCCGCGGGGCCCAGCAATACCGGGAGGTCTACGACATCCTCCATCCGTTGCAGCAGATGACCCATCCAAGGAACCTCAGGGTGACGCCGTTCCACGCTCGCCATACCGAGCTGGGCGCCGAGTTCTTCAGCGGGGCCGGGTGGGAGCGCCCGCAGTGGTTCGAGGCGAACCGCGTCCTGACCGGCGCCTCCTGGGAGCCGCGCGAAGGCTGGGCGGCACGGTTCTGGTCCCCGGCGGTCGGCGTCGAGCACCTCACGACCCGCTCGAGCGTCGGGCTCTTCGACATCACGCCGTTCGCGAAGTTCGACGTGACCGGGCCGGACGCGCTCGCGTACCTGGAGCGGATCTGCGCGAACCGGATCGACCGCGATCCGGGCACGATCGTGTACACCGCGATGCTCACGCCTCGCGGCGGGATCCGCTGCGACCTGACGGTGACGCGCAAGGCGCACGACCGCTTCCGCGTCGTGACCGGGGGCGGCTCGGGCCAGCACGACCTGGCGTGGATGCGCGCGCAGATCCGGGATGGAGAGCGGGTCGCGATCGCCGTTCGCACCGACGCGCTGTTCGCCCTCGGACTGTGGGGACCGCGGGCCCGAGACGTCCTGCAGACTGTGACCGACGCCGACGTCTCGAACGAGGCGTTCCCGTATATGACCGCCGGCTACCTGAACCTCGGCGAGGTTGCGCCCGTATGGGCGCAGCGCATCTCCTACGCGGGTGAGCTCGGCTGGGAGCTCTACGGTCAGATGTCGATGGGGGCCCGCGCCTGGGACCTGCTGTCGGATGCGGGGCGCGAGCACGGCATCGTGGCCGCGGGAGGCGGCGCCTTCGACTCTCTCAGACTTGAGAAGGGCTACCGGCTGTGGGGTCAGGACATCAACACCGAGCACGATCCCTTCGAGGCGGGACTCGGATTCGCGGTCCGGATGGACAAGGGAGAGTTCCAGGGACGGTCGGCGCTCGAGGCGATCTTGGAGCGCGGGAGCACGCACAAGCTCTCGTGCATGACGTTCGACGACCCGTCGGTCGTCGCCATGGGGAAGGAGCCGATCCGTGCCGACGGTGACGTCGTCGCCTACGTCACGTCGGCCGCCTACGGCTACTCGGTCGGGCGGGGCATGGTCTACGGCTACCTTCCGGTGGAGCTCGCGTCTGAGGGCACGCCGGTCGAGATCGAGTACTTCGGCGAGCGGTACGCGGCCACGGTGGCTGCGGATCCGCTTGTCGACCCCAAGGGCGAACGCCTGAAGGCATGAGAAGGATGCGGGGAGGAGACCCACGATGAGCGACGAAGAGCTGGATCTGTCCACCCTGCCCGACGACGAGCTCGTGAAGCAGATGCACGACGATCTCTACGACGGCCTCGCCCCCGAGATCGTCGAGGGCACCAACCTCCTGCTCGGCCGCGGATGGTCAGCCGACCGCGTGCTGAACGAGGCTCTGGTCGAGGGCATGCGGATCGTCGGGATCGACTTCCGCGACGGGATCCTGTTCGTCCCGGAGGTCCTGCTCGCCGCGAACGCCATGAAGGGCGGCATGGAGATCCTGCGGCCGCTGTTGGCGGAGACCGGCGCTCCGCGGGTCGGGAAGGTCGTGATCGGCACCGTGAAAGGCGACATCCACGACATCGGGAAGAACCTCGTCGCGATGATGCTCGAGGGCGCCGGCTTCGAGGTGATCAACATCGGCATCAACAACGCGGTCGAAAGCTACCTGGCGGCACTGGAGGAGCACAAGCCCGACATCCTGGGGATGTCGGCGCTGCTCACCACGACGATGCCGTACATGAAGGTCGTGATCGACGAGCTCGTCGCCAAGGGCATCCGCGACGACTACATCGTGATGGTCGGCGGAGCGCCCCTGAACGAGGAGTTCGGCAAGGCCGTCGGTGCCGACGCCTACTGCCGGGACGCCGCGATCGCTGCCGAGACCGCGCAGGCGCTCGTGCTGGCGAAGCGGTCGGCACCGGCGGCGCCATGAACGTCGACTTCGCACGGGCAAAGGAGGTGCGGTGACGTGGGCGACCTCACGGTGATCTGGTGGCGGGACATCCCCTCCCAGGTGATGGCCCAACGGGGACGCGAGCGGTCGCGGGTGCAGCTGTCCGACCGGTTCCAGGAAGCGATCGACACGGCCGCCACGCGCGTGGGCCTGATCGGGACCGACGAGTACATGGCCGAGTGGCACAAGCAGAAGCGACCGTGCGGCGACGAGCTGGAGGCCGAGGTCAAGACGGAGGCCGAACGGCTGGAGCTCGAGTTCACCGACGAGATCCTGGACGAGCTCTCGAAGACCGGCGGCGTCCGAGACGGGGCGTGAGATGACCGACACCGTCCTCAGCTCGGCAACGCGCGAGGTCGCGATCGGCAGCGGGCGCCCCTTCGTCATCATCGGCGAGCGGATCAATCCGACCGGCCGCAAGAAGCTGGCCGAGGAGATGGTGGCCGGCGACTTCTCCCGGGTGGTCGCGGACACGCGCGCCCAGGTGGCGGCCGGCGCGCACATGCTCGACGTGAACGCCGGCATCCCGCTCGCGGACGAGCCGGCGATCCTCGCGGAGACGGTCCGGCTCGTCCAGTCGCTGACCGACCTGCCGCTATCGATCGACTCATCGATCGTGGCCGCCCTCGATGCCGGCTTGGCTGTGTATCGGGGCAAGCCGCTCGTGAACTCGGTCACCGGCGAGGAGGAGCGGCTCGAGCAGGTGCTGCCGCTCGTCGCGCGACACGGTGCCGCCGTCGTCGCGATCACGAACGACGAGACCGGGATCTCCGAGGATCCCGACGTGCGCTTCGGGATCGCGAGGAAGATCGTCGAGCGCGCGGCCGACCACGGGATCCCCGCCGCCGACGTCGTCGTCGACCCGCTCGTGATGCCGATCGGCGCGATGGGTGGCGCGGGTCGCCAGGTGTTCGCGCTCGTGCGGCGCCTGCACGACGAGCTCGGGGTAAACACGACCTGCGGCGCCTCGAACATCTCGTTCGGCCTTCCGAACCGCAGCGAGCTGAACGGCGTGTTCCTGGCGATGGCGATCGCCTCCGGCATGACGTCTGCGATCACGAGCCCACTGCACGAGCAGGTCCGCCAGGCGGT
>JALYLM010000002.1 GCA_030774235.1 Actinomycetota bacterium
CGGGAGCCTCGGTCAGACGATGGCCTCGCCGGTTCCCTCGCCCCGTTTGCGGGCGGTACGCCGGTAGACGACGAACGCGAGCGCGATCACCACCGTCGAGGAAACGAGCATCAGGGTCCCGATCGCGTTCGTGGCCGGCGTCGGCGCGGTGCGCGCCGCCCCGTAGATCGCCATCGCGACGGTCTGGTTCGACGCGTCCTTCGACAGCTGGTTGACGATCACGAAGTCGTCGAGCGTGAAGGCGAAGACGATCGCGGCGCTCGCGAAGATGGACGGCCACAGGAGTGGGAGGGTGACGCGGCCGAGCGTTCGCACGGGCGAGGCCCCGAGGTCCATGGCGGCCTCCTCGAACGATCTACCCAGCGAGAGCAGCCTGGCCCGCACGATCACCACCGGGTACGCGAGCGCCAGCACCACCAGCCCGATCAGCTGCGCCGTCGTTCCCAGCCCGATCACTCGGAACGCGTTCAGCACCAACAGGAACAACGAGACGGCCAGGATCAGCTCGGGGGTCACGAACGAGAACATCATCAGGAAGTTGGCCGCCCCAGACCCGAGACGCCTCCACCGGTGGAGCCCCAGGGCGAACGCCACCGAGAGCGGGATCGACACGATCACCGTGAGTGAGGAGAGCTTCAGGGTCTGCACGATGGCGTGTTGCAATGCGGGATCGTGCAGCACCGATCCGGTCGGATCCCACGTGTACCAGCGAAGCGAGAACCCCTCCCATTGCGTGATCGATCGCCCCTTGTTGAACGAGAACAGCACGGCCTCGGCGACCGGGACGAGCGACCACAGGACGTAGCCGATCCCGACGACCCACAGGAACCGCGTCTCCGCCCACGGATTCGTCACCCAGTCGCGGAAGCCCGGACGAGGCCGTTGGCCTTCGATCCCGGCGGCCGCGCTCATGCGCCGATCTCCGTCGCTGCCCGGTTCGTGCTGCGCAGGTAGTAGAGGATCGGCGCGATCAGCAGCACGAGCATCACGAGGATCAACGCGGCGCCCCGGGCGATGAAGATCGGCGTGTTCAACGAGTCCACGATGGCGTTGCCGATCATCCGGGTGTTGGCCGAGTTGGCCAGGAGCTGCTGCGTGAAGTAGTCGCCGAACATCGGCAGCCCACAGATCACGAATCCGGCCAGGATCGCCTGCCTGGACCCCGGCAGCGTGACCCTGAGGAACGTTTGCGCCGGGCTCGCTCCGAGGTCGCGTCCGGCCTCCAGCAGCGACGGGTGGATCCGGTCGAGCGTCGCGTACAGGGGAAGGACCATGTAGGGCACGTAGCCGTAGACCAGGCCGAGGACGAGCGTGATGGGCTTGCCCTCCAGCCACGGATAGGGCTGCCGGAGCACCCCGACATCCACGAGGATCCGGTTGACGTACCCCGTGTCCTGCAGGAGCGAGATCCACGCCAGCATGCGCAGCATGTACGAGATCCAGAACGGCGCGAAGAACAGGACCAGGAAGAGGCTCTTGAACCTGCCGGCGCGCCTGGCGATGAAGTAGGCGAACGGATATCCGATCGCCAGGCACGACAGGGTCGCGATACCCACGAAGGCGAAGGTATGGATGAAGGCCGCGTGGTACAGGCCGTCGGTGTGCGAGATGTTGGAAAGGGTGAACCGAAGGATCGCGGGGTCCCAGTTGAGGGGGTTCCAGTACGGCACGGGCTGGCGGAGGATCCGGTCCGTCGTGCCGAACGCCACCGCGACGACCACGTAGAAGGGAAGCACGAAGAACACCAGCAGGTAGATCGTGGCCGGAGCCACGAACGAGGGCCAGAACCAGCGGGGCGACCATACGCCCCGATCGCCGTCGGCGGCCCTTCGGGCTCGCCGAGGGCCGCGCGTCACGGTGGCCGTGCTGCTAGACACCCGCCTGGAGTTGCGCGAAGGCCTGCTGCCACAGCGCGTCGGCGTCCGTCGGCAGCTCGAGCTCGCGGGAGCCCTTCGCGAAGTCCTCCTCGGTCACGATCACGCTCGACAGGGGCTGGGGGACGATGCCGCTGCTCACCATCGAATCTCGACTCATCGTCTTCAGGGGCATCTGGTACCCCGTCGTGTTCGTGAAGTTGGCCAACGCGTTCTTGCCGTTGAAGATCCAGTCGATCAACAGGTGCGCGAGCACCGGGTTCTTACCCTTGGCCAGGAGCACGGTCAGATCGTTGTCGACGTTCGCCGGGTGCCCGTCGGTGCCCGGCCAGTAGTACGAGAGGACATCGGCGTCGCTCTTGTTCGACAGGAACACGACCGCGTCGCTGACGTTCCCCGACCAGGACTGATGCAGGTACGCCTTGCCCGCCGGGACGTCCGTGTAGTCGACGTGGTCGTACTGCAGGCCGCCCGCGGCCTGGGCGACTTGGGCGATCTCGTCCTTGGCCTTCGTGATCGTGGCCGGATCCGTCACGTTCACATCGGTGAGGCCGTCGTGGAACATCGCCAGGGCGAGCACGTCCTGGGCGTTCGCGAGCAGGTGCGTCTTGCCCTTGGGCGGACCGTTCCAGAACACGTCGTACGGGTTCGTCATGCTTGCGGGGTCGATCTTCAGCTTGTCGTTGCGCCAGAAGATCCCCGTGTTCCACACGGAGTACGGCACGGAGAACTGGGCCCCGACATCGTAGAAGGGGCTCTGGAACTGGTCCCAGACGTTGCCCCCGAGGTTCGGGATGTAGTCGTGGTTGACGGGCCGGATCAGGCCCGCCGCGATCGACCGACCCAGGGCCCAGACGTTCATCCCGAACATGATGTCGAACTCGCCCTGGCCCGAGTTGATCTTCGCCAGGCCCTTGTCCATGTCGGTGAACTCGGTGACCTGGACCTTGCAGCCGTAATGCTTCGCGAAGTCGTCGAGTACGCCCTGGTCGAAGTAGTACGGCCAGCGCATGACGCGAAGCGTCGCGTTCTTCTCCGGCTGCATGGCGCTGGCGATCGGCGGGTTGTCGGGTTGGATCGTCCAGGTGACCGGAGCGTCCTGGCGCGCCAGCGGGTAGTCGGCCCCCGCGATGCCGCCCGTGCCGAACTTGTTGGCCCCACCGCCCGACGTGGACGGGTTCGTGTTGACGTTCGTCTGCGCCCCCGAGCCGCAGGCCGCGAGGATCGCCGCCAGGCTCGGAACCGCGATCCCCGTGGCCGCGGCGCGCCTGAGGAACTCACGGCGGCTCAGCCCGTTCTGCGGTTGCTTCGGATGGATCGGTGGCATCGAGCTCTCCTCCCGCGTCCGACGGTGTGTCTTTCTACACCTTTCGTCGGTGTGCTCGCTCGGCCTCCGGGCTCGGGCTTCGACCCCAGGTCGGGGCCGTCTGCCTGGGTAGACTGGCCCGTGTCGGGCGACCGCTCGGCGTCCCCTGTCCCGCAGGAAGGCACCGCGCAGGCCGATGCCCCGAAGGAACGACATCCGCAACGTGGCGATCGTGGCGCACGTGGACCACGGCAAGACGACGCTCGTGGACGCGATGCTCTGGCAGTCCGGAGCCTTCCGCGAGAACCAGGACGTCGCCGAACGTGTGATGGACTCGATGGACCTGGAACGCGAGAAGGGCATCACGATCCTGGCGAAGAACACCGCCGTCCGCCACGGCGGTCTGAAGATCAACATCGTCGATACGCCGGGCCACGCGGATTTCGGCGGCGAGGTGGAGCGGGGTCTCACCATGGTGGACGGGGTTCTCCTTCTGGTCGACGCCAGCGAAGGGCCGCTGCCGCAGACGAGGTTCGTGCTGCGCAAGGCGCTCGAGGCCCAGCTTCCGGTGATCCTCCTCGTGAACAAGGTCGATCGAGCCGACGCGCGCCCCGCCGAGGTGGTTCACGAGGTCGAGGAGCTGTTCCTAGACCTCGACGCCGACGAGCACCAGGTCGGCTTCCCGATCCTGTTCGCGAACGCTCGAGCCGGAAGGTGCGGGCTCGCTCCCGATTCCCTCGCCGGTGACCTGGAGCCCCTCTTCGATGCCCTGAAGGCGCACATCCCGGCGCCCGAGTTCGACGAGGGCCACGTGCTCCAGGCGCTGGTGACGAACCTCGACGCGTCACCGTACGTCGGCAGGCTGGCCCTGTGCCGCGTGCGGCAGGGCACGATCTCGCGAGGACAACAGGTCGCGTGGTGCAGGGTGGACGGAACGATCGAGCCCGCGAAGGTCTCGGAGCTCTACGTCACGGAGGCGCTGGATCGCGTGGCGGCCGAAGAGGCCGGGCCCGGCGAGATCGTCGCGGTCGCCGGGATCGCCGACATCACGATCGGTGAGACGCTGGCCGATCCCGATGACCCGCGTCCCCTCCCGATCACGCGGGTCGACGAGCCATCGCTGTCGATGACCGTCGGCATCAACACGTCGCCGCTGTCCGGACGCGAGGGCGGCAAGATGACGGCGCGTCTCGTGAAAGGTCGTCTCGACCAGGAGCTCGTGGGGAACGTCTCGATCCGCGTGCTGCCCACCGAGCGACCGGACATGTGGGAGGTGCAGGGCCGCGGCGAGCTGCAGTTGGCGGTGCTCGTCGAGATGATGCGCCGGGAGGGATACGAGCTCACCGTCGGCAAGCCGCAGGTGGTCACCCGGACGGTGGGCGGCAGGCTCCTCGAACCGGTGGAGCGGGTCGCGATCGACGCCCCCCAGGAGTACCTCGGGGTCATCAGCCAGCTGTTCTCTCTGCGCAAGGGGAGGTTGGCCCGCATGGTCAACCACGGCACCGGCTGGATCCGGATGGAGTACGTCGTGCCGGCGCGCGGCCTGATCGGCTTCCGCACGGAGTTCCTCACGGAGACTCGTGGAACCGGACAGCTCCATCACGTCTTCGAGGGATACGAGCCGTGGCACGGCGAGCTGCGGACCCGTCCGTCGGGCTCCCTCGTAGCAGATCGGAGCGGGGTCACGACGCAGTTCGCGCTGCTGAACCTCCAGGAGCGCGGGGCGATGTTCGTCGGCCCCGGAGAGGAGGTGTATGAAGGGATGATCGTCGGCGAGAACGCCAGGGCCGACGACATGGACGTGAACCCGACGAAGGAGAAGAAGCTCTCGAACGTCCGTCAGTCCACGGCGGAGGAGCTGGTGCGGCTGATCCCGAAGCTCCAGATGTCGCTGGAGCAGGCGCTCGAGTTCGTCCGCGAGGACGAGTGCGTCGAGGTGACGCCCGAGCACGTTCGCCTGCGCAAGGTGCTGCTCGGCCAGCAGGATCGGGCGAAGGCGGGACGGCGCTTCCGCGCGGGCAGGGGCGAGGGCTGACCTCGATGCCCCGGAGCAGGCGGCACGATCGCTCGGCGCCGATGCTGGCCAAGCTCGAGGCCGAGATACCCCGGGGCGCCGGCTGGACGTACGAGCCGAAGTGGGACGGGTTTCGGACGATCGTGACGGCGGGGGACCCCGACCCGGCGCGCATCTCGCTGGTCAGCCGCGACGATCGGCCGATGATGCGGTTCTTCCCGGAGGTCGTGGCGATGTTGTCGGGGCGCCCGGCCCCGGCGTTCGTCGCCGACGGCGAGATCATCCTCGTGCGGCCCGGACGGCTCGCGTTCGAGGAACTCCAGCTTCGGCTGCACCCGGCCGCCTCGCGGGTGTTGAAGCTGGCGGCGGAGATCCCCGCCACCCTCATCCTGTTCGACCTGCTCGAGGAGGACGGCGAGGACCTGAGGGACCTTCCGCTCGAGCGACGCCGCGGCCTGCTGACGGCGCTGGGGGACCGGCTCGGCGCGCCCCGGGCCCCCGAGCGGCTCGAGGAGCTGCCGCCCGGCCCGGACCTGCGGCTGACGCCGTGGACCGACGACGTCGGTGTCGCGGAGCGGTGGTTCGCCGACGAGGCAGGGCTCGGGCAGGACGGCATCGTCGCCAAGCGCGTCGACCAGGCCTACCTGCCCGGTCAGCGCGGATGGGTGAAGGTGAAGCATCGCCGAACGGCCGACTGCGTCGTGGGCGGGTACCGGGTGGCGAAGGGGGGCGAGGGCATCGCGAGCCTGCTGCTCGGGCTCTACGACGCGGCGGGGAACCTCCACTACGTCGGCCACACGTCCTCGTTCCGGGCGCCGGAGCGGATCGCGCTCCGGGAACGGCTGAGGCCGCTCGAGGGGGGCGAGAGCTTCGGCGGTGGGCGTGAGCCCGGCGGGCCGAGCCGGTGGTCGGCGGGCAAGGACATGTCCTGGGTGGAGCTCGAGCCGACGCTCGTGTGCGAGGT
>JALYLM010000003.1 GCA_030774235.1 Actinomycetota bacterium
ACCGGCCGGCATCGTGTGCCGCCCCGGCGGCACGGGCGTTCGGGAGCCGGGCACGACCTCGTCGTGAGGTTCGCGAACGATCGTGAACTCGTCGGCCATCAGAAGCGGAAGTAGATGAACGGGGCGACGCCCTGGGGACCCATGGAGGCGATCACGGCGAGGACGACGCCGAACCCGAGCCCCATCGCGACCGGTTTCAACGAGGAGATCCGGTCCTGCAGCGTCCGCGCAGGTGTTCGGGGGAGGAGCTGCAGGGTCAACATGCCGGCGATCGCGAAGAGCACCATGGGGTGGACGAGTGTGCTGGGAGTCGACCACCCGGTCACGAGCCGTTCCAACATCGAGAACGCCGTCGACATCGAGTCCGCCCGGAAGAACACCCAGCCCACACAGACGAGGTTGAAGGTCGCGAGCCGCTGAAGCCAGATCCGTGTCGAGGCCTCGGCCGGTTCCGGGTCCGAGGCCTTCGCGCGGTTCCGCCTCCAGGCGCCGATCGTCTGCCCGGCACCGTGATATGCGCCCCAGAACACGAACGTCCAGGCCGCGCCGTGCCACAGACCGCCGAGCACCATCGTGGTCATGATGTTCGCGTAGGTGCGGAGCTCGCCGTTCCTCGACCCGCCGAGGGGGATGTAGAGGTAGTCGCGGAGCCACCGTGACAGCGTCATGTGCCAGCGGCGCCAGAAGTCCTGCAACGACCGAGCGCTGTAGGGTCGGTCGAAGTTCTGCGGGAACTGGAACCCGAGCAGCTTCGCCACCCCGATCGCGATGTCCGTGTACCCGCTGAAGTCGGCGTAGATGACGACCGCATATCCCCACACGGCCACGAGCGTTTCGATCGCGCTGTGTCGGACTGGATCGCCGAACACCGGATCGACGATCGCCGCCGCCAGGAAGCTCGAGACGACGACCTTCTTGAACAACCCACCGAGGATCAGCCACGCACCACCGCTCATGTCGACGTGTCGTGGATCACGCCTGATGTCGAGCTGGGTGATCAGCTCGGCCGGCCGCACGATCGGCCCGGCCACCAGGTGCGGGAAGAAGGACAGGTACAAGAACGCGTCGATCCACCCCGCGGGCGAGATCGTGCCGCGCGAGACGTCGACGACATAGGCGATCGCCATGAACGTGAAGAACGAGACGCCGACGGGAAGGATCGCCTGGCTCAGCGGCAGCGACAGGTGCAGGCCGAGGCTCACGGCAGCGTTCGACAGGTTCACGGAGAGGAAGCCGTAGTACTTGAAGTACAACAGCGGGGCGATCACGAGCGCCACGGCGATCATCGTCACGACCCGTCGCTGCCGCGGATCCCGCCGCCCGTCCACGGCCAACGCGCCGGCCTGAGCGAGGAACGAGACGCCCGCCAGCAGCAGCACGAAGCGCCAGTCCCACCACGCATAGAAGACATAGCTCGCGCCGATCATGAAGAGCTTCCAAGGCGTCGGGCGCGGGTTCAGAAGCCAATGTCCGAGGAAGACAAGGCTGAAGAAGATGGCGAAGTCCGTGGTGGGGAAGAGCATGTGGGCGGAGACTAGCGCACGCCGCCGACGGGGGCGGGTGCGGCCTTCGAAGGGTCACGGGGTGGGTTCGGCGGCCTTCAGACGACGGTCGAGGAAGGCGCGTTCCGCGGGATTCGTTGCGAGCTCGAGCGCGCGCCGATAATCCCCCGCGGCCTCCTCGTCTCGGCCGAGACGCCGCAGCAGATCGGCCCGTGCCGCATGGAACAGGTGGTAGCGGTCGAGCTCCGCGGCGAGTGCGTCGACGAGTGGCAGCGCCGCCGCCGGTCCATCGGCCATTGCAACTGCGACCGCTCGGTTGAGCTCCACGACCGGCGAGGGCTCGAGGAGGGCGAGCGTCCCGTACAGCGCCGCGATCTGCGGCCAGTCGGTGTCCTGCGCTCGAGGGGCACGGGCGTGCAGTGCCGCGATCGCGGCCTGGAGTTGGTAGGGGCCCGGCGCACGCTTGTCGAGCGCACGATCCAGCGTCGAGAGCCCCTCGTCGATCATGTCGTGATCCCAGCGTGACCGATCCTGATCCTCCAGCAACACGAGGTCGCCGCCGGCGTCGGTTCGAGTCTGGCGTCGGGAGTGCTGGAGGAGCATGAGCGCGAGAAGCCCCAGCACTTCCGGATCGCCGGGCAGGAGACGATCGACGATGCGCGCGAGCCAGATGGCCTCCTCGCACAGCTCGGCCCGGACGAGGTCGCCCGTCGTCGAGGCGTATCCCTCGTTGAACACCAGGTAGAGCACGGCGAGCACGCCGGCGAGCCGCTCCGCGAGCAGCTCGCGCGGAGGAACACGGTAGGGGATGCCGGCCGCCGCGATCTTCCGCTTCGATCGGACGAGCCGCTGCGCCATCGTGGGCTCGGTGGTCAGGAAGGCGCGGGCGATCTCCGCCGTGGACAGGCCGGCGACCGTCCGCAACGTGAGCGCGACCCGCGCTTCCATCGGGAGCGCTGGATGGCAGCACGTGAAGATCAGTCGGAGGCGATCGTCGGGGATCTCGCGCACGTCGTCGTCTCTCCCGAGCAGCTCCAGGCCTGCCAGTTGCTCACGCTTACGCTCGCCCGACCGCTCACGCCGAAGCCGATCGATGGCTCGGTTGCGCGCGGTCGTCGTGATCCACGCGCCGGGGTTGTCGGGCATCCCGTCGCGTGGCCACCGCTCGAGCGCGGCAGCGAACGCCTCCTGGACGGCCTCTTCGGCCAGGTCGAAGTCACCGGTCACCCGGATCAGGGTCGCCACCGCCCGCCCCGACTCGCGGCGGAACAAGCGGTCGACGACGTCGCCGGTCAGTGTCCCGGCTGCTCGACGAGCGGCCTGACCTCGATCGAGCCGAAGCTCGCCCCCGGGATCCTGGCCGCCGCCTCGATCGCCTGGTCGAGGTCGTCGCATTCGATCAGGAAGTATCCGCCCAATTGCTCCTTCGTCTCCGTGAACGGCCCATCCGTGCTGAGCGTCTCACCGTCCCGAACCCGGACCGTGGTGGCCGTCTTCGTGGAGTCGAGCTCCTCGCCCCCGCGCATCCAACCCTTCTCGGCGAGCCAGGCGCCGAACTTGTCGTACTCCTGATACATCGCCTTCCGCTGGTCGGCGCCGGCGGCCTCCCGTGCGTTCTCATCGCCGTAGATCAGCAACGCGTACCTCAACGTCTTCCTCCTTCGCACCCCGGGCGGGCACTCTCGGCCCGCGTTCACCCTATCGACGAACCACGCGACGCGTTTTCGACCGGATCCCGGAAAACGTAGGCTGGTCCGCGCGATGGCCGTCGACCCGTCCGACCCACTCGAGATCGATCATCTGCTCAGCGATGAAGAGCGCGCGATGCGCGACGTCGTCCGGCGGTTCGTCGAGTCCGAGGTGCTCCCGAACGTCGGCGACTGGTTCGAACGCGGCGAGTTCCCCCGTACCGTCATGAAGGGAGCCGCCGACCTCGGGCTGCTCGGCATGCACCTGACGGGCTACGGCTGCTTGGGCGCCAACGCGGTGAGCTACGGCCTTGTCTGCCTTGAGCTCGAGGCCGGCGACAGCGGCCTGCGATCCTTCGTCAGCGTCCAAGGCTCGCTGTCGATGTTTCCGATCTGGAAGTACGGGAGCGAGGAGCAGAAGCAGGAGTGGCTCCCGAAGATGGCCGCCGGCGAGGCGATCGGGTGCTTCGGACTCACGGAGCCCGATGTCGGCAGCGACCCGAGCCAGATGAGGACGTCCGCGAAGCGCGACGGCCCGGACTGGGTGCTGAACGGGACCAAGATGTGGATCACGAACGGCAGCATCGCGGACCTCGCCATCGTGTGGGCCTCGACCGACGAGGGCGTGCGCGGGTTCATCGTGCCGACCGATACGCCGCGCTTCTCCGCTCGTGACATCCACCGCAAGCTCTCGCTGCGGGCGAGCGTGACCTCGGAGCTGGTTCTCGACGACGTTCGGCTCCCCGAGAGCGCCGCTCTGGACGTCGTGGGGATGAAGGGGCCGCTCTCCTGCCTCTCCGAGGCGCGCTACGGGATCGTCTGGGGCGCGATGGGGGCGGCGAGGGCCTGTTTCGAATCGGCGCTCCAGTTCGCGAAGACCCGCGTGCAGTGGGGCCGGCCGATCGGCGGGTTCCAGCTCACGCAGGCCAAACTCGCCAACATGGCGCTCGAGCTGGGGAAGGGCACGCTCCTCGCCCTCCATCTCGGCCGGATGAAGGACGAAGGACGTCTGCTCCCGGAGCAGGTCAGCTTCGGGAAGCTGAACAACGTCCGGGAGGCACTCGAGATCGCCCGCGAGGCCCGAACGATCCTGGGCGCCAGCGGGATCACCCTGGAGTATCCGGTGATGCGACATGCGAACAACCTGGAGTCCGTCCTCACGTACGAGGGAACGAGCGAGATCCACACGCTCATCATCGGGCAGGCGCTAACGGGCCTCCGCGCCTTCGACTGAAGCTCGAGCTCAGGCGCCCTTGCGCCTGCGGATCTCCTCCGTGAGCGCCGGGACCACCTCGAAGAGGTCTCCGACGACGCCGAGGTCGGCCATCTGGAAGATCGGGGCGTCAGCGTCCTTGTTGATCGCAACGATCCGCTTGGCGCCCTTCATCCCGACGATGTGCTGCGTAGCGCCGCTGATCCCGACCGCAAGGTAGACCTCGGGCCGCACCGTCTTGCCAGTCTGGCCGATCTGGAAGCTGTACGGGACCCATCCGGCGTCGACCGCCGCCCGGCTCGCACCCACCGCCGCGCCGCCGATCGCGTCGGCGAGCTCGTCGAGCACGGAGAAGCTCTCCGGTCCCTGCAGGCCGCGCCCGCCGGCGATCACCACCTTCGCGTCCTCGAGCTTTGGACCGCTCGCCGCTTCCTCGTGACGCTCGACGCGCCGGGCGGCCAGATGCTGGCTCGGGATCTCCACGTCGACCGGAACGACCTCGGCCGTGCCGCCGGACGGCTCGGCCACGAACGACTTCGGCCGGACGAGGACGAGGCGGGGAGCGGGGCCGCGGAGCTCGACGTCGACGATCTTGGTGCCGCCGAGGATCTCGGTGCGGGCGCGGTCGACGGCAAGCACGTCCGTCGCGTTGCTCATCAGCGTCGAGCCCGTCTTGGCCTGAAGACGCCCGGCGACGTCCCTGGCGTCGTAGGAGGTCGCGAACAGGATCAGGTCCGGAGCGTGCTCGGACACGAGCGACGCCAGCACGTGAGCCGCGGGCTGCCCGACGGAATCGGTGAAGACGTCGTCATCGGCCACGTAGACACGCGAAGCGCCATGGTCCCCGAGCGCCGCCACCGCGGCCGAGGCTCCCCGACCCAGTGCGACGGCTTCGACGGAGTCCGCGAGCGACCGCGCCTTCGTGAGTAGCTCCAGCGCCGTTGGGCTGGGTCCGTCGGCCCCGACCTCGGCGTAGACCCAGATCGTCGCCACTCAGATCACCTTCGCCTCGGCGAGCAGGTCGGCGATCCGGGCGGCGGTCTCGGGCCCCGCGGGCACGACCTCGCCTGAAGCCTTCGCCGGCGCGTCGTGGACCGCGACCACGGATTGCGTCGGAACGAGCTCGTCGCTCGCGAGGCCGAGGTCGGCCGCGCTGGATCGCTGAACCGGTTTCTGCTTCGCGCTCATGATGCCCTTCAGCGAGGGGTAACGCGGTTCCGTCGCTCCCGACGTCACCGTGACGACGGCCGGGAGCGGGCACTCGACGACGTCGAAGCCCGTCTCGGTCTGACGCTCCGCGCGGATCGTGCCGCCGTCCACCGAAACCGTTCGCGCGAACGTCACGCTCGGCACGCCGAGAAGCTCGGCGATCGTCATCGGCAGTGTGCCGGTGTAGCCGTCGGTCGACTCCACTCCCGCGATCACGAGGTCGAAGGGTGCTTGGGCGATCGCCGCGGCGAGCACTCGCGCGGTGACGAGGGAGTCGGCGCCTCGCAGGGCGGGATCGGTCACCAGGAAACCGCGGTCCGCACCCATCGCGAGCGCCCGCTGGATCGCCGCGTTCGCCTCATCGGGTCCCATCGAGAGGGCGAGCACCTCGCCCCCGCCGGCCTCGGCGATCTGCAGCGCCGTCTCGACGCCGTATTCGTCACCGGGGTCGAGAGCTCCGTCGACCCCCTGCCGCACGAGGAGATCGTCGGGGCCGAGCCGCGGGGTTCCCTGCGGGTTCGGCACGTACTTCACGAGCGCGACGACGTTCACATCCATCCTTCCGGTGGTCGGCCGGTTCGTCGGCCGGTTCGTCGATCGGTCCGTCGGCCGGGTCAGCGGAGACCGGCGCGCCGGCCGTGTCGAGGATGCTACCCGCGACGCGGGGGACCTACGCGTGCCGCCCATCGCGGCTCAGGTAGCCTGGCGGTTGCGAACCAGGGGAGATGCAACCAAGGGAAGACGCGGCCAAGGGAGAGGCAGATGGAGGTCGGGATGTCCCGCGAGCAGGACTGGGCAGTGTTCGAGAAGGCGTGCGAGATCACCGCGTCGGCGGTGCGTGGCACGATGGGCACGGGTGGCAGCGAGCCGGCGTCGTTCGTGGGCGACGTCTTCCGCGAGGTGCACAGGGCGCTCCGAGAGGCCGCCGAATCGATGCCCTCGGCGCGCGCCAAGGCCGGGTTCTGACGGCCGGCGCTCGGGTTGCCGGCGCGGGTCGACTATCCGCGCTCTCGCTCCAGGCTGGCCGTGAGGTCGCGCATGGAGATCACCCCGACCACGCGGCCCCCGTACACGACTGGCAGGTGTCGGAACCCACCCTGCAGCATCGTGTCGAGCGCTCCCCGCAGGCCCGACGCGGGTTCGGCCGTCGCCGGATCCTGTGTCATGAACTCGCTCACCGGATGGTGGGCTGCGTCGAAGTCGGAGGCCACGGCCCGCATCACGTCCCGTTCGGTGAAGATGCCGGTGAGCGCGTCGCCCTCCATGACCAGGGCCGAGCC
>JALYLM010000004.1 GCA_030774235.1 Actinomycetota bacterium
CACGACGATGCCGAGCCCGCAGAGAACCGGGGCCTCTGGTCGCCACCGCCCGGCGAGAGCCAGGAACAGACCGAGCAGCGTGACCGCCGCGACGCTCCAGCCGAGCCATCCGAGTCGCCAGAGGACCACGTGGGAGGAGATGAACGCCGCGCGATCGACCAGCGAGCGAGGCGGAAGACCCTGCCGAAGCACGAACAGCGTCAGCGCCCCCGCGAGGAGGTTCGCGAGCGCTGCGATGAAGGCAACCTTCCGCGCGGCACGAGGCGAGATCTCGAACACGGCCCAAGCTTAAGGTGGCGGGTCCTTTGAGCCTCGCGACGGTCCTTACCCGGCAACTGCAATCTCGCTACGCTGATGTTCACGCACCTTGTCGGCCCCGAACTTGGTTCGGGGGCCGAGCGCCCCGTTGCGCCCCGGAAGCTGACGCCGGAGCTGTTCAAGCTCCTTCCGCGTGAACGCACACCGCGTTGTGATTGGGTCGACGCCGTAGAGACGAGCCCCGTTCACGCCGA
Organism: Actinomycetota bacterium; assembly: GCA_030774235.1. Lineage (GTDB taxonomy): Bacteria > Actinomycetota > UBA4738 > UBA4738 > HRBIN12 > JALYLM01. The sequence continues at coordinate 513 of JALYLM010000004.1, forward strand.
GAATCTTCGCCTTGATCCCCTTCGTGAGTTCGGGGTACCCATACCGTTCCTGGAACTCGGCCGAGATCCTGAACGCGCGCATCGCCTGGATGAGCGGTTGGGGAGATCCGTAGAACAGGCAATCCGTACCCCACAGAACGTTGTCCTCGCCCACGTACTTCAGGAGCTTGCCGAGCACGTGGGCTGCCTGCGATGGGTACCGGAACGTGTACCACCACGTCGACCCGATCTCGGCATAGACGTTCTGGTTCGGCCCGACGCCTGCACGTCGCATGGACGTGATGAGGCGGTTCACCCCGAGGTTCGCGGTCGATGTGGAGTAGGGGCCCTCCACGTGGCCCGCCTCGAAGCCCGAGTGGTAGACGACGATGTTCGCGTCTGGATTGCGCTTCGCGGCCGGCCCCACGTCCTGCGGTGAAGCGAAGACGCTCCCGTTGCTGAATCCCTTGTGCACACAGATATTCGGGCGGCCGAGGTCGACGCACTTGCGGATGAACCTCTCCCCAACCTGTTTGAGCGCCGGATCGTGGTCGTCGAGCCACCAGCCGTTGCCGCTGCGATCGAGTACGTCGGGGAAGTGCGTGAACGTCTTCCAGGCGACGATCGGATGGGTCGTCGCCGTCTGCTCCATCGCCATCAAGGAGGACTCGGGGACGCTCAGGTTGGGCAGCGCCTGCGCGTGTAGCAGGACTCGGTCGTCGCGGCAGAGGCCGAGGGCGATCCGCCGGGTCACGTCCATGACCTCGGCAGAGAGCGGACTCCCTTGCGGATAGATCGGCAATGCCGACAGCACCAGCATCGACGTGTCCGATCGGATGAACATCAGGTCCATGAAGTTGTCGATCGAGAAACAGATTCGAGGATCCGGTTCTCCGCAGTGCTGCTGGGGGAAGGTCTGCCAGAAGTCTTGGCCGTTGAGGATGGGCAAGAGCTCGTACTCCAGGAGATGTCCCTGGACGTCGAACACGAACTCCTCGCCGCCGATCGCATCGGTAGCCGGGGAGGGATCAACTGTGGCCTCGGGCGAGATGCTCCCGTATCCGCCGCCCGGGCTGCTCGTCTCGGCGCTCGAATCGGCTCGATGCGCTTCACGGGTGCATGCGTCGAGCGCGAGCAGTGTGGTCGCCGCGCCACAAATCGATAGGAGGAACTCCCGTCGAGTGAGCCCGGTGCGCTGCGCATTGTCGTCACAAGAGATGCGCGCACGCCGGATGGCCTCACGGAGCACAAGAGGGAGCGCGGGCTCTGGGTCGTACTCGCCATTGGAACAGGGCCCGAACTCGACGGGAAGCCCTGGGTCCTCGTCCCTCCAGTCCACGGCGTCCTCCCGCGCGAGCATATCCCTCGGCAGGTGGATCAGTTTCGCTCGGGTGCTCACAGTCGAAGAACGTCCGCGGTCGTTCAGACCTTGACGCCGAGGGAGGCCAGGTCGACGGTGAAGGATCCGAGGACCGATGCCGGCTTGTGACCGATGAGGCGCATCTCGATCGTGCCGTCGGGGTTCACGGACGAGGTCGGAAGCGCGATGTCGAGCCGGAAGGTGTCACCCATGGCCGACTGCCGCGCCGGTTGCTCGAGGGCGGTATGGGGGAAGACGTCGCAGCAGCCGGCCAGGGAGCCGGACACCGAGCTCATGACGAACTCCATCCCCATCTGGCCCTCGGGCAGCCGGACCACCCTCGTGAGCTTGACCACCAGGTCACCGACCCGATAGGCGCCGGTCGTGGCGTTCAGCGCGGGCCCCGCGGCGATCCTGTCTCGAGCCTCGGTCTGCGTCGTCACCATGTGTTGGCAAGAGCACGCGGAAAGGCCGATCGTGGCGACGGCCATCGACACGACGATCCTGCGAACACTCATCCGACGCCCGGCATTCGCTCCACTGGAATCAACATCGGCCCGTGCGGTCACACCTTGATCGTGATGGGGAGGTCCGTTCGCGGACCTGTGGATCCGGGCCTTGATCGGTCGGGCGGAATAGAGATGCGTGCCGAAGGAACGGGCGGCCGTTCTTGGGGGTAAGCTCCCTGGGTAAGACGTTGGGGACCGAGGGGAGTCCCCGCCTAGTTGACCGGGGTGCCCGCCATGAGCAAACACGAAGCGGGTCTGGAGCCGGTCCCCGTCCAGCCCGACGCCGAGCGCAACGCGGCCCGGCTGCGGGCCGTGATCGATACGGGACCGGCGGCGATCGCGGCCATCGACCCGGACGGCGTGGTGACGCTCTGGGGCGGCGGCGCGGAGCGCGTCACGGGGCTGCCCGCGAGCGATGCCGTCGGGTCCCCGCTTTCGGCGTTGTTGGAGGGCGTCCGGCTCGAACCTCTCCTTGACCCGTCCGGCACTCCCGGCGGGCCCGAGCCCGCGACGCTTGCCGTCGCTCACCGAGACGACCATGACGACGTCGTCGTCGCCCTCTACGCTACTCCGGTCCCGAGCCCGGATGGGGCCGTCCTGGAGGCCGTCGTCGTCCTCGAAGACGTCACCGACACGCGGCGGCTCGAGGAGGAACTTCACGAGAGCCGGGAATTGTTCCGCGTGTCGGCGGAGCACCTGTTGGACGCGTTCGGCATCTTCACGGCCGTCCGCGACGACGAGGGTCACATCGTCGACTTTCGGATCGAGTACGCGAACGACGCCGCCCGCGAGGTGGCCGGGATCGACCCCGATGTGGAAGACGGAAGCCTCGCCGCCCTCGTTCCGCAGCGGGAGCGGGACGTGTTGTTCGGCGACTTCGCTCACATCGTGGAGACGGGCTCCTCGCTCGCCGGAGAGACCCTGACCTACGAGGACGTCACGGGAGGTGGACGCCGCGTCATCCGCGCCTACGACATACGGGCGACGAAGCTCAAGGACGGAGTCGCCGCAACGTGGCGTGACGTGACGGAGCGTGTGCTGGCCGAGACGGAGCTCGGCCGGCGGAACCGAGAGCTGATGGTCATGGGCGAGCTGGCGGAGCTGCTGCAGGCGGTGACCTCGCCGGAGGAAGTGTTCGAGCTCGCGGCGAGCTTCGGCGCCCGGCTCTTCGAGGATCTCTCCGGGGGCCTGTACCTGGAGAACGAGTCCGGCACCCTCGTGGAGGGGATGTCGACGTGGGGCGGTCAGGAGGGGAGCCGGCAGGTCTTCGCTCCCGACGACTGCTGGGCACTGCGTCGTGGCCGCCGTCACGGCGGTCTTGGAGTCGCCCCGTCCCCGCGCTGCTCGCACGTCCGCCCCGGCGTGCACGCATCGCTCTGCGTCCCGCTCGTCGCTCAGGGGCAGGCGATCGGCTTGCTCCACCTGGCGGCCGTAGATGCGATCGGCCGCTCGACCACGCGGTCGAGCACCACGGGAGAGTCGCTCGCCGTCACGCTCGCCGAGCACCTGGGGCTGGCGTTGACGAGCCTGCGTCTGCGCGAATCGCTCCGGAACCAGTCGATCCGGGATCCCCTGACCGGTCTGTTCAACCGCCGGTACCTGGAGGAGACACTGGACAGGGAGATCCGTCGTTCGGCCCGAAGCGGGCTTCCACTCGGTGTGATGATGTTCGACCTCGATCGCTTCAAGCGATTCAACGACACGTACGGCCATCTCGCGGGCGACACGCTGATGCGGGAGATCGGGAACGCCTTGCAGCGACACTCTCGCAGCGAGGATGCCGCCTGCCGATACGGCGGCGACGAGTTCGTCCTGCTGATCCCCGAGACCCCGCTGGACGTCGTCGTGCGACGGGCCGACGAGTTCCGCGAGGCGGTCGGAGGGATGGAATTCGTGCACCAGGGGACGGTTCTGCATACGACGAGCGTGAGCGTCGGGGTGTCTGCCTTCCCCGACCACGCCAGTGACGTCGAACCCCTCGTGCATGCCGCAGACGAAGCGATGTACCGAGCCAAACATGCCGGCGGCGACACCGTGGAGGTCGCGACCGCCGTCCGGGAGGATTCGCCCGATTCCTGAGCGGACGTGATCCAGGAAGCTAGGTTCGCACGCGTGTCCGTTGGCGCTCGCGATCGCTGAGGACGAGCATCATCCCGACGGCGACGGGAAGCAGCATCGCCAGCGTCCACGACTGGAACGCGATCGCCAACGGTATGCCCACGAGGGCGTCGAGGAGGATCCCGAGCGCCAGCAACGTCGTCCCACGCATACGACTTCTCCTTTCGGCAGCCCGGCGACCTCGAGGAGGCCCGTGGCTTTGCGCCCTGCTCGGCGGCAGGTTGCCCTTTTCGAACGGTTGGTCCTATATCGGGCAGACGCCGCAAAACCCTACGGTTCCGAGCATGAAGGCCGCCTCATGACGGCGAAACCGCTGTGGATGTGCTGCGGGCCATCGAGGTTGACCGCCTCCGTTGCGGCGCCTACCGTTCGCCGCGATGAGCGGGGCGCCGGATCCTGAGCTCGATGCCGCGATCGCGGCGGTCGAAGCGTGGCGGGGCCTGGAGACCGTTGTCACGCCGATCACCGCAGGGATCACGAACCGAAACTTTCGGATCGACGTGGGCGGTGAGTCGTTCGTGCTCCGCATCGCCGGGCGCGACACCGGGCTGCTCGGCATCGACCGGGAGGCCGAGTACGAAGCGGGACGGATTGCGGCCGAGGCCGGCGTGGGACCTGACGTCTTCGCATGGCTCCCCGAGCGCGCGTCCCTGATCACCAGATTCGTCCAGGGCACGTACATCCCCGAGGAGGACCTGCGGCGCGAAGATGTGCTGGCCTCGGTGGTGTGCTCGGTCCGGGCGATCCACGGCTGCCCGCCGATCCGCTCGCGGTTCCCCGTGTTCCGGATCGTCGAGGAATACCGGACGTTGGCGGCGGACCGGGGCGTGGCGATCCCGCGGGCCTTCGACGACGCCCACGCCCTGTCCGATCGCATCGAGGCCGCGTTTGGCGCGGCGCCGATGCCGGAGACGACGTGCCACAACGACCTGCTGAACGCGAACTTCCTGCTGGACGGCGACCACACGTGGATCGTCGACTACGAGTACGCGGGGGTCGGCGACCTCTTCTTCGACCTGGGGAACCTCTCGATCAACAACGGCCTCACCCCGGACGCCCAGGAGATGCTGCTCGGCCTGTATTTCGGCGTCGTCGGCGACGCGCACCGCGCGCGGCTCGCGCTGATGCGAGTGATGTCGGACTTTCGCGAGGCGATGTGGGGCGTGCTGCAGCAGGCGCTCTCGACCTTGGACTTCGACTACGTCGACTACGCCGGGCGCCACTTCGCCCGCTGCCTGGCGACCGCGGGCGATGACCGGTTCGACGACTGGCTTCGCGCCGCGACGGTCCCGGTCCAGCTGCCGAGGACCTAGGGAGGTCCCGGGTGGAGGAGTTCCGGGCCGTCGTGATCGGCGGCGGCGTCGCCGGCACGAGCATCGCGTACCACCTGGCCGAGCTCGGATGGAACGATGTCGTGCTCCTCGACCGCGACCAGCTGACGAGCGGTTCGACGTTCCATTCCGCAGGCCTGGTCGGTCAGCTTCGCTCGAGCGTCTCCCTTACTCGGATGATGATGTACTCGGCCGAGCTGTACCGGCGGCTGCACGCCGAGACGGGGGTCGACCCGGACTGGCACGAGGTCGGATCGCTGCGTCTGGCGTCGTCACCGGAGCGGATGCAGGAGCTCCAACGCCTGGCCGGCTGGGGCCGGACGTTCGGGCTCCCGCTCTCGATCGTCTCCACGGAAGAGGCGCTCGAGCGATTCCCGCTGTTCGACCCGACCGGTGTGCTGGGCGCGGCGTTCCTTCCGACCGACGGACATCTCGACCCCAGCGGGCTTGCGCACGCACTGGCCGAGGGCGCGAAGCGGCGGGGAGCCGAGATCCGCACCGGCGTCGGAGTCACGGGAATCGAGGTCGAGCGCGGGCGTGTCATCGGCGTGGACACCGATCGTGGAGGGGTCCGCACGGGCGTCGTCGTGAACGCCGGCGGCATGTACGCGAACCAGATCGGGCGGCTAGCCGGCGTCGAGGTCCCGGTCGTGCCGTTCGGGCACCAGTACCTCGTGACGAAGCCGATCGAGGGCGTGCGGCCCGACTTCCCGACGATGCGTGACCCGGACCGGCTGATCTACTTCCGCGCCGAGGGCGGCGGCAGCCTGGTGATGGGCGGATACGAGCGCACGCCCGCGCCGTGGGCGGTCGAGGACGGTCCTCCGGCCGACTTCAACAACACGTTGCTGCCCGAGGACTGGGAACGGTTCGAGGGTCTGGCCGATGCCGCGTTCGGCCTGGTGCCTGCGATGGCGAGCGCCGAGATCGTCAGGATGATCAACGGGCCCGAGGCGTTCACGCCCGACGGGGAGTTCATCCTGGGCGAATCCGACGTGCGCGGGCTCTTCGTCGCGACGGGGTTCTGCGCGCACGGGATCGCCGGGGCGGGCGGGGTCGGCAAGGTGATGGCCGACTGGATCGTGAACGGTGAGCCCGAGTACGACCTGTGGAAGATGGACATCCGTCGGTTCGGCCGGCAGCACCGCTCGCGCGGCTATGCGAGGTCGCGCGCGTACGAGGTCTATGCCACCTACTACGACATCCACTACCCGGGTGAGGAGCGGCGGGCCGGGCGCCCGCTGAAGACCGCGCCGACGTACGAACGCCTGGCCGCTCTCGGCGCTGAGTTCGGCGAGAAGTCTGGGTGGGAGCGCGCGAACTGGTTCGCCTCGAACGAGGATCCGGCGCACGAGTCGCTTCGTCCGCGCGGATGGGCCGGCGAGCACTGGTCGACCGCGATCGTGACGGAGCATCTGGCGACGCGGGACCGGGCCGGCCTCTTCGATGAGTCGAGCTTCGCGAAGATCGAGGTGAACGGGGCCGGCTCCGCCGGGTTCCTGCAGCGGCTGTGCGCGAACGACGTGGACCGCCCACCGGGGGCCGTCGTCTACTCGCAGATGCTGAACGCGCGGGGCGGCATCGAGTGCGACCTGACGGTGTCGCGGCTCGAGGACGACCGGTTCATGCTGGTGACCGGCACCGCCTTCGGGAACCACGACATCGGGTGGATCCGCAAGCAGCTGTGGGACTGGTCCGGCGACCCGGTCGAGGTGCGCGACGTCACTCCGGCGCTCGCGTGCTTCGGGCTGTGGGGCCCGCGCGCGAGAGACATCCTCTCGTCGACGACGACGGCCGATCTGTCGAACGACGCGTTCCCGTATATGTCGTGGCGCGACGTGGTCGTCGGCGACGTGCCCTGTCGCGCGCTCCGTGTCACCTACGTCGGAGAGCTCGGGTGGGAGCTCTACCCGAGCATCGAGTACGCGGGCCGTCTGTGGGACACGCTGGTCGAGGCCGGCGCGCCCCACGGGCTGGTGCCGGCCGGGTACCGCGCGATCGACACCCTTCGCCTGGAGAAGGGCTACCGGGCTTGGGGCGCGGACATCACGCCCGAGGAGAACCCCTTCGAGGCCGGTCTCGGGTTCGCGGTACGGATGCAGGCGCCCGGGTTCGTCGGGAACGAGGCACTCGAGCGAGCGCAGGGCGCCGTCGCGAAGCGACTCTCGTGCCTGAGGCTCGCCGACGAGCGCGCGATGTGCCTGGGCAACGAGCCGGTCTTCCGGGACGGCGAGGTCGTCTCGCGGGTGACGAGCGGCGGGATCGGGTATTCGGTTGGGGCGTCGATCGCCTACGCGTACCTGCCGGTCGCGCTCGCCGAGCCGGACATGAGACTGGAGGTCGAGGTTTTCGGGGAGCGCGTCCCGGCCGTCGTGGCGGCCGAGCCCCTGTTCGATCCCAAGGGAGAGCGGATCAGGTCCTGAGCTCGGCGATCGCTCTTCGGCGTCAACCCGCGACGGCATCGGCGAGCAGAGCTCCGAACCCGGGACCGTCGAACGCCGCGGCGGCACGTTCCCATCGTTCGGTGGCCCAGCCCCAGAAGTCGTAGTGGATCGCGGAGATCTGCGCCTGGATCGCGGCCCATAGCGTCCAGCCGACGTCCGCCATGGCGGCCTGAAGCTCGATCCGGGCCAGCAGCGCCGGCGTCGCCTGCCCGAAGTATGCCTCGCACAGCGCCGCGCGTAGGTCCGGGTCGAAGCCGCACTCCTGCGCCGTGTCGCCCAGCTCGAAGCAGGGGTCGTTGTTCCCGCTGTACTCGAAGTCCACGATCCGAAGCGCTTGCCCGTCGTCGATGTAGTTCTCGGCCAGCAGGTCGTTGTGGCACGGGACCGAGGACATCGGGCGTCGGGCGAAGGCGTGCTCAATCCTCGCCACCTGCGGCACGCGATCCTGGAAACCCTCCGGGATCCGGACGTCACGCTCATCGCACACCCGCAAGTAGAACTCGGTCAGCCGGAACATGTCGAAGTCCGCTCGGAACCGACGCGCCGAGTGCAGTCGGCGGATCGACAAGGCCATCCGTCGTGCCATCTCCTTCGAACGAAGCTGCTCGGACGACATCGTCTCGCCCTCGATGAACTCCAGGACCATGACGTTGACCTCCTGCAGGTACTCGAGCACGCGAGGCGCCACGCCGGTCTCCGCCGCGGCCTTCGCGTTGTGCCACTCGTTCTCGCGATCGACGGCGAGAAGCTCCGTCGAGGCGCCGGGGAGCCGCAATACATACCTCTTGCCCGCCGCGTCGACTCGGTAGTTCTTGTTGGTCAACCCGCCCGATAGCTCCGAAACCGTCGCATCCTCGCCTCGCCACAGCGACACGCGCTCGACGATCTGGTCGACCGTTGGCTGGCCGTTGGTCACACCGCGACCTTGGCGCGTTCGGGATCGTAGAGAACGTCGGGGGCGACCTCGGCGGGAACCATCTCGCCGAACATCTCGACCTCGACGCCGGCCCCGACGCCGAGTTCGGCCGGAAGGTACGCGTATGCGACATTGCGTCGGACGGTGAAACCATAGGCGACGCTCGTCAGGCGGCCGACTACGCGGCCGCCAGCGTAGACCGCCTCGCCGCCGTAGATGGTCAGGTAGTCGGGGTCGCCGACCACCAGGGTGCGCAGCTTTCGATCCGATCCGCGTTCGCGCGCGGCCAGCAGGGCGTCGCGGCCGTTGAAGTCCCCGTTGTCCAGATCCACGCAGAAGCCGAGGCCGGCATCCCAGGGTGTGTCACGCGCCGTGAGGTCGGTGCCGAAGGCGCGATAACCCTTCTCGATGCGCAGTGAATCCAACGCCCGATACCCGCCCGGTGCCATCCCGAAGGGCTCGCCTGCGGCCCAAAGGCGGTCCCAGGCTTGCACTGCCCAGAATGGCTCGACGTAGAGCTCGAACCCGAGCTCCCCCACGTATGTGACCCGCTGGACGAGCGCCGGGGCGGGCCCGATCCGGACGAGGCGCGCGGAAAGGTACGGGATCCCGTCGTTCGAGACGTCGTCATCGGTCACGGCGGCGAGGACGGCGCGGGCACGGGGGCCCCACAGACCGATCACGGAGAGATCCTCGCTCGCTTCGTTCAGCTCGACGACCCCGTCGCCATCGCGCACGTTCGCGCGGAGCCACCCCAGGTCCGAGTCGATCGCGGCCGCCCCGGTCACGACGCGGAACCGTTCCTCCGCCAGACGTGTGACCGTAACATCGGCCACGATCCCGCCACTCCGGTCGAGGAACTGCGTGTACACGATCGAGCCGCTCGGTCGGTCGATCCGGTTGTCGCAAACTCGCTCAAGGAGCCCCAGCGCGCCCGGCCCCGCGACCTCGATCTTGCCGAACGACGAGAGGTCGATGATCCCGACGCGTTCACGGAACGCCGCGTGCTCTGAGGCCAGATGGTCGAACCATGGAGGCCTCGACCACCCAAATCCGCGTTGGTCGGCCCCGGCGCGGCGCCACGGCACCCCGGGCTCGAAATGGTCCGCCCGCTCCCACCCGTTCTTCGCACCGAATACGCACCCGAGATCCTGCAACCTCGTGTGTAGCGCGCTGGTTCGCTTCGGCCTGCCCCATTCCTCGTGATCGAACGGGTATCGCAACAGGTAGTAATACTTGTATGACTCGCGCGCCTGCTCGGCGGCGAAGACCGGATCCCGGTGGACCCGCCCGAAGCGCCATGCGCGGTAGGCCGTGGCGTCGAACTCCGTTTCCCCGGTCGTGACCCACTCCGCGAGCGTCTTCCCGATCCCGCCGGCGCCGCCGAACCCGTTCAGGGACAACCCCGCCGCCATGAAGAACCCCTCGATCCCCGGGATCGGTCCGAGAAGCGGGTTCGCATCTGGAGTCATCGCGTCGGGATGGCAGACGAGCTTTACGATCTCGGCGTCCGCCAGGAACGGGAACCGGCGCGCGGCGCCGCGCAGCAGTTGCTCGAACCGGGCCATGTCCGGCGGAAGCGAGTATCCGCCGTGGTCCCACGGGACGCCGTCGATCCAGCGCGCGACCGGATCGGGCTCGTAGCCGCCGACGATCGCTCCGCCGTGCTCGGACTTGCCGTACACGAGGTTGTCGGGGTCACGGAAGCACGGCATGTCACGCGGCATCTCGCTGCCGGGTACGGCCTTCAGCGCGATGTGCTGGTGGTCCACCGGCGTCGAGGGAACGAACGCGCCCACCATCGCGGCAACCTGTGGCGCCCAGATGCCGGCCGCGTTCACGACGACCTCGCACTCGATCCGCCCGGCGTCCGTCAGCACTGCGCCGACCTCTCCCCTCGACCCCAGCTCGATCCCGGTCACCCGTACCCCGGTGCGGATCGTGGCACCCAATCCTCGCGCCGACCTCGCCAGCGCGTGCGTCGCCGAGTGCGGGTCCAGGAATCCGTCCTGGGGCACCCACACGGCGCCGTACAGCGACTCGGGACTGGCTGCCGGCATGAGGCCTCGCGCCTCCTCGGCGGATAGCAGGTCGACGTCCAGACCGATCCCACGTGCGCGCGAGATCCCGCGACGGAGTTCCGTGAGCTGCTCCGGGCTGGAGGCGAGCCGCAGCGAGCCCACCGACTCGAAGACCTCGAGCTCACGGTAGAGGTCGATCGAATACCGGCGCAGCCGCATCATCGAGGCGGACGGATTGAAGGTCGTGACCAGCCCCGCGGCGTGGGCGGTCGAACCGCTGGTGAGCTCCCCTTTGTCCAGCAGGAGCACGTCGGTCCATCCGGCCCGTGCGAGATGGTAGGCGACGCTGCACCCCGTGACGCCGCCCCCGATCACGACCGCCCGGGCTCGTTGCACCGAGGCCTCCACGGATAGGGCGGTGGGACGGGGGAAACCCCTCCCCACCGCGTGGAACCCGCCCGCCTACTCGGGCGGGATCTCCGAGAACGCGTACTCGACCTTGATGCCCTTCTGGGCCTTCACCGTTCGCACGTGACCGAACAAGCGCGAGTCTGTGCCGCCCCTGCAGCAAACGCAAGCGGCGGCCGGACAGCTCGGACGCTCTGCACAGCAGACGCTG
>JALYLM010000005.1 GCA_030774235.1 Actinomycetota bacterium
GCTGAAGGTGAGCCTGAAAGACGCGAAGATCGTGCCGGCAACGAGCGCCGTGCTGACGCCGAACGAAGGACATCTCCACGTGATCCTCGACAATCAGCTGATCTCGATGACCACGGGACTTCAGCTGACTATCCCGAACGTGCCGCTCGGCCCCCACCTGCTGAAGGTCGAGTTCGTGGCGAACGACCACGCGCCGTTCGATCCTCGCGTCATCGCCGCGGTGGCATTCCGGATGATGAAATGAGGACGACTGCCTCCCCCGCGGCGCCGCGAGTCGGTCGCCGGCGCATCGATCCCGTCGTGGGCGCGATCCCCGTCGCGATCGGCATCTGCGGCTTGCTGGTGCGCCTACAGATCACGTCCCTGCCACCGACCGCGGAGATCGTCGCCCTCGTCGCGTTGTACGGGGCGATCCTGGCCGGGTCGCTGCTCGCACCAGCCGTCGGGCAGAGCGCGCCGGCGCCCCTCGGCCGAGCGGTCGCGCTGGCCGTCGGACTGGTGGCAATGAGTCTCGCCGCGATCGCCTCGGGGCGCCCCCCCGGCGTTCCGTTCTCGACGTGGGCGATCCCACTCTCGCTGCTCGCCGCGGTGGCCGAAGAGGCGCTGTTCCGACGGGCGGCCTACGGGTGGCTCGCACGGTATGGGGTCGTGATCGCGGTGGTCGGTTCGGCGTTCCTCTTCGCGACCGTCCACCTGCCTTTTTCCGGAGTGGCCGCGCTGCCGGTCGACTTCGGCGCCGGCCTCCTGTTCTCCTGGCAACGGTGGACGACCGGAACCTGGACCGTGCCCGCGGCGACCCACGCCGCGGCCAACCTCGTGGCGGTGATGATCAGGTGAAGAAACTCCTCGGCCTCATCCTCGGCCTCGCGCTGATCGCGGCGGCCTGCACGAAGGGGGGCCCGTCGCCGATCGTCGTGGGGGCGATCTACCCTCTCTCCGGGCCCCAGGGATCCGCCGGGACGGAGGAGTTCGACGGCGTGCTCCTCGCGGCCCAGATGGCGAACCAGGCGGGAGGGGTCGACGGCCACCCGATCCAGATCCGCTCGCTAGACGTCGCGGGAGCCGAGGCCGCAACGGCGGCCGTCGAGGACCTCCACGCCGCCGGGATCGGGCTCGTCATCGGCAGCTACGGGAGCACGATCTCGGCCCCCGCGGCAACGGCGACCGCGGCCCGTGGCATGTTGTTCTGGGAGACCGGCGCGGTGGGGATGCTGCCGGCCACTGCCTCCAGGGGCGACCTGACGTTCCGCGTGCCGCCCACGGGGGCGACCCTCGGGCGCACGGCGATCGACTTCGTGACCCGGGAGCTCGCCCCGAAGCTCCACCGTGACCCCCAATCCCTGCGCTTCGCCGTGTCGTTCGTCGACGACGTCTACGGCCGGTCCGTCGGCGGGGGGGCACTGGACGAGATGAAGGCGCTCGGTCTGAGGAACGTGGGGACGTTCGGCTACGACGCCCAGACCGCCGACATGAACGCCGTGGCGCGCAGGATCGCGCGCGCCAGGCCCGACGTGCTCTTCGTGTCGGCCTACCTCGCCGACGGGATCGCCATGCGACGAGCGCTCGTCTCGCAACACGTGCCGCTCCTGGTCAACATCGGAACCTCCTCGAGCTACTGCATGCCCGCCTTCGGCCGGGCGCTGGGACGCGACGCGGTCGGCGTGTTCGCCTCCGACAAGCCCTCCGGGTGGTCCCTGGATGGCGCCGGCCTCTCGACCTCCGCGGCCGCGCTGCTGAAGCAGGCAAACGAGGCCTACGAGAGGGCCCACGGCGACTACATGAGCGCTGCGGCGCTCGCGGGCTTCTCCGGCGCGTGGGCGCTGTTCACGCACGTGCTCCCCGCCTCGAGCGGTCCGACCCCCCAGGCCGTCGCGGCCGCGGCCCGGGTGGCGAACCTCCCCGCCGGCAGCCTGCCCAACGGCAGCGGCCTGCGGTTCGGAGCGCCCGGCACCACGATGGCCGGCGACAACGTGGAGGCGTCCAGTGTGATCTGGGAATGGGTCGCGCCCCGCACGGAGGCGATCGTCTGGCCGCCCTCGCTCGCAACACACCCGATCCGGCGTGTCTCGGTCGACCCGTGGAACACCGAGGCGTGAGCGGGCCGACGCGCGCGAGTGGGCGCGATCCCGCAGCCCGGCACCGGGCGACGCGCGTCGGTCTCGCGTTCGTCGTCGCGTACGCGGTCCTCGCCGCGCTGTCCGGCCATCTCTCGCCGATGGCCCGAGGCCCGCTGCTCGATGGGCTCGCCCCCCCGACGTACCGATGGGTGAACCCGCCGCCGGAGCTCGCGAGCACGAACACGAAGCCGAGCGAGGGGATCTTCACCTTGCAGATGGGTCCCGGCGGCGTCCTGGGTCAGGTCGTCCTTACCCCCGACGACCAGGCGACCGTCGTCGTCGACGACGGCACGATCCCCCCGCACGGCGGCGACCGCCAGGTGAGGTTTCAGATCTCTCCTCTGGATCCCGCGACGCTCTCGCCGCCGGGCGTCGGTCTCGTGACCTTCGGCAACGTGTACCGCATGTCGGCGACCTACGAGCCGTCGGGGGCGAAGGTCACCTCGATCCTGAAGCCGATGGACGCGATCCTGAGCTACCCGGCGACGGTCAACCTCCGATCGGCGAGCCATTCCATCTACGTGTCGGGGGACGGCAAGGCCTGGACGAAGCTGAAGAGCACCGACAACCACGCGATGCAGCAGGCGGAGGCGAAGGTCTCCGGCCTCGGCTACGTGCAGGTCGCGGGGATCCCCGCGCCGGTCCCGAGCACTCCGGTCCCGGGGACCGGCGGCGGATCGCATACGACGAAGACGATCCTGCTCGTCGCTGCGATCTGTCTGCTGCTGGTCGGCGCGGGACTGGTCCTTCGCTCGCGGAGGTGAGCCCTCGGACTCAGCCGCAGGCCGCGACCAGCAGCGGGTACGGGTCGACCGCGGAGCCGATCACCGCGTAGCCGTATCCGCTGGGCGGCCAGTTCGAGGGGATCACGTTCGGGTGGAACTCGAAGTGGTCGTGCGGTGTGCCCCTCGCGTCACCCGTGTCGCCCACGTAGCCGATCACGTCTCCCGCGTGCACGGGCCCGTCCGAGAGTGCCGAGTACTGGGAGAGGTGCGCGTTGTAGACGTAACCCCGGCTGCCGTACACGTACTCGGAGTTCCCACCGAGCGTGTTGTACGTGCGCTGGGCCATCCCGGCGAACGGCGCCACGATCGGCGTCCCGATGGGTGAGAGGATGTCGACACCCGCGTGCAGGTGGAAGCCGCCCCCGTACCTCGGCGCGCCGAACCCGTCGGAGTAGCTCCGCGGCCCGTCAACCGGGCAGCGCTCGAGCACGTGTTCCCATCCCGCCGGCACCGGCATGTTGCTGTGACCGCCCCCGTACACGCCGCCCGCGAACTGCTGCGCGAGCCACGCCTGGCGCACCTTCGAGAGCTTCTGGGCGGTCCGCGCGGCCTCGGCTCTCTTCGAGGCGATGCCGTCGACGATCTGCTGCTCGGCCTGGAAGAGGCCGTCGATCCGCTTCTGGACGGCCTGGGCGCTGGCCAGGATGTCGCTCTGCTGCTTCTGAACGTCCAGCAGGTGCGACCTCTGCCCCTGCAGCTCGTTGCGGGTGCTCGCCACCTCGTGCGCCAGGTCGGCGTCGCTTTGCGCCACGGCACCCACGAACTCGATCCGGTCGGACAGGTCCCCCAGCGAGGTCGCGCCGAGGATGAAGTCCAGATTCGAGGCGGGGCCGTTCATGAATTCCGTCGCTGCGCGGTCGCCCAGCTGCGCAACGATGCGGTCGTAGCGTGCCTGCGTCTGCTTGAGGCGGCGCTGGGTGTCCAGAAGATCGGCGGTGACCTTCTCGAGCGCCGCCTGGTCCTTGTCGACCTCGGCGGCCGCGGCCGTCAGCTGCTGGTCGATCGCGGTCAGCTTCGACTTCGCGTCCCTCAGCTGGGCGAGCAACGAAGCCACCCGGTCCTTCGCGTCCTGGACCTGCTGAGAGCTGGGCGCCGCCCCGGCGCCCGTGGGGGTCGCCGCGGCGATGACGGCCACGAGGGCCATCACGAGGGCACACGAGCGGAACGCGATGGGGAAGCGTCTCGGCGTTCTCGACATGGAAAAGGTCCCTATCCCTACCCCACTCGAAGGGGTTCGACAACTCCAGAGGTGGGATCCCGGCCCGCGTAGGGTGGCCTGCCCGAGTGCCCGATGCAACCATCCCGGAAGGGTGCCGCGGCCGGATCGAGCCGGATGACGGTTAACCGAGATCGGAGGCCAGCTCCGGTTCCCGGAGGGCTTGCCGCCATCCGTTGTGTTCCAGCCGCTCTCGGGCCTCTCGAACCAGCTCGGCACCCCCCGCGGCATCCTCGCCGAACAGACGGGCCGTCCACCAGACCTGGGCCGCCATCATGTTCGAGGACCCGCGGCTCCCCGATTCGGCCTCGATCGAGGCGACCGACTTCGCGAGGGCGGTCGCCCGGTCGCCCTCCACCAGGGCGACCACCGCCTCCGCGACCAGCAGGGCGGTCGTCGAGCCCGGCTCGCCCTCGGGGATCCGGGCCGCAGGGTCGGCGAGCACCGCCCGCGCCCCGGCCGCGTCGCCGCGGATCGCCAGCAGCCGGGCCAGCTCCGCGGCCGTCCACGCGACGAGCGCCCGTTCCTTGAGGTCCCGGCAGAGCACGAACGCCTCCCGCAGGTCCCGCTCGGCGTCGTCGAGCCGGCCGGCGAGCCGGTGAACGACCCCGCGGTCGCCGAGCGCGCTCGCGAGCTCCCACCTGGCTCCGAGCTCTCGCAGGGTCCGCACCGCTTCCTCGCCGTGCGAAAGGGCGTCTTCGAGGCGAAGCATCCGGCGGAGCGACGCTGCCACGGCGCCGTGGGCGATGGCGGCGGTGAACGCCTGACCAGCCGATTCCCCGACCTCGAGGCCCTCGAGCGCCAGGTCGAGCGCCACCTGCTCGTCTCCGCCCATCGACGTGACGGTTGCGAGGCCCGACAGCGCCCGTGACTCCGCCCACGCGTCGCGGCCGTCGCCCGCACGCGCGACCTGAAGGGCCTCCGTGAACATCTCCCCGGCGCGTCCGATCTCGTTGCGCCAGAACGGCACCCAGGCGGCCATGAGGAGCGTCCTGGCCAGGACGTACGGGGCGCCCATTCGTCGGGCGGCGGTCAGAGCGCGATCGAACAGGGCCGACGCCAGGTGATCGTCTCCCCTGATCGTGAGCGAGATGTCGGCGAGGAAACGCGAGGCGTGGGCCTCCACCTCGTCCCCGCCGTCCAGGGCAAGCGCCCGCCACAGAGACTCTTCGGCGAGATCGAACTCCCCGAGCCAGTATCGAACCTCGCCGTGCATCGACAAGATCCGGGCCTCTCGCTCACGCCAGGTGTCCTCCCCGCCCGCGAGGGCGAGCGCGCGCTCGTACAGATCGGCCGCCGCGCGCGATTCGATCCGCTGGCGGGCGATGTCGCCGGCGCGAGCCAGGGCCTCGACCGCGCGTTCGGCGAGCGTGCGGTCCCCGGGGTTCAGGTCGAGGGCCGCGAGCGCGGCGTGCTCCAAGTGGTACGCGACCGCTCGCGGGTACCGGTCGGGCTCCTCCGGCGCCGACAGCTTGTTCGCCACCCGCAGGTGCAGACGCTGCCGTTCGCGTTTGGCGAGGCTCTCGTATGCCACGTCTCGCAGCACGTCGCTGCGGAACTGCCATCGACCCGGCCGGTCCTCGTCCGCGACGAGGAGCTCGTCTTCCTCGGCCTCGGCCAAGAGCTCCTTCCGGGGCTCGGCGATGATCGCGAGGTCATCCAGATCGAAGCGCCCGAGCGGGAACACCGACGCGCGGCGAACGAGCTCCCGGGTCTCGGGGGACAGCTGATCGATCCGGGCGGCGACCACCGCCTGGACGGTCGGAGGAAGCAGCCGACCCCGCGCCGACCGTCCGTCCGTCGTCACGTCGCGATCCTCGCGCCGCAGCATCGCGGTGATCTCCACCAAGAAGAACGGGTTCCCGCCGGCATGCCGCGCCACCCGCTCGGCCTCGTCGCGAGGAAGATCGCCGGCCGACATCGCCAGCTCCACCGCGTCGTCGACGGAGAGCGGCTCGACCCACAGGGTGATGGCGTCGGCCAGGCCGCCGGCCCAGCTCGGCCGGTCCTGCAGGAACTCCCACCGGGCGACGCACACGACCAAGAGCGGCAGCCGCCGCGCCTCCTTCACGAGCTCCTGGATCAGGTCCAGCAGGAGTGGATCGGCCTCGTGGACGTCCTCGAACACCAGCAGAACCGGACCGTCGGCCGCGAGCCCCGTCAGGAACGCGAGGACGCCGCCCCGGACCTCGGCCGCGTGGTACCGGTTCTCCTCGCTGCCTTCTTCGCCGAGCCCGAGGGCGAACCCGAGCCGCCGGACGGTCTGCTCGGCGTCCTCGCCCTCGGCCCATCCGTCCACGAGCCCGTGCAGGCGGCCCAGGACCGCGTCTTCCGGAGCGCCGCGCTCCTCGCCGATCGCCCGGTAGACCATCTGCGCCAGGGGCCAGAACGTGACCTCTTCCTCGAAGGGACTCGACCGGCCTGTCATCACGCGGATGTCGTCAGGCAGGCGGTCGAGGAACTCCTCCACGACGCGCGTCTTGCCGATGCCGGGCTCGCCGAGCAGCGTCACGAGGTGTGCGCGCGACCGTTCCCGCATGCGCTCGAACGTGTCGAGGAGCAGAGCAAGCTCCCGGCGGCGGTCGACGAGCGCGATCGCTTCCCGAGAGGCGGGGCCCACCATCCGCAGGACCGGCCACGCTCGCAGCTCCTCGTCGAACCCCTTCGCCGAGATGCGTCGCATCTCTCCGAACTCCACGCCGCCCTGCGAGAGCTGGCGCGTCGTGGGGCCGACGAGGATCTCGCCCGGCTCGGCCGCCTGCTGGAGCCGTGCACCGGCGTTCACCGCGGCGCCGATCACGAGGTTGCGGTCGGCGGCGGTGCCGACGACGACGGGTCCGGTGTTGACTCCGACCCGGACGCGGATCGGCGAGGGGAGCTCCAGCGCCGACCCGAGTCGCTCCGCCCCATTCACGATCTGCAGCGCGGCCCGAATCCCGCGCAGGGCGTCGTCGTCGTGGACCACCGGCACGCCGAAGACGCCGAGGACGGCGTCGCCGATGAACGCCTCCGTGCGCCCCCCGAGGGCCTCGACTCGGTCGGACACCATCCCGTGGAACGCGGCGAGCACCTCGCCGAACCGTTCGGGGTCGAGGTGGGCGGCCAGCTCCGTCGACCCGGCCAGGTCGGCGAACACGACCGTGACCACGCGGCGCTCGGATGCGGCCGGCACCACGGCGGGGGCGCCGCAGTTGGGGCAGAAGCGCGCGCCGGTGGGCAGCGGCTCACCGCAACGACGACAGCTCTCGGGGTCCACGCGGGAAGCATAGGGGTCGCCCGCCCGCGCCCGGGCGCCGCCTCGACCGGGCTACGACCGGTATTCGATGATCTGGATCGGATTGCCGTCGGGGTCGCGGAACGTCGCGAACCGCGCGAACCCCTCGACCTCGCCGACGTGCTCTTCGAACTCGGCCCCGGCTCGCTCGAGCGACCATCGAGCCCCGTCGAGATCGACGACCCGGAAGACGACCGTGCCGCTGGCGGGAACGGCGTCGCCGGTGCCGTGAAGGGCCAGTCGGATCGGCGGTGCGTCGAACTCGGCCCACTCGTCCCCGTCGCGGCGGCGGAGCGTGAGCCCGACGACGTCGCGGTAGAACGCGACGGCCGCATCCATGTCGTGGACCCAGTAGTACACGTGGTCGAGGCTGCCGACCGCCATCGAGCCCGCTACCGCTGCCCGAGGATCCGAGACTTCTGCGCCTGGAACTCCTCTTCGGTGAGAACCCCGCGCGCGCGCAGGTCGGCGAGGCGCTCGAGCTCCGTCGTCACGTTCGGCGCGGACCGCGACCCGCCCTGCGGGGCGGCGGGCATCGACGACCACGCGGAGGTCGCGGGACCGGGTGGGGGTGCCGGCGCCGGAGTCCCGTCGGCCAGACGCTGGGCACCACGCTGCGTGGCCTCGTAGATCGTCCTCTGCACGCCCTCGGGGTCGCGCACGAAGTCGAAGTCGTTGCGGCCGGCCTCGCTGGCCGACTGGATGATGAGGGTTCCGGCACCGATGATCCGGTCCACGATGCCCTGCTCGAACCGCACGTCGTTGATCTTGTTCAGCGGGATCTCCATCGAACGTTTGGCGATGAACCCCTGCCGGTGGATGACACGATTCGTGGTCACGACGAAGTTCGAGGTCAACCACCAGATGAGCCGGCGAACGAACCCCCACACGATCACCACCGCCCACACGACCCACACGATCCACCGAACCGCGGTGACGTGGACCAGGGTGGTGATCCAGATCGCCGTGACGGTCGCCAGCACGGCGACCACGATCGCGAGCGCGAGCGCGGCCCAGTGCGGCCGCAGCTCGACGACGATGTCCTCACCGGGGATCAGGAGCCGCCGCGGGAACGCCATGCGCGGACGGTACCCCGAGGCTGCGGGCGGAGACAACTCGGCGCAGACGCTCGTCAGCGAACGTGTTCGACCTCGCCGGACCGGACCGTGATCCGGCCGTCTCCGGCCTCCACCACCAGGCCGCCCCGTTCGTCCACGTCGACGGCCAGACCGCGAACCGCGCGTCCGTCGGTCCGCGCGACCTCGACCTCCCGGCCGAGCGTCGCCGAGACGGACCGCCACCGTGCAAGCACGTCGTCCGCGAACCCGATCCCGGCTCCCCCATCCCCGTAGCCATCGACGAACCCTCGGAGGAACTCCGACAGGAGGACCATCGGATCGACGCCCGCGCCGAGCCCGGCCGCTCCCGGGACACCTTCGGGAGTCACGAGGTTCACCCCGACCCCGATGACGACGTACGCGAGTGAGCCTTCGCCGGCCCACGACTCCGCCAGGATGCCTCCGATCTTCGCGCCGCCCAGCATCAGGTCGTTCGGCCACTTGCATCGCACGTCGAGGCGCGCGGCGTCCGCGGCCGCCCGTGCCATCTCCGCGCCGGCCAGGAGCGAGAGCAGCCCGGCGTCGACGGGGACGAGGCGCGGCCGGAGCACGAACGAGAACATCAGCGCCCCGCCGGGAGCGTCCTTCCATCCCCTTCCCAGGCGCCCCCGACCTGCGGTCTGGTGTCCCGCTGCGACGAGCGACATGTCCGGAGCGCCCCGTCGAGCCCACGCGGCGGCCTCGGCGTTCGTCGAGTCGACGCTGTAGTGCCAGCGGGCGGGCGCGGTGACCCCGGCGAGCGCGAGCGCGCGCTGGAGGTCCTGGTCGTTCGTCACAGCCTCCTTTCCCGCCGCGTCGTCGGTCTGACCTCGCCCATGGATTATCGTGGCGCGGTCGTGGCCGTGAAACCGAGGATCCTCATCGCCAACCGGGGGGAGATCGCGGTGCGGATCATCCGCACGTGTCGCGAGCTCGGCATCCCGACGGTCGCGGTCTACTCCGACGCCGACCGCGACGCATTGCACGTCGAGATGGCCGACGTGGCCTTCCGCATCGGGCCGGCCCTCGCGTCCAACTCGTATCTCTCCATCGACGCCATCCTGGAGGCCGCACGCCGGGCCAAGGCCACGATGATCCATCCTGGGTACGGCTTCCTCGCGGAGCGTGCGCAGTTCGCCAGGGCCGTCGAGGAGACGGGGCTCACGTTCATCGGCCCGAGCGCGCAGGCGATCGAGACGATGGGCGACAAGGCGGCCGCCCGGCGAGTCGCCGATGCCGCCGGCGTGCCGATCGTGCCCGGCACGCCCGAACCGGTCGACCTCAGGCGGGCGAAGAAACAGGCCGAGCGGATCGGGTTCCCCCTTCTCGTGAAAGCGGCGTTCGGAGGCGGGGGCAAGGGCATGCACGTGGTGCGCTCCGGCGATCACCTGGAGGAGGCGCTGCGACGCGCCGCCCGGGAAGCGCAGTCGTACTTCGGGCGGCCGGAGGTGTTCCTCGAGCGGTACGTCGAACGGGCTCACCACGTGGAGGCCCAGGTGGTCGGCGACTCGCGAGGCAACGTCGTCTTCTTCGGAGAGCGCGACTGCTCGGTGCAGCGCCGCCACCAGAAGCTGGTCGAGGAGACCCCCTCGCCGGTGATGGACGACGCCTTGCGGACGCGGTTCGCCGAGGCGGCGGTGGCCCTGGCCACGGAGACCGGCTACGAGAACGCCGGCACGATCGAGTGCATCGTCGACGAGGACGGCTCGTTCTATTTCCTTGAGATGAACACGCGGCTGCAGGTGGAGCACACGGTCACGGAGGTGGCAACGGGGATCGATCTCGTCGCCCTCCAGATCGCCGTCGCCATGGGCGAGAGCGTCGACTCCGTGGATCCCGTGCCGCGCGGGGCCGCGATGCAGTGCCGCATCAACGCCGAGGATCCGGGCAGGAACTTCCTCCCGGGACCCGGCCGGATCACACGGTACGAGGAGCCTGGGGGCCCGTTCGTCCGCGTCGACTCGGGCGTCACCCGGGGGCGAGAGATCCCCGGGGACTACGACTCGATGTTCGCGAAGCTCGTGGTCGGGGGTCAGGATCGCGAGCGAGCCCGTCGCCGGATGCTCCGCGCGCTCGACGAATTCCGGGTGGAAGGGGTCCCCACCACGATTCCCGTTCACCGTTGGATCCTCGAGTCGAAGGAGTTCCGCAGCGGAACCCATACGACGACGTGGCTCGAGCACGCGTTGGTCGATGTCGACCTTCCCGCCCAGGTCGACCTCACGCCGCCCTCGGCCCAGAGCAGCGCCCGCCCCGCGGACATCCTGGTCGAGGTGGACGGGCGAAGGATCCCGGTCCGGGTCTTCGACGAACGGCGCGACGTGGCGCCCAAGGCTCCGTCTTCCCACGGCGCGCACCACGGTGAGCACGTCCACGGCGAGATCCGCGCGCCGATGCAGGGCACGATCCTGAAGGTCCTCGTCGAGAAGGGTCAGGAGATCCGGGCCGGCGAGGTCGTGTGCATCCTCGAAGCGATGAAGATGGAGAACCACATCGCCTCCACGCGAGACGGCGAGGTGACCGATCTGCCGATCCGGGCCGGCCAAGTCGTCGACACCGGCCAGACCCTCGCCGTCATCGACTGAGCTGCCGCGCCGGGAGCGTCCGGACCAGGAAGTCGCGGACAACGGCGATGAACTCCTCCGGCCGCTCCACGAAGGTCATGTGGCCGCCCTCCTCGAAGATGTGGAGTTCGGCGCCCGGGATGCCCTTCGCGATCGCCTCCGACGCCTCGGGCGCGCACACGCGGTCGTATCTGCCCGCGAGGACGAGCGTCGGCGAGGCGACCTCGCCCAGGCGATCCTCGAGCTCGATCGCGCCGTAGTCCTGCGCCGAGAAGGCGCGCAGGACATCGGGCGCGTAGACCGTGTCCTTCGTCCGCTTCACGTAGTCGCCGATTCGCGGGTCCAGCGGATCGGCGAAGTCGAAGGGCAGCTGATCGGCCATCATCCGGGCGAACTCATCGTGCGTCTGAACGCTCGTCTCACGCTCCCAGGAGTCGGCGACGCGTCGGCGAACGTCCGCCGGCTCGAAGACCTCCAGGTTCCGTTCGACGGCCACGAGCCATCGAGCCGACGGGATCCCGCCGCACACGATCGTCGCGGCCGCCATCCCCGGGTAGTCGACCGCGTTCTGCAACGCGACGAAGGCGCCGAACGAGTGACCGAACACGGCGTAGCGGTCGAGTCGAAGGGCCCGTGCGAGCATGATCACGTCTTGGGCCATCCGCGCGAGCGTCCAGGTCTCCGGTGGCGCCGGTTCGGACCGCCCCTGCGCCCGCTGATCGACCAACAGCAGCCGGAAGTCGTCGCCGAGCGGGTCGAGGTAGTCGCCGAACTCGTGGTGATCCAGGCCCGGCCCGCCGTGCAACACGATCACCGGCGCCCCGGCGCCGCGCTCCTCGACGAACAGGCTCGTGTCGTCGATGCGGACGAGCCGACCGACCGATGTCACGAAGCCGGGGCTCCCCACGTGTCACGTCCCACGATCCGGAAACCCGAGTCCCGCACCTTGTACGTCCGGTTGATCGAGACCAGGAGCGCGGTCAGCGTCTCGGCGATCCGCGCCATCGACAGTGGGCCGACGTCGACCCATCGAAGGTTCGGGATGCTCTCCACGAGGGAACCGACGGTCGCCTTCGCGTCGGCGTCGTCGCCGCACACGAGCACATCGCTGTCGAGCGGATGCTCCATCGCCTGCAGCGCCTCGCCGGCGATCGTGTGGAACCCCGCCACGATGCGGACGCTGGGGGTGAGGATCGCCTCGGCCTGCTCCGCGGCCGAGCCGTGCCACGGGCGGACGACCTGCCACGCGCGGCCCCCGACCGCCGTGGCCAGCGGGCTCGTCGCGTCGAGCACGATCGACCCGGGCTTCACCGAGGGTTTGATGGCGCGGTAGATGTCTGCCTGTCCGGCGAAGGGCACCGTGACCGCGACGACCTCGGATGCCGCGGCGGCTTCCTCGTTCGTCGTCCCGTCGACGGTCGCGGCCGCTCCGACGATGCCTCGCGCACGCTCCGCGGCCGCCGCGCCCTTCTCCTGGGAGCGGGAGCCGATCGTGACGTCATGCCCCGCCTTGGCGAGCCTGAGCACGAGCCCGAACCCCTCCGCCCCCGTGCCGCCGATCACCGAGACCTCCATCGCGGTGCAGCGTACCGGACGGGTCTTGCGGACACGGCTCTACCCTTGCGCGGTGCCGCAGTGGCTGACGAACGCGATCGAGCTGGCCGTGGGGGCCGTCTGTCTCGGCGGATCCGCGATCGCGTGGCGACGCCACGAGCTGCGTGCCTTCGCGGTGGTCTTCGCCCTCGCCGGGATCGCGGCTCTGGGCCACGCGGTCGTGATGATCGCCCACGGGTGAGCTACAGGATCCCGCGGTCCTCGAATGCGGTCCGCACGACGCCGACGGCCACCCAGCCGTCGGTCTGCCGCGCTGCCTCGATCGTTTCGAGAGCGGCGTCGCGGAACGTGGTCCCCGGCGCGAAGTGGTACTGCGCCGCGAGGATGATCGTGTCCGCGGTCCGTCGACCGAGAGCCCGGTGGATGTCCCAGAGCGCTCGCGACCAGATCTCGCCGTCGTGGTGGATCCGCCCGTTGACATCGGCCACGGTCAGGTCCGTGTCGACACGCCGGAGGCAGTGGGGAACGTCCGAGGTGTACGAGACGGAGTCCCAATCGGCGATGCAGGCCACGCCGTATCCGCCCGAGACCGGCTGGCTCATCGTGGCCGCCCAGTAGTCTCCGAAGCCCTCGCCGATCGAACCGGAGTCGTGGTTCGTGCCGAAGCCAGGCGACTCCGC
>JALYLM010000006.1 GCA_030774235.1 Actinomycetota bacterium
CCGTGTTCGCCGGGACGCAGTTCAACGCGGTCGCCTCGGCGCTGATGTCCGGCGGTGCGGTGAAGGGGCTTGCCGCGCCCGGCGGGTCGCGGCTGTCGCGCAAGGAGCTCGACCAGCTCGTGCAGGATGCCAAGGGCCGCGGTGCGGCCGGGCTCGTGTGGATCGTCGTCGAAGACGATGGGATCCGATCCCCGGTCGAAAAGCATCTCAGCGCGGGCGAGATCCAGGGCATCGTGAAGGCGACCGGGGCCGCGTCCGGCGACCTGGTCCTCGTCGTGGCCGACAGGCCGGACCGCGTGGCCGTGGCACTGGACGGTCTTCGGCGCCAGCTCGCCGTCCGGCTGGAGCTGATCCCCCCGGACACGTGGCCGTTCTGCTGGCTGGTCGAGCCCCCCCTCTTCGAGTGGAGCGACGAGGAGGGGAAATGGGTCTCGGCGCACCACCCCTTCACGGCGCCGGCCGGCGACGACCTCGATCCCGCGACCGCGATCGGCCGCGGCTACGACCTCGTCCTGAATGGGTTCGAGATCGGTGGCGGGTCGATCCGGATCCACCGAGCCGAGGTTCAGCATCGCGTGTTCGAGGTGCTCGGCCTGAGCGAGGACGAGATCCAGGAGAAGTTCGGGCACCTGTTGACGGCCTTCCGCTACGGCGTGCCGCCGCACGGAGGTATCGCGATGGGGATCGACCGACTGGTCATGCTGATGGCCGGCAAGGAAGCGATCCGCGACGTCACCGCGTTCCCGAAGGCTCAGTCCGGTGCCGATCCGCTCACGGGGGCGCCGGCCGTCGCGGACGTCGAGCAGCTGCGCGAGCTCGGGATCGCCGTCATGGCGCAGCCGCCGGCCGCCCCTGTCTCCGGGCCCCCGCCGGTGCCCGGATCGATCGAGAAGGAGTCGCGATGACCGAGCTTCCCGAGTCGGCGGTCCGGCTGCTGCAGGGCCGTAACCTCGCGTACCTGGCGACCGTGAACGACGACGGCTCGCCGCATCTCGCGCCCTTGTGGGTGGACGTCGACGCCTCCCGGAACCTCATCCTGATGAACACCGCGGAGGGCCGGCGCAAGGTCCGCAACATCCGCCGGGATCCGCGCGTCGCGGTCTCGAGCCACGACCCCGACCATCTGTGGCCGCCGCTCGTGATCGAGGGCACCGTCGTGAACATCACCACGGAGGGCGCCGACCGCCACATCGACATGCTCGCCCGCAAGTACGACGATCACGCCTGGGAGCCGGTGCCCGGTCAGGTCCGCGTGATCCTGGAGATCCGCCCGGACCGCATCGCATCCCTGTCGGGTTGAGGGTCGTGTCGCAGGAGCCGCTCGCCGCGCGGATGCGCCCCCGGACCTTCGAGGAGTTCGTCGGCCAGGCGCATCTGGTGGGCCCTGGCAAGGCCCTGTCGAAGCTCGTCGAGAAGGGAAACCTGACATCGACGATCCTGTGGGGCCCCGCCGGCACGGGCAAGACCACCCTGGCATACCTCCTTGCCGATGCCGTCGGGGCGGACCTCATCCAGCTCTCGGCCGTGTCCTCCGGGGTTGCCGACGCGCGCAAGGTCATGGAAGGCGCCAAGGGCGGGCTGTTCCGCACCGTCCTGTTCGTCGACGAGGTGCACCGCTGGTCGAAGGCGCAGCAGGACGTCTTGCTGCCGGCGGTCGAGGCCGGGACCGTCACGATCATCTGTGCGACCACCGAGAACCCGTACTTCTCGCTGAACTCCCCGCTGCTGTCCCGATGCATCCTGCTGCGCCTGGAGCCCCTCACGAACGACGACGTGGGGGCGCTGGTCCTTCGAGCGCTGAACGACTCGGATCGAGGGCTCGGCAAGCTCGGGCTCGCGCTCGCGGACGACGCCCTCGAGCACTTGGTCGAGATCGCCGGCGGCGACGCACGGATCGCCCTCACCGGCCTGGAGGCCGCCGCCCTGGCCGCGAGCGCGGGCGGCGACGCAGAGATCTCCCGCGACCTCGCTGCCGACGCAATCCAGCACAAGGCCGTGGTGTACGACCGTCAGGGAGACGCCCATTACGACGTGATCAGCGCCTTCATCAAGTCGATCCGGGGCTCGGATCCCGATGCCGCGCTGTTCTGGCTGGCGCGGATGCTGGAGGCCGGAGAGGACGCACGGTACATCGCGAGGCGCATGATCGTGCACGCCAGCGAGGACATCGGACTGGCGGATCCGCGCGCGCTGCTCGTCGCGGTCGCCGCCGCTCAGGCGGTGGAGCACGTCGGCCTGCCAGAGGCGAGGCTGAACCTCGCCGAGGCCGCGATCTACCTGGCTCGGGCCCCGAAGTCGAACAGCGTGATCACCGCCCTCGGCGCGGCCACGGAGGACGCCGTGAGCGCCGACCCCGTGCCCGCGCACCTGCGTGACGCCAGTTACCCCGGCGCCCGGCGTCTCGGCCACGGCACGGGCTACCGCTATCCCCACGACTACCCCGGGCACGCCGTCGAACAGGAGTATCGCCCGATCCGGTTCCAGGGCAACCGGTACTACGAGCCATCGGACCAGGGAGAAGAGACCGAGCGCGACGCCGGCGACGAACGCCCCTGAGGGACGGGCTGGGTATGCTACGCGGACCCGACGCGGACCACGGAGGCTGGAGATGACGTTCCTCGCGCTGAGCGGCGGCGACACCGCCCTGATCGTCCTTGCGGCCTTCTGGGGCCTGCTCGTGCTCGCATTGTGTGTCGTGCTGCTGGGCACGTACAACGTCCTGACGAGCACGAAGATGACGATCGACACCTTTCGCGAGGAGACCGTCCCGCTTCTGAAGGAGGTCGTCGGAACGGTCGAGCGCGCGAACCGGGAGCTCGACCGCGTCGACGGGATGCTCGAGTCGGCGGGGGCCGTCGTGTCGCGGGTGGAGAAGATCTCGGGACTGATCGAACAGGCGACCGCCAGCCCGCTCGTGAAGATCATCGGCCTCGGCGCCGGCCTGCGGAAGGCAGCGAGCAGGGTCTCGAAGGGGAAGCAGCCGAAGGAACCAAGGAGGTGAGACGCGGCTTCTGGGTCGCGCTCGGCCTGGGCGCAGGCGCCACCGGAACCGTCCTCGCCTCCCGGTGGGCGAAGAAGCAGGCGCGGCGGGCCGCTCCCTCCACGATCGCGCGCGAGGCCAAGGGAGGCCTCTTCGACCTGGGGAAGCTCGTCAGCGAGTCGATCGCCGAGGGCAGGCGCGCGATGGACGAGCGCGAGGCCGAGCTGCGCCGGGAGTTCGATGTCCCCGTTCGAGGCCGCCGCGACGTCGCGGACCCACCGGCCGGGGACGCCGCGCCGGGCGGTCCTCCTGCCGCCTGACCCGTCGGTAGACTGCCGCCCGTGGAGGGCCGCCGGATCCGCGAGCTGTTCCTGACGTTCTTCGAGGCACGCGGGCACGCCCGCGTGCGCTCCTCGTCGCTCATCGCGCCGCCGGAGTCGGGCCTGCTTCTCACGAACGCAGGGATGAACCAGTTCATCCCGTACTTCCTCGGGCAGGCGCCCGCCCCGAACGCGCGCGCCGTCTCGGTTCAGAAGTGCTTCCGGGCAGACGACATCGAGAACGTCGGCCGCACCGCCCGCCATCTCACGATGTTCGAGATGCTCGGGAACTTCTCGTTCGGGGACTACTTCAAGGCGGAGTCGTGCGCGTGGGGTCTGGAGCTCGTGACGGAGGGCTACGGGCTCGACCCCGACCGACTCTGGATGACGGTCTACGAGGACGACGACGAGGCGATCGGGATCTGGCGGGACCTCGGGATCCGGGCCGAGCGCATCGTCCGGCGCGGCAAGGCGGACAACTACTGGTGGACACACGCCGCGGGC
>JALYLM010000007.1 GCA_030774235.1 Actinomycetota bacterium
CCGACCGTCAGGCTCCGCTGGGAACCAGCCCGAGCTCCTTCAGCCGGCCTACCGGGAGCACGTGGCAGTAGGGCTCGTGCCCGTTCTTCTCGTAATAGCGCTGGTGATAGTCCTCCGCCGGGTAGAACTCGCTCGCCCGTCGGATCTGGGTCGCGATCGGGCGTGAGAACCCGGCTTGCGCGTGCTCGCGAGAGGCCTCCGCCGCGCGCTGCTGCTCGTCGGAGCTCGTGAAGATCGCGCTCCGATACTGGTCGCCGACGTCGGGTCCCTGGCGATCCACCTGGGTCGGGTCGTGCATCGCCCAGAACACCTCGAGCAGCTGGTCGAAGGAGACGACCGAGGGGTCGAAGGTCACGCGGACCACCTCGGCGTGGCCGGTCGTGTGCGAGCAGACCTCCCGGTACGTCGGGTCGGGCGTGATCCCGCCGCTGTAGCCCGACTCGGCGCCGATCACGCCCGGCACCTGCGCGAACACCCATTCCACGCCCCAGAAACAGCCTGCTCCGAAGATCGTCGTCTCGGTTGCCATCAGGACCTCCTTCACCGACGCCGTCTCCCCGCGATCGCGAGGGATGTACCCCTCCAGTCTCCGTCGGCGGCCGGATGTTGCGCGGGATTCCGAACGTTTCCATCGTCTGGGGGCCGTAGGCCGCACGGCCCCGGCGACCTGCGCCATTCGGTCGTCCCCCGGGATGGGTCAGAAAAAGGCCCGGATGACCACTGTACTCGGCGGGCTCGATACCCGAAATCAGGTAATGAAGCGGCGCCGGGGCGGGGGCGGCCGCCGGGGGAACGTGGGAAGGGAGGATACGGAAGATGCGCCAGTGGGAGCTCATCGGGATCACGGATTCACAACCGGAGTGGACGCCGCCGCGCGCTACGGACGTCGACCGCGTCTTGCTGGCGGCCGCCGACCGGTCGGTGTTCTTCTGGACGACGGACGCCGCGATGCGGCTTCGCACCGTGACCGAATCCGCGGCCGAGAACATCGGACGGACCACCGAGGAGTGCGAGGGGCGCTACCTCGCCGAGCTCGTGGGACCGGAGGGGATCGCGTTGTTGGAGGCGCACGTCACGGCCCTGAACGGCCGGACGGCGACCTTCACGCTGAAGGTCGACCGCGGCACCGTGCGGTGCCGGGTGGCTCCGACGAAGGACACCACGGGCGACGTCGTGGGGACCTTCTGCCTCGCCGTGAGCTGGGACGACGTGGACCTTCGCGACCGACGGCCCTCGGTGGTGGACCTTCGCGAGCGGCGGTCCTCGGACGCGGGGACCGCATGAGGCGTGCCGTCAGCCGGCGAACGCGGACACAGCCTCGATCGCGAGCTCGATCGAGGCTGATCCGTGTGCTGCCGACAACGTCCACTGCTCGTAGCCGCTCGGCGGCAGGTACACGTGCCGTTCGAGCGAATGATGGAAGAACCGTCCATACCGATCGTGGTCGGCTGCTGCTGCTTCCCGGAAGTTCCGAACCGGTGCTCCCCGCTCGGCGGTGAAGAAGAGGCTCAGCATCGACTCGACCCGATTGATCGTGACGGGAACGTTGCGCGCGGCGAACGCATCCTCGAGGCCACGGGTCAGCTCCTCGGCCATCTTCGTGAGTTGCCGATAGGGATCGCGCTCGCGCGCGAGGTCCAGCGCCGCGATCCCGGCCGCCGCCGCGACCGGGTTCCCGCTCAGGGTCCCGGCCTGGTAGACGGGTCCTTCGGGCGCGAGCGTCGACATCACGTCGCGCCGGCCCCCGAACGCCGCACTCGGGAAGCCGCCGCCCATCACCTTGCCCAGGATCGTGAGGTCTGGCGCGATGCCGTAGAGCGACTGCGCGCCGCCGTACGCGACCCGGAACCCCGTGATCACCTCGTCGAAGATGAGGAGCGCGCCGCTCGCGTCGCACAGGTCGCGAAGGCCCTGCAGGAATCCGTCGGCAGGGGGAACCACGCCCATGTTCGCGGCGACCGGTTCGACGATCACGCAGGCGACGGCATCGGGATGCTGGGCGAGGATCTCGCGAACGGCCTCGAGGTCGTTGTAGGAAGCGGTCAGCGTGTCGCGCGCCGAACCCTCGGTGACGCCGGGTGAGGAGGGGATGCCGAGCGTGGCGAGGCCGCTGCCGGCGCCCTTCGCGAGCACCGCGTCCGAGTGCCCGTGGTAGCAACCGTGGAACTTCAAGACGACGTCGCGACCGGTGAACCCGCGAGCCAGGCGGATCGCGCTCATCGCGGCCTCGGTGCCGCTGCTCACGAGCCGCAGGCTCTCGACGCTCGGCACCGCGCCGACGATGCGCTCTGCCAGCTCGACCTCGAGCTCGGTGGGGGCTCCGAACGACGTGCCCTTCCGGGCGGCCGCGATCGCGGCGTCGACGATCTCCGGACACGCGTGCCCGAACAGCAACGCGCCCCACGATTGGACGAAGTCGACGTAGCGGGTCCCGTCGACGTCGATCACGTCGGGGCCGTCGCCCCGCTCGATGAACCGTGGCGTGCCGCCGACCGCGCCGAACGCGCGGACGGGCGAGTCGACCCCGCCGGGGATCACGGTTCGCGCGCGCCGGAACAGCTCGTCTGACCGGGACACGTCGCTCATCGTAGGTCCCCCAAGCAACGGGCGACGGTTGCAGGGGCGATGCAGTTCACCCTCGGCGCGACGTCATTCCCCCACCGGCCAGTGCTCGACGGCGACGCCGCGCATCGGGAAGTCCCTGGGATTGCCCGTCGCTATCCGCGCCCCGATCTCCGAGGCTGCGGCTGCTACGAGCGCGTCGGCCTGCGACAGGGTGGTCCCTCGTCGCCGAAACTCGCGGCGCCACCACCCCGCCAACCGACCTTCCTCCATGCCGAGAGGGGCGACCGCCAGACCCTCGAACAATGCGGACGCAGCATCACGCTCACGCGGGAAGAGTCCCGCCGTCACCTCTTCGACGGTGATCGCGCACACGAAGGGGACGTCTCCCGTCGACGCGAGCGCATCGAGCCGTGCCACCGTTGACGGGCGACCCTTCAACACATCGATGACGACGGTCGTGTCGAGAAGAACGGATCCCATCAGTTGGCGGGTTGAGAGTCTTCTCGCCGTGAATCGTGGACCCAACCCGCGGGATCCGGATCCCAGGGATGTCCTCGATCCGAGATGGAACCGTACGAGGAGCGGATGAGCTCCCAGCGGCGGTCTTTCTCGAGTCGCTCCCGGACGGCCTCCTCGACGTACGCGCTGCGTCCCCGGGAGCCGGCCCGCTCGTCGAGCTCCCGGACCAAGACGTCTTCCAAGCTTATGTGCACCCGCATGGGCCTAGCCTAGCACACGGCTGTGTGCCGACGATTACGCTTCGAGGAGCCAGGCGGCGGCGTCGCTTGCGTGATAGGTGAGGATGAGGTCCGCACCCGCCCGCCGGATCGACGTCAGCGTCTCCAGCACGGCGCGCCGCTCGTCGAGCCAGCCGTTCGCGGCCGCCGCCTTCACCATCGCGTACTCCCCGCTCACGTTGTAGGCGGCCGTCGGGAAGGCGGTGGCGTCCTTCGCGCGCCGGATCACGTCGAGATAGGGCAGCGCCGGCTTCACCATCACGATGTCGGCGCCCTCGTCGATGTCCGCGCGGATCTCGCGGATCGCCTCGTCGGCGTTCGCAGGGTCCTGCTGGTAGCCGGTCCGGTCGCCGAAGCTCGGGGCGCACTCGGCCGCGTCCCGGAAGGGTCCGTAGAACGAGCTGGCGAACTTCGCCGCGTACGCGATGATGCCGACGTCGGAGCGGCCGGCCGAGTCGAGCGCCTCACGGATCGCCCCGACCTGGCCGTCCATCATGCCGCTCGGGCCGACGAGGTCGGCGCCGGCCGCCGCCTGTGCCAGGGCGATCCACCGATACCGTTCGAGGGTGGCGTCGTTGTCGACGGCGCCGCCGGCGTCCAGGACGCCGCAGTGCCCGTGGTCCGTGTACTCGTCGAGGCAGAGATCGCTCATCACGACGTGGTCGTCGTCGAGCTCCTCGCGGAGCGCCGCGATGCCGCGCTGCCCGATGCCATCGGGGTTCCACGCCTCGGAGCCCTCGGCGTCCTTGCGATCGGGAACCCCGAACAGCATGAATCCGACGATCCCGCGCGATGCGATGTCGACCGCCTCCTTGCGGAGCGACTCCAGCGTGTGCTGCCGATGGCCCGGCATCGACGGGATGTCGATCGGCTCGGCGATGCCTTCCTTGACGAACAGGGGTGCGATCAGCCGGCGCGGCGCGAGATCGGTCTCGTGGATCAGCGCTCGGAGCGCCGCCGTGCGGCGCATGCGCCGAGGACGTTGCTGCGGGAAGGCCATAAGGCGCTCATTCTATGCGCGGGTGGCGGGACTAGGTGCCTCGACGCCGGCCGCCTCCTTCTCATCACGCATGATCACCGCGACACGCGCGCCGCCCTCGATGTTCTCGGCCACGGCCGTCCCGTCGTGGGCCTCCGCGATCGCGCGAACCATGGCGAGCCCAAGCCCGGCCCCCGCGACCTCCTCGCCCCGCTCACGGTCCCTCGTGAACGGCTCGAAGGCGTGGGGGAGGAACGACGTGCTGAACCCGCCACCCGAGTCCTCGACCGTGATCTGCACCCGACCGTCCTCGATCCGCCCCGAGAGGGTCACGTGTCCTCGTTCGGGCGTTGCACGCACGGCGTTGTCGACGAGGTCGTCGAGCGCCTGGCGGATCCAGACGGGATCGAGGCGAGCGACGCCCTCCTCGGACGTCGAGGTGAGCCGAACTCCCGCTGCGCGGGCGCGCGACT
The DNA here is from genome assembly GCA_030774235.1 of Actinomycetota bacterium. Lineage (GTDB taxonomy): Bacteria > Actinomycetota > UBA4738 > UBA4738 > HRBIN12 > JALYLM01. The sequence goes on from JALYLM010000007.1 coordinate 4,755, forward strand.
CGTTTCGCCGGACGGCGTCGCCCAGCAGCGCGGAGAGCTCGACCTCCTGCCGGTGGATCGGAAGCCGTCCGTCCCGAGATCGGGAAAGCACGAGCAGATCGTCGGCGAGTCTCGTGAGGTGGGCGTTCTCGTCCGAGGCACTGAGGATCGCCGACGCCAGTTCCTCGACCGTCTGCGGGCCCGCGAGCGCGAGCTCGAGGTCCATCCGTTGAACGGCGAGCGGAGTCCGCAACTCGTGGCTCGCCCGGTCGATGAGCTGCCGCTCGCGAGCGACGGCGTCGTCGATGCGGCCGAGCATGCCGTTGAGGGTCCGACCCAGCCGCGCGATCTCATCCCGTCCCGAGGACTCGCTGAGTCGAGCCGACGGATCCGCGGCCGAGATCGTCGCCGCCTGTCGCCTCAACCGCTCGACCGGGGCAAGGGCGGCGCCGACCAGCCACCAGGCGCTGAACCCCGCCAGCAAGAGGAGTGCCGCGCCGGCGATGGAGAGCGTGGCGGCCAGCTGCAGGACCTGGTCCCGCCGATCCTGCAGCGACGCCCCGACGAGCACGACGTATCGACCGCCCGACGTCGAGACCGGAACGGCGAGCACTCGCGTGACGTTGTCGATGTGTGCCACGCGCTCGTCGAACATGGACGGGTGGGTGAGCGCGCCGATGTCGCGCGCGCGAACGATGGGGCTCGATGCGACGATGTGACTGGAGACGAGGAGCCGTCCCGAGCCGTCGGTGACCTGCGCGACGTCCTCGTCGCTTTCCAGCAAGGTCGGCTCGACCTTCGGAAGCGCGGTCCCGTGCGCCCGCACGTCGGCCGCGAGCACTTCGGCCCTCGACCGCAGCCCCGCGTCGACCGCCTCGAGGAGGTTGTTGCTCGTCCGCACGTACACGAACCAGCTCAGCCCGGCCAGGATGACCGCGAGCCCGACGACGAACGCGAGCGTGAGTCGCTGCCTGATCGCGAGCCTAGACATGCGCATCCCGGATCCGATAGCCGACACCCCTCACGGTCTCGACGGACGAGCGGCCGAACGGGCGATCGACCTTGTCGCGCAGCGCCTTTACGTAGACGTTCACGATTCGCAGGTCGCCGTCATAGGCCTCATCCCAGACGTGCTGGACGAGCTCGGCGCGGGTGAGCGCCCGCCCGTCGTTGCGCATGAGGTATTCCATGAGCGCGAACTCGGTCCGGGTGAGTTCGATGCTGTGGTCGCCGCGATGTACCTCGTGGGCGGCCGGATCGAGCCGAAGGTCGTCGACGCTCAGCACGGCGGGTCGCTCCGGCGCGCCTCGGCGCATCAACGCCCGTAGCCTGGCGACGAGTTCCTCGAAGGAGAAGGGCTTGGGCAGGTAGTCGTCGGCGCCCGCATCGAGCCCGCTCACCCGATCCTCGATGGCGTCGCGTGCCGTCACCATCAGGACCGGTGCCCAGCAGCCGTTCTGCCGCAACATCCGGCACACCTCGAACCCGTCGGCAAGAGGGCCGCTCTCATCGAGGATGACGTCCAACACGATCGCGTCGTAATCGCTCTCGCTCGCGATCCACACCGCGTCCGTTCCGTTGTTCACGACGTCGACGACGTAGCCCTCGCGCTCCAACCCCTTGCGCAAGAGCGCCGACATCTTCGCGGAGTCTTCGACGACGAGGATGCGCACCGACCGCCTCCGCGCCGAGTCTAGCTATCCGATCGAGCTCGGTTCCAACGACCGAGCGCGCGCTCGAGCGCGTCCATGAGGCCCTCGATCGTGTGCGGCGTGGCGACGGCAGCCACCCGCAGGCCCCGAGCGCGTGCCTCCCTGGACGTGACCGGTCCGATGCAGACGACCTTCGGCGACCCGCGCACCACCCCCAGCGCGCCGACGAACCCTCGCACGGTCGAGGCGCTCGTGAACGTGATGGCGTCAACCCGGCCTTCCTTCAGCGCGGCGCGAGCTTCTGGCGGGAGCGTCCGGGGCATGCGCGTGCGGTAGGCGTCGACCCGCGTCGGCGTCCATCCCTTCGCGGCGAGCGCGGCCTCGAACCCTTCGGGCGCGATGTCGGCGCGCAGGCACAGCACGCGACCCCGTCCCCGCGGGAAGGCGCGAGCCAGCGCGGCGGTCGTGAACGTCGAGGGTTGCAGGTCGGGAGGACGGTGTGACCATCGACGGAATGCCGCAGCCGTGCCGTCCCCGATCGTCGCGACCCTCGCTCTGACGTCGGCCGGGGAGTGCAGCCGTCGCGCCAGCATGTCGACGGTCGCCCGGCTCGTGAGGGACATCCAGTCGAACTCGCCGGCCGCCAGTTGACCGAGTGCTCGGGTGAGCTCCGCGCTCCGCGCCGGGGCGATCTCGATCGCGGGGGCGACGATCGCGGTCGCGCCCCGCCTCCTCAGCAGTGCGACGAGCCCGGCCGATTGATCCGCCGGACGCGTCACGAGTACCAGCCGGTCCGCAAGAGAGCGGGGCGCTCGGGCGGCCGTCACGCCCGGCTCGCCTCGGCGAGGATCGCCTCGGCACCCTCCGCGATGAGGGCCTTCGCGGCCCGCGACGCGGCATCATGCGCGGTCTCGCCCTCGACGGATGCACGGGCGGTCCGCGTGCCGTCGGCGGAGCCGGCCAGGGCGACCATGGCGACCCGCCCCGTTCCGTCGACGATCGCGTGTGCGCCGAGCGGAAGGGAGCAGCCGCCGCCCAGCCGCCACACCAACGATCGTTCCGCGTCCAACGCGACGTGGCTGGGAACGTGGTCGACCGCCGCCAGCACGGCGATCGTCTCCTCGTCGTCGTCCCGCGCCTGCAGAGCCAGGCATCCCTGACCGGGAGCCGGCACCATCTCGTCGATGCCGAGCCGGCGGGCGTGTTCGGGTGTGACCCCGAGGCGCGCAAGCCCGGCCGCCGCCAGGACGGCCGCGTCGACATCGCCGTCAGCGACCCTTCGCAACCGGGTGTCGACGTTGCCGCGCAGTTCGACCACGGTGCGCGACGGGTCGACCGCGAGCAGCTGGGCCCGGCGTCGCAGGCTCGAGGTGCCGATCGTCGCCGCGGCCGGGAGCGTGGGTTCTCGGGTGACGAGGACGTCGGAGGCGTCGAGGCGCTCCGGTACGGCGGCGATGACGAACCCGTCGCCCCCCTCCGCGGGCAGGTCCTTCGCCGAATGCACGGCGAGGTCGATGACCTCGCGCTCGAGGGCCTCGAGGATCGTGTCGATCCACAGGCCCTTCAGGCCCTGGGGGGCACCCGCCGAAGCCGAGGCGCCTTCGTCGCCCGACGTCGTCATGGGGACCAGCTGCGTCTCGACGCCGAAGCCCAGCAGCAGGGCTCGCACCTCGTCGGCCTGGGCGATGGCGAGCGGAGACCGGCGCGTGCCGATCCGAAGCCGGGTCACGAGGGATCGGGGTCGAGGCCGAGCAACTCGGCCAGCACCCTCGCGTACAGCTTCTGCGTCTCGGGCTCCCCGCGCTCCTTGAGCCCGACGATCGGATCGTGCAGGAGCTTGGCGACGATGCCGCGAGCCAGTGCCTCGACCGCCGCGCGCTCGTCGAGGGTCAATCGGGTCAACCTCGAGGCATGCCGCTGGAGCTCGGCGCTCATGATCTCGTCGCCGCGACGGCGCAGCGCTCGGATCAGCGGTGCCAGAGCGTCGGCCCGGCGCCGCACGACGTACCTGCCGACCTCCTCGGTCACGATCTGGTTCGCGAGCGCGATGTTCGCGGCCGTCTCCTCGTCGACATTGGCGAGACGCTCGCGCAGCGCCGCAACGTCGATCAAGCGGACGCCCTCGATCGTCCCGGCCGACGGCTCGACGTCGCGAGGGACCGCCAGATCGAGCAGCACGATCGGCCGGCCGGCGCGCGCGACACTCGCGTCGCGCACGACGTCCTCACGGATGACGACTCCGGCCGCCCCGGTGGCACACATCACGAGGTCGGCGTGGCGCAGGGCATCGGGCAGCGCGTCGAGGTCGCCGTGTTCCGCATTCGTCCGCTCGGCGAGCGTCCGCGCGTGCTCGAGGGACCGATTGAGGATCCGGACGGGGCCGATGCCCTCCCGCCGCAGGTGCGCGACGGCGAGCGAGGCCATCTGGCCTGCCCCGATCACGACGGCGTCGCGCCCGGCCAGACCACCGAGAGCGTCGCGCGCGACGTCGGTGCCGAGCGCCACGAACGCGTCGGGTGCAGCTCCCAGCCACGTCTCCTGGCGAACCCGACGCCCGGCGCGCGTGGCGGCATGGAAGAGCCCGGTCAGCGACGGTCCCGCCGCTTCCTCTCCCTCCGCACGGCGCAATGCCTCCCGCACCTGTGCGTGGATCTGGGTCTCGCCGAGAACCATGGAGTCGAGCCCGGCGGCGACCCCGAACAGATGCTCGGCCGCGTCTCGCTCCCAATGCGAGTACAGGGGCTCGGCCAGCTCGTCGGCCGCGATGCCCCTCGTCTCGGTGAGGAGCCGCTTCAGCGCGAGGAAGCCGGCGTGATAGCTCGGCGTGCTCGCGTAGACCTCGACCCGGTTGCACGTCGACAGGATCACCGTCTCCCCGAGAGCGTCGAGGTCCGAGGCGTGGCGGTAGGCCTTCGTCAGGTCGTCGTCGGTGAAGGCGAGCCGCTCCAGCAGATCGATGGAGGCGCGGCGGTACGAGATCCCGAGGGTGAGGACGGCCATGGGCAGGTTCGATGGATTCTAGCGGCACCATCGCGGACGGTGACCGCGCCATGTGCGCCCGAGGGCTCTAGCCGAACCGCTGCGGGTCGAACGGTTCGGGGTCGAACGGCACCTCGTCCCGGCGGATCATCGCGCCCACCAGCGCGGCCGTTCCACCTCCCAGCAGCACCCCCTCCGGTCCGTGGCCGGAGGCCACGAATAGTCCGTCGCGGATCCAGCCCACGAGCGGGCGGCCGTCGGGTGACATGGGGCGGATGCCCCACCGGATGCCCCGAATCGGAGCGCCCGCAAGCGAGGGGACCAATCGGAGCGCGCGCTCCGCGATCCGAGCCGGAGCGCCGGTGTCCTCGGGTTCGGCCCGGAGCGCCGGGTGGTGGGACGCCCCGCAGACCACGGCCCCGTCGTGGGCCATGTGCAGCAGGGCCGAGACGGCGGGGTCGCGGGGCGGCGACGAGGCCAGATCCGACGCGGTCGGCACGACGTCGTCGCCCCAGTCCTCGCGTTCCTCTTCGATCAGGTGCCGCAGGAGGCCCGGCGGAGCCGCGAGCTCGACGATCCACCCGCGCGACCCGGTGATCGGCAGCTCCACGCCGAGGGGACGAACGAAGGACGTCGACCACGGTCCGGCGGCCAGGATCACGGTGCCGGCCGCGATCACCCCGTCGTCGACGACGATCCCGGTGACCCGATCCCCCACGGTGATGAGGGCGCGGGCGGTCGTGTGAGGCCGGACGTCGGCGCCGAGCTCCTTCGCCCGTAGCGCGAGCGCCACGGTCAGCGCCCCTGGGTCGATCCTGCGGCCGTGGTCGAGGCGCCAGGCTTCGACGAGGTCCGGGCCGAGCGAGGGTTCGGCCTCACGGAGCGCCGCGGCGTCGAGCCGCTCGGCATGCACGCCCGTGGCGGCCCAGCCCGCCGCCTTCTCCCGGGCGATGCGGGCGCCGTCCTCGTCGGTCGCCAGCAACAGGTGTCCGATCGGCTCGCGATCGAAGAGCACCGGCACCGGCGAGGTCTCCACGATCTCGAGATACGTGGCCAGGCTCGACCGGCTCATCGGCGCACAGGGCGGATCGGCGGAAAGCAGGAACCAGCCCTGGTTGCGCCCGCTCGCGCCCGCCGCCAGCTCGTCGCGCTCGATCAGCGTGACCGACAGGCCGCGCAGGGACAGCTCGTGGGCGCACGCGGCCCCGATGATCCCCCCGCCGACGATCGCCACGTCCGGCATCGCCCGAACCCTACCCGTCGGATCCCGCGCCTCGCCGCGTCGACGGGCGTTGCCTACAATCTCGGGCGGAGACGTGGCTGAGTGGCCGAAAGCAGCCGCCTGCTAAGCGGTTAGGGGGTGTTGAGCTCCCTCACAGGTTCGAATCCTGTCGTCTCCGCCCGGGGCGTTCATCGTCGCATCTGTCTGGAGCCACGGAACTCGAGCGCCCAGGTCCACTCCTCTCCGTCGGGCGAATGTTCGAATCGAAGGAG
>JALYLM010000008.1 GCA_030774235.1 Actinomycetota bacterium
GTCAGCTGCGCGCGCTTCAACGTCTCCTTCGTCGCGAGCCGGAAGAACTCGGTGTCGCGTGGGTTCGCGCCGGGCCAGCCACCCTCGATGTAGGGGAACCCGAACGCGTCGAGCTTGTGCAGGATCCGCAGACGATCCTCGATCGTGTAGGACAGGTCCGCCCGCTGGGCGCCGTCGCGCAGCGTCGTGTCGTAGAGCTCGACCGACGACGCCGCGGGCACCCCGGACCCCTGGCTCACGCCGTCGCGCCCTCGACGACCAGGTCGCCGACCTCGCTCGTGGAGTACCCCATCTCGCCGGCGCGCATCGAGGTCATCTTCCCGGTCGCCGCTCGGATGCCGCGGTCGACGCGCTCGGCGGCGTCGGCCTCGCCAAGCTGGCGGAGCAGCATCTCCAGCGCTCCGATCGCCGCGAGGGGATTGATCGTTCCCTTGCCGGTGTGGTCTGGAGCGGTGCCGCCGATCGGCTCGAACATGCTCACGCCGTCGGGGTTGATGTTGCCGCCGGCCGCGACGCCCATCCCGCCCTGGATCATCGCCCCCAGGTCCGTGATGATGTCGCCGAACATGTTGTCGGTGACGATCACGTCGAACCGGCGCGGGTCGTCCAGGAAGTAGATGCACGCGGCGTCGACGTGGCAGTAGGCGGTCTCGACGTCCGCGTTCTCCGCGGCGATCTCGGCGAACACGCGCGCCCACAGGTCGCCCGCGTAGTTCAGCACGTTCGTCTTGTGCACCAGGGTCACGTGGCTGCGACGGCCGGGCTTGCGGGCCTCGGCGAACGCGTACCGCACGATCCGCTCCGTTCCGAACCGGCTGTTCACGCTGGCCTGGATCGCCACCTCCTGTGGCGTTCCCTTCCGGAACGCACCGCCGGCCCCGACGTACAGCCCCTCGGTGTTCTCGCGCACGACCACGAAGTCCACGTCGGACTCGGCGTGGGACGGGACGAGCGTCGGAACGCCCGGGTAGCGGATCACCGGGCGAAGGTTCACGTACTGGTCGAGCTCGAACCGGATCTTCAGCAACAGATCGCGCTCCAGGATCCCCGGCTTCACGCGGGGATCGCCGACCGCCCCCAGGAGGATCGCGTCGCAGCCCCGCAGGCCGTCGAGCTCGGCATCGGGTAGCACGCCGCCGGTCCGCAGGAACCGATCGGCCCCCAGGTCGAACTCGACCAGCCGAACGTCGAACCCGTCGCGGACGGAGTCGAGCACCTTGAGCGCCTCGCCGACGACCTCGGGCCCCGTGCCGTCGCCGCGGATCACCCCGAGCCGGTACGTGCTCACGCCGAGATCTCCTTCGCCCCCACCTGGAGCGCGCGGTTGATCGCGGCGAGGTAGGCCCGCGCGGAGGCCTCGACCACGTCGGTGGCCACGCCGCGTCCGGTCACGCGGCGCCCCTCGACCTCGAGCTGGACGACGACGTCGCCGAGCGCATCGCTTCCGCCCGTCACGCTGAACACGTTGAACGTGATCAGGCGGGCCTCCACGCCGGCGGCCCGCTGGATCGCCCCGCACGCGGCGTCGATCATGCCGTCGCCCATCGCCGACTCCTCGATCACGTCGTCGCCGCGTCGCAGGCGGACGGTCGCCGTCGGCGCCAGGTGCGTACCCCCGGCCACCTGAACGGCCTCGAGGACGAGAACGTCCTCCTTCCCGGCGCCGACCTCCTCGGAGACGATCGCCTCCAGGTCCTGGTCGGTGAGCGAGATCTTGCGATCGGCCAGGTCCTTGAACCGAGCGAACGTCCGGTTCAGCTGGTCGTCGTCGAGCGTGATGCCGATCTTCGACAGCGCGTCGACGAAGGCGTGGCGCCCGGAGTGCTTGCCCAGCACCAGCCGGTTGCCCTCCAGGCCGATCTCGACCGGGTCCATGATCTCGTAGGTCGCCCGGTTGGAGAGCACGCCGTGCTGGTGGATCCCGCTCTCGTGGGCGAACGCGCTGGAGCCCACGACCGCCTTGTTCGGTTGGACCGGGTACCCGGTCGTCATGCTCACCAGGCGCGAGGTCCGGGTGACCTCCTTCAGGTTCAGGTTGTGGCCGACGCCGAGGTGCTCGCCGCGGGTGCGCACGATCATCGCGATCTCCTCGAGCGAGCAGTTCCCCGCCCGCTCGCCGATGCCGTTCACCGCGACCTCGACTTGCCCGGCGCCGTTCTCGATGCCGGCCAGCGAGTTCGCGACCGCCAGCCCCAGGTCGTTGTGGCAGTGCGTCGAGATCACGACGCGATCGGGTGTCGCGTCGCGCACGATCCGGACGAGCTCGCCGAACTCCGTCGGGGTCGCGTAGCCGACCGTGTCGGGCACGTTGATCGTCGTCGCCCCGGCGCCCACCGCGACCCGGAAGCACTCGAGCAGGAAGTCGAGCTCGGTGCGCGTGGCGTCCTGCGCGCTGAACTCGACGTCGTCCGTGTAGCTGACGGCGAGCTTCACGTTCTCCCGGATGGCGTCGAGCACCTGGTCGTGCGACATCCTCAGCATCGCGGTCATCTGGATGTCGCTGGTCGAGATGAACGTGTGGATCCGCCAGCGATCCGCTGCTTTCAGGGCCGCCGCCGCGCGCTCGATGTCGCCTGTCGTCGTGCGCGCGAGCGCCGCGATCACCGGGCCCCGCACGCTCGCCGCGATCTCGCTCACGGCGTCGAACTCGCCCTCCGACGAGATCGGGAACCCGGCCTCCAGGATGTCGACGTTCAGCCGGGCGAGCTGCTCGGCGATCTCGACCTTCTCGGCGCGCGTGAGCGCGATCCCGGGCGCCTGCTCGCCGTCGCGAAGGGTCGTGTCGAAGATCCGGACGTTGCGTCCCTGACCTACTACGCCTTCTACGCCTGCGTCGCCGCTCATTCCGGGGCCACCTTCTTCTCCGATTCCAGCCAGGGCATCATCCGGCGCAGGTCCCGACCCACCGTCTCCAGCTGGGACGAGCGCGCCTGGCTCCGAAGTCGGAGGAACTCGGGGAACCCCGCGTCGGCCTGTGCGATCCAGCGCTCGGCGAAGGTGCCGTCCTGGATCTCCGCCAGGACCTGCTGCATCGTCTCGCGCGTGTGCTCGTCGATGACGCGCGGACCGCTCTGGTAGTCGCCCCACTCCGCCGTGTCACTTACGGAGTACCGCATCCAGGAGAGGCCGCCCTCGTAGATGAGGTCGATGATCAGCTTCAGCTCGTGCATGCACTCGAAGTACGCGATCTCGGGTTGGTAACCCGCGGCGACCAGCGTCTCGAAGCCGCTCTTGATCAACTCCGAGATCCCGCCGCACAGGACCGTCTGCTCGCCGAACAGGTCGGTCTCGGTCTCCTCCTTGAAGGTGGTCTGGATGATGCCGGCCTTGGCCGCGCCGATCCCGGCCCCGTAGGCGAGCGCCCGCTGCAGCGCCTTGCCGGTGGCGTCCTGCTGCACCGCGACGAGCGCCGGCGTCCCGTTCCCCTCCTGGTAGGTGCGGCGCACCAGATGCCCTGGGCCCTTCGGCGCGATCATCGTGACGTCCACGCCCTCGGGCGGCTTCACGGTCCCGAAGTGGATCGAGAATCCGTGCGCGAACATCAGCATGTCGCCGTCCTTCAGGTTCGGCGCGACCTCGGTCGGGTACACCGCGCCGTGCGAGGTGTCGGGGAGCAGGATCATCACGACGTCGGCCTCCGCGACCGCGTCCGCCGTGTCGAGAACGCGAAGGCCCGCCGACTCCGCGGTCGTCCGCGAGCGAGATCCCGCGCGCAGCCCGACCCGGACGTCGAACCCGGAGTCCTGAAGGTTCTGCGCGTGCGCGTGGCCCTGGCTGCCGAAGCCGAGCACCGCGATCTTGTCCGCGGACAGGATCGAGGGGTCGGTGTCCTTGTCGTAGTAGATCGTCGCCATCGGTTCGATCCTTCCTGTCGCCGGCCTTCGTGGTTCCGTTGCTCTGTCGCGAGGTGACGTCGTCAGGCAGGGCCTAGACCCCGCCCCCGTCCCAGCCGGAGAGGTCTTCGGCCCCGGCGGCACTCGCGCTCCTCAGCGCTCGCTCGCGGATCCCCCTGTCGCCCCGTCCCAGCGCGACACGCCCGGTGCGCGCGAGCTCGACGATGCCGAAGTCCTTCAGGAGCTCCAGCAGCGCGACCATCTTGTCGGGCTGGCCCGTCGCCTCGATCGTGAGCGTGCGGTGCGTGACGTCGGCCACGCGCACGCGGAACACGTCGCAGATCTCCAGCACACGCGCGCGGGTCTCGCCCTCGGCGTGAACCTTCACGAGCATGAGCTCGCGCTCGACCGTGTCATCGGGCTCGTGCTCGAGGATCTTGATCACGTTGATCAGCTTGTTCAGCTGCTTCGTCACCTGTTCCAGGGGCTTGCGGTCGACGTTCACCACGATCGTCATCCGTGAGAGGCCCACGACCTCGGTCGGCCCGACCGCGAGCGAGTCGATGTTGAACCCGCGCGCGGCGAACAGCCCCGCCACCCGCGTCAGCACGCCGGGCTTGTCCTCCACCAGCACGGACAGCGTGTGCAGGCTCATCTCTTGTCCCCTATCGCTTCGCTGCTTGAGGGGATCATGCGATGGGTGCCTCCGCCGGGTCCGCGGTCGGCCGCAGCCCCTCCGGTCCCACGATGATGTCGTCGTTCGAGGCGCCGGCCGGGACCATCGGGAAGCACATCTCCTGCGGGTCGACCCGGAAGTCGATCACCACGCCACGGTCGTCGACCGACAGCGCCTTCTCGATCACGGTGTCGACCTCCTCGGGGCGCTCGGCCCGCAGCCCCACGCAGCCGTAGGCCTCGGCGAGCTTCACGTAATCCGGCGTGTCCTGCGTCAGGTGCACCTGCGAGTAGCGCTCGTTGTAGAACAGCTCCTGCCACTGGCGCACCATCCCGAGGTAACCGTTGTTGATGATCGCGGTGACGAACGGGATCTTCTCGGTCGTCGAGGTGGCGAGCTCCTGACAGGTCATCTGGAAGCAGCCGTCGCCGTCGATCGCGATCACGCGCTCGGTCGGCTGTCCCGCCTTCGCGCCGAGCGCCGCCGGCACGGCGAAGCCCATCGTGCCCAGGCCACCCGAGTTGATCCAGTGGCGCGGTTCCTCGAACTTCCAGAACTGCGACGCCCACATCTGGTGCTGGCCAACACCGGCCACGACGATCGCGTCACCGCCGGCCGCCGCGTACAGACGCTCAACGCAGAACTGCGGCTTCAGCGGGCCGTCGGCCTCCTGCTCGTAGCGGTACGGGAACTCCCTCTGCCAGGCGGCGATCTGCTGCAGCCACGCCGTGCGGTCGGGGACGCCGCCGCCCTCATCCTGGCGCTTGGCCAGCTCCGCGGCGAGCTTGCCGATCACGTCCTTGCAGTCGCCCACGATCGGGACGTCCGCCGTGCGGTTCTTGCCGATCTCGGCGGGATCGATGTCGACGTGGATCACGGTCGCGCCGGGCGCGAACGCGTCGAGCTTGCCCGTGACCCGGTCGTCGAACCGAGCCCCGAGCGCGACCAGCAGGTCGGCCTTCTGCAGCGCCGTGAC
>JALYLM010000009.1 GCA_030774235.1 Actinomycetota bacterium
GCGCCTGGACCCGTTCGGATACCTCCGAGCGGATCTGCGCCGCGATGGCTCTTCCGTCCAGGATCCGGGCCGTCACGGCGCGAATCCTACCGTGAGGAACAGGCTCCACCGAACCCGGGCGACATCAACCTGCCCATAGAACTAGGCGAGCTCGAGAAGCGTGCGGTCTTCCCATACGTCTTCAGAGGCGAGTGCGAGTAAGAAGCGCCACCCAGGGGGCAGCGCGAGGTCACCCTCCGAAAGGCGACACTACTGGGTGGTATATCTGGGCAGGAGAACAACAATCTCAGGAACCAAAACTTCTTCTACCCGCTCCACGTCGGCCACCTCCCGGAACGGCCTTTCAGGTCCGCGGGCGCAGGGCATGGCTCGACTCCAATGCGCTCGCACAGGTCCCGTTGTGCCGGGGTGATCAGGTGCTTATCCAAAGCCAAAACGGTCTCTCATCCCTCGCGACCACCAGCTTAACTGACCGCCCTTGGCTCGCTCATCGGCCCTCGCCGGCATCCGACGGTCGATCCGCTCCCACCGCTGAGGCTTCGGCGCTCGGCGAGCGCTCGGCCCATCCGGGCCAGACGCGACGAGCCGTGGCTTCGGGGATGCGGCCGCCGAAGTGCATCGACCGCCAGACGCCACGGTAGCCGGGGAGGACGCTGAATGCGATCAACATGTGTCCGAGGATGAATGGAGTGACGACGTAGGTCGTCCACTTGTGGATCCGGGCCAGCTGCGCGAACACCGGTCCTCCGTGCAGGAGCGTCAGCGCGATCCCCGTCCCGGTGAGGACCAGCAGGCCGACGACGATAACGATGTTGGCCAGTCGCTGACCTGGATCGAATCTTCCTTCGTGGCGTCCGAAGCGACCCGTCAGCGACCCGGCCGGCCATCGCACCCACCAGCGGCCGTCGCCGCGGTCGACGCGCAGCGTCTCGCGGAGGAACGTGATGATCCCCTTGCGCCCCGCGACCAACGGCGCCAACGCCACGACCAGGAGCACGCGGCCGAACCACACGTGGACTCTGGTGTCGCCGGTCCCGAACAGCCGCGCCAGGGGGCTGGGGTTCCCCTCTCCGCCGAGGAGGAGCCACCATCCGGTGAGCAGCAGCGGGAGCGTCGTGAGGTAGACCGCGGCGTGGAAAAGCCGCACGCGCCTCGGGTGCCGGTTCAGGAACCTGCTCCCGCTAGCCTCCACCGCCACCGTAGCTGCCCCCGCCGTAGCTGTAGCCCCCGCCACCGGTGGGGCTGGCGGTGGGCGAGCCCGTGGCGCCGCCACTCACGGTGATCGTGACCGTGTCGGTGGGGCCGGCGGCCGAGTGGTCGGCGTTCCGCAGCGACACCTCGAGCGTGTGCTTCCCGGCCGACAAGCCGGTCACCTCGAACGAGTTGGCGTACACGAGCTTGTAGGTCTGGTCGCAGCTCGCCCCGTCGATGCACAGGTGGACGTGATGGTCTCCCGTGCTCGGCTCGCCCAGCGGCACGCTCGAGTCGACCTTCAGCGTGAACGGCTCCGACACCGACGCGCCGTCGGTCGGCGACGAGATCGAGACTGTGAGGCCGCCCGAGCCCGAGTTGCTCTTCTTCCCGCAGGCGGTCGCCAGGAGCACCAGGGCGAGCGCCACCGCGGCGATGCCGAGCCATCTCTTCGATGTTCGATCCACGATGCCTCCTTGCGTTCCACCAGGTAGTACCACGCTCGGGCCCGGATGGATTGCACCGGACCCGCCCTAGTGCCGGAAGTGGCGAACGCCGGTCAGGACGACCGCCATGCCTCGAACCTCCGCGGCCGCCAGGGTCTCCTCGTCGCGAACCGACCCGCCCGGGTGGATCAGCGCTGTGACGCCCGCGTCGGCCGCGACCTCGACCGCGTCGGGGAAGGGGAAGAAGGCGTCGGAGGCCATCGAGGCGCCGGCCGCTCTGTCCCCCGCCTTGCGCACCGCGATCCACGCGCTGTCGACCCTGGACATCTGGCCTGCCCCGATCCCGACGGTGGCGCCGTCCCTGGCGAAGACGATCGCGTTCGACTTCACACGCCACGAGACCGTCCATGCGAAGGCGAGGTCCCCCCACTCCTGCGCGGTCGGCTCTCGGCCGGAGACGACCTTCCATTCCGCTCGGGTCTCGCTCAGGAGATCGCGGTCCTGGACGAGGGCGCCGCCGGGGATCGGACGGACGTCTAGTCCGTTCGCAGCGGGGAGCGGAGCCTCGACGACGCGAAGGTTCTTCCGCTCGGCGAGGGCTGCGAGAGCGTCCCCGCCGAACGAGGGCGCGACGACGACCTCGGTGAATACCTCGCGCATCGCCTCGACCGCGGCGGCGTCGCACTCTCCGTGGAACGCGACGATCCCGCCGAACGCCGACACCGTGTCGCACTCGAACGCACGACGGTACGACTCGGCGCAAGAGTCAAGCGCGGCCGCTCCGCACGGGTTGTTGTGCTTCACGATCACGGTCGCGAGCTCGGGAAGCGCGGCGGCGAGCTCGTACGCCGTGTGCACGTCCAGCCAGTTGTTGAACGACATCTCCTTGCCCTGGATCACACGCGCGCCGCCGAGCGGGCCCGGTCCCGCGGCCTCCCGGTAGAGGGCGCCGCGCTGATGCGGGTTCTCTCCGTAGCGCAGCTCCCCGACCTTCTCGTACTCGAGCCCGACGTAGCCGGGCAGGGAGTCGCCGCCCTGCTGCTGCGCGAACCACGTGGCCACGGCGGCGTCGTAGGCGGCGGTGTGCGCGTACGCGGCGGCGGCGAGCGACATTCGCATTTCCCGCGTGAGGCCGCCCCGCCCGCGCAGCTCGGCAAGCACGCTCTCATACCGCCAGGGCCCCACGACGATGCCCACGGACTCGAAGTTCTTCGCCGCGGCCCGCACCATCGCGGGCCCGCCGATGTCGATCTTCTCGATCACGTCATCGAATCCCGCGCCGCTCGCGACCGTCTCCTGGAAGGGATACAGGTTCACGACGACGAGGTCGAACGGCTCGATCCCCTGGTCGGCCAACTGATCGACGTGCGTTTGCTTCCGCCGGTCCGCCAGCAACCCTGCGTGGATCCGCGGGTGGAGGGTCTTCACCCTCCCGTCGAGCAACTCGGGGAAGCCCGTGACGTCCTCGACCGGTGTCACGTCGATGCCCGCGTCTCGGAGCGTCCGTGCGGTGCCGCCGCTGGAGACGAGCGCCACGCCCATCGAGGCGAGCTCCCGGGCGAGTTCGACCACGCCCTCCTTGTCGTAGACGGCGAGCAACGCCCGGCGGACCGGGGCGACGTCAGGCATCCTCGTCACCCAGGACGTGCACGATCCGACCGTCCACCTTCAGCCGCCCCTCGACCAACGCCCGGACCGCCCGCGGGAGCAGCCGGTGCTCGACCTCGTGGACGCGCGCCTCCAGCGAGTCCCAGTCGTCGTCGGGGAAGACCTCGATCGCCTCCTGAAACACCACGGGGCCGTGGTCGACCTGCTCGTCGACGAAGTGCACGCTCACTCCCGTGATCTTCACGCCCCATTGCAGTGCGTCCCGGACGGCGTGCGCCCCGGGGAAGGCGGGCAGCAGCGCGGGGTGGACGTTCAGCCAGCGGCCGGCGAACGCGTCGGCAAACGCCCGCCCGAGGATCCGCATGTATCCGGCGCTCACCGCGACGTCGACCTCGCGGGCGAGCAGTGCGTCGCGCACGGCCTCCGAGTAGGCGTCGCGGTCGGGGTAGTCGCCCAGCTGAAGAATCACCGTTTCGACGCCGGCACGTTCGGCCCGCTCCAGCGCGGAGATCCCCGGCCGGTCGGAGAGCACCAGCGCGATCCTCGGGCCGATCACCGGATCGTCGAGCAGGGTCTGTAGGTTCGTCCCGGAGCCAGAGACCAACACCGCGATCCGACCGTCCATCGAGGCGGCCACGCTATCACGGCCCTTTCCGGCGCTCCGAACCGCGCGCCCAGGGCTCCTTGTTGCGGGTTCCGCTAGCCTATTCGGCACCGGCCCGCAACGGGGCCACGAACCGGAGGAACCGCCGTGAAGAAGTGCCCATATTGCGCCGAGGAGATCCAGGACGAGGCCATCAAGTGCCGGTATTGCTTCAGCGACCTGACGACCCCGCCCCCAACGGGCACGTCGCACGCCGACGCGGGGCCCGCATCTCCCGCTTCCCCCTCGCCGTCGCAACCCTCGACACCGGCCGAGACCACGAGCTCTGGGTGGGCGATGCCCACGTCGGGGCCGGGATCGTCTCCGGCAGCCGGCTCGGCGTCGACACCCCCCTCCGGCCAGCCCTCGGGCCAGCCGGCGGTCGACCCCTCCGTCCGATACACACACTCGGGCTACCGCTACGTCCTTGGGTACGGCTCCGACTACTTCGGTATCTGGGATCGGCAGGCGCCGGCGGCAGTCGCCGAGCGCTTCCAGCGCAGCGACGACGGCTGGCGCCAGGCATGGATGCGGTTCGCGGCGCTCGAGCCGAACCACGTCGCCGTTCCCCAGGCAGCCGAGACCTCGGCGCCGGCGACCTCGGGTGGCGGATGGGCGGCGACGAAACCGTCGTCGACGGAAGGCTGGGCGGCGCCTGACCACGCAGGCTCCGACACCGAGGCGGTGCAGTACACGCACTCGGGAACCCGGTACCTGCTCGGCTACGGGCGCTCGTTCTTCGGGATCTGGGATCGCACGTCGCCCACGGCCCCCGTGGAGCGGTTCGATCGGGACGACGCCGGATGGGCCGCCGCCTGGGGCCGCTTCACCCAGATGGAGACGAACTACACCGAGGTGGGCCTTGGCGGAACCGGCTCCTCGGGGTCGTCGGGACCTCCGTCGGGGGCACCTCCGACTTCCTGAGCGCCGGGTACCAGCGCGCCCGCCGCTCCGCCGACCACCCCCCACACCAGCGCCAGGGCGGCCGTCGCCAGCGGGCGAGGACCGAGCCGGATGCCCGAGCCCGGATCGCCCGACGACACGATCGCGATCCCGGCGAGCCGGGCCGCGGCGCCCATGAGCACCCCGAATGCGACCCCGGCACCCGTGGCTCGAAGCAGCCGCTCACGCCGCGATGCGACGCCCCGTGCGGCCCACGCTCCCCCCAGCATCGTCGCGGCGAGCGGAACCGCGGGAAACGCGACCGAGCCCCACGGCAGCGGGATCCGCTGCACGCGAAACCTGGTCAACTCCGACGGGTCCACGACGCCGTCGGGGCAGAGCAGCCGGGTCGCACCGCCTCGCGTGCTCGCGACGTCGCATCCGCCCATCGACGGCGTGACGAGCCAGGCGCCCGCGTTCGGCAGCGCAAGCACCTCGTTCGCCAGCGCGATCCCGCCGGTGCGCCCAGATCGCTGATGCCACCGCACGTACGTCCCCACGTCTGCGGGATGCACCGCCGCCAGGAGCAACAGCCCGACGAGTGCGAACCCGATCGAGGCCACCAGCATCCGCCAGCCGCCCCTGGCCCATGCGACGGCGCGAGGTCCCCAGGGCGGGCGCGCCTCGATCGTGTCACCCGACGCCGCGAGGCCGCCGGCTACCCCCGCGACGGCGGCCATCGCGAGCGGGAACGCCAGCGCCTGCCAGGCGACCGGGCGGACCGAGTCGAGGCCGACATCGGGGAGCCGGATCGTCGCGAGGACCGCGAGCGCGAACGCCGGCACCGCGTAGCCGGGGGCGACGAGCGCTCCCACGAGCGCGCGCCGACCCGGAGCCGCCTGCTCGCGTTCCGCGGCCGCGCGGCCGGCCCGGAAGACCAACCACCCGGCGAGCGCGGTTCCCGCAAGGAACGCCACGTGCACCCGGTACACCGGCGCGCCGACCACTGCGCCGAGGACCGCGGAGACCGCGGGCGAGAGCCGAACCTCCATGCCCACGCGCGAGAACGAGAGCACGTAGAGCCAGCCGATCTTCGCGAACGACCAGGCACGGAAGGGACGCCCCGCCGCGAGATAGACGGCGAACGCCGCCGCCTCTGCCGCCGCGGCGGTCAGCAGGAGCGCGACGAACCCTTGCCACACCGCGAAGAGGACTACGCGCCTGGCTACCGGCGACGGGTCGCCGCTCACGCCAGGGCGGCCTGGACGAGCTCGGCGACCTGCGACGGCGTGCGCGCCACGCGGACGCCGTGCGCCTCCAGCGCCTCGGCCTTCGCGGCCGCGGTTCCCTGGGACCCGGTGACGATCGCGCCCGCGTGGCCCATCCGCTTACCCGACGGCGCCTCGAATCCCGCGATGTAGGCGACCACCGGCTTCGTCACGGACTCCGCCACGTACGCGGCCGCGCGTTCCTCGTCGTCGCCGCCGATCTCGCCGGTCAGGATCATCAGGTCGGTCTCGGGATCGCGCTCGAACTCGGCCAGCGCCTCGATGAAGCCGAGCCCGTGCACGGGGTCGCCCCCCATGCCGACGCAGGTCGACTGCCCGATCCCCCGTTGCGTGAGCTCGTGCACGATCTGGTAGACGAGTGTGCCCGAGCGGCTGACGAAACCTACGCGCCCGGGCGTGCAGACCTCCGGGGGGATGATCCCGACGTTCGCCTTTCCGGGGGAGATCACGCCTGGGCAGTTCGGGCCCACGAGCGCGGTGTCGCGGCCCATCAGGTAGGAATGCGCCCGCGCCATATCCTTCGTCGGGATGCCCTCGGTGATGCACACGACGAGCCGGACACCCGCGTCGGCGGCCTCCAGGATCGCTTCGGCGGCGAACCGCGGGGGCACGAAGATCATCGAGACGTTCGCGTCCTGCTCACGCACGGCGTCTGCCACCGTGTCGAAGACCGGGATACCGTCGACGTCCTGGCCTCCCTTGCCCGGGGTCACGCCGGCCACGACCTTCGTGCCGTAGGCGCGGTTGCGCAGCGTGTGGAACGTTCCCTCCTTGCCAGTGATGCCCTGGACGACGAGTCTGGTGCCGGCGTCCACGAGGACGCTCACGCGGCCTCCCGCGCCAGCTCCGCGGCCCGCTGCGCGGCCTCCTGCATGGTCGCGGCCGGCACGATCCTCGGATGCGCCGCCTCGGCCAGGATCCTGCGTCCCTCCTCGGCGTTCGTGCCGTCGAGGCGCACGACGATCGGCACCGTGGCCTCGACGCGGTTCAGCGCCTCCAGCACGCCGTTGGCGACGACGTCGCAGCGCGTGATCCCCCCGAAGATGTTGATGAACACCACCTTCACGGCCGGGTCGGACAGGATCACCTCCATCGAGGTCGCCATCGTGTCGGCGCTCGCTCCGCCGCCGATGTCGAGGAAGTTCGCAGCCTTCGCGCCCGCCTGGGCGACGACGTCGAGCGTCGACATCACCAACCCCGCGCCGTTGCCGATGATCCCGACATCGCCCTCGAGCTTCACGTACTGCAAGCCGGCGTCCTCCGCCCGCTTCTCGACCGGGTCGATCGGGAACGCCGAGTGCAGCGCCTCGAGGTCCTCGTGGCGGAAGAGCGCGTTGTCGTCGATCGTGACCTTTGCGTCGAGCGCCATGACTCGCCCGTCGGTCAGCAGGACGAGCGGGTTCACCTCGACGAGCGTCGCGTCGGCCTCGTCGAGCAGCTGGAACATCTTGCGGAGCACGTCCGCGGCCCCTTCGCGCGCTGCCAGCGGCAGCGTCCCGGTCAGCTCGCGAACGTGGTACGCCCGCAGTCCGAGCATCGCGTCCACGTGGACCCGTCGGATCGCGTCCGGCCGCGTGCGCGCGAGCTCCTCGATGTCGACACCGCCCTCGGACGTCATCAGCGCCAGGTAATCCCCGGTCGACCGGTCGAGCACGATGGACGTGTAGAACTCCTGGGAGATCGGCAGCAGCTCCTCGCACAGGACACGGGTGACCCGATGTCCCTTGAAGTCGGACGCGAGCATCCGTTTGGCTTCCTCCGCGGCCCGATCCGGCGAGTCCACGAGAACCACGCCCCCACCTTTGCCGCGGCCGCCGACCTGGACTTGGACCTTCACGACCGACGACCCGCCGAGCTCTCGCGTGGCCGTGGCAGCCTCCTCGGGCGTCGAGGCGACGATCCCTCGTGGCGTCGGGATCCCGACGGCCCGGAACAGGTCCTTGCCCTGGTGCTCGTACAGATCCACGCAGAGCCTTTCGTCGGTCAGGGGGTCTTCGAGGCGAGCCGATCGCGCAGCCAGACGGCGATGTCGCCGGTGTTCGCCCCCGGGGTGAAGATCCGTTCGATGCCCTCGGCCTCGAGCTGGGGGATGTCGCCGGTGGGAACGATGCCGCCGCCGAAGACGAGCACGTCCGTGGCGCCGCGTTCGCGCAACTCCTTCACGACCTTGGGGAAGAGAGTCATGTGGGCGCCGGAGTGGCACGAGAGACCCACCGCGTCGGCGTCCTCCTGGACCGCGGTCTCGGCGATCTGCTCGGGCGTCTGCCGGATGCCGGTGTAGATCACCTCGAACCCGGCGTCGCGCAACGCCCGCGCGACCACCTTCGCCCCGCGGTCGTGCCCGTCCAGCCCCGGCTTCGCGACGATGATGCGGAACTTCTTCTCGGCCATCGCGGGGAGTGTAGCGAACGGTCCCGCAGGCCCCGGCCTACACTCGAAGCGATGGCGAAGAGAAGGATCCAGATCCGGCCGCCGGGGCTGAAGCCGACGACGAGGGTCGGCACGCTCGGCCCCTACCGCGGACGTCTGGGCGTGGCCTGGGTGATCGCCCCGATCGTCGCCGGCATCGTGATCCTCGTCGCCGGCTACTTCGCCGTGTTCCGGTAGGACGCGTGAAGTGGGTCGAGTTCGAGCAGGCCTGTCCCCAGATCGCGTCGCTCGCCCGAGAGCGCTTCGCGAAGGACGAGCTCGTGATGCTCGGCACGCTTCGATCGGACGGCTCGCCGCGCATCAGCCCGTGCGAGATCGACATCGTCGAGGGGCACCTGTGCCTGGGCATGATGTGGCGATCGAAGAAGGC
>JALYLM010000010.1 GCA_030774235.1 Actinomycetota bacterium
GGCGGCGAGTTCCCCGCGCGCACGCCGTACCACTTCTCGACGTACGAAGAGGAGAGCGAGGTTCGGCCCGCCGATCGACCCCGGGTCGTGATCCTGGGCGCGGGGCCCAACCGCATCGGTCAAGGGATCGAGTTCGACTATGCCTGCGTGCACGCGGCCTTCGCGTTGGAGGAAGCGGGCTTCGAGTCGGTCATGGTGAACAGCAACCCCGAGACCGTCTCCACCGATTACGACACGTCCGGCAGGTTGTACTTCGAGCCGCTGTCGGCCGAGGACGTGCTGGCGGTCTGCCGCGCGGAGCAGCCCGTCGGTGTGATCGTGCAGTTCGGCGGCCAGACGCCGCTGAAGCTCGCCCCCATGCTGGAGGAGGAGGGGTTCCCGGTGCTCGGCACGCGGCCCGAGTCGATCGATCTGGCGGAGGACCGAGGAAAGTTCGCTCGCATCCTGGCCGAGCTCGAGATCCCGGCGCCGCCGCACGGGGAGGCCCGGACCCTCCCGGAGGCGCGGATCATCGCCACCCGGATCGGCTACCCGGTCGTCGTCCGTCCCTCGTACGTCCTCGGCGGACGCGCGATGGAGATCGTGTACGACGAGGTCGACCTGGAGACGTTCGTGCGGTCCGCATCCGACGCCTCGCCCGACCATCCCGTGCTCATCGACCGGTTCCTCGAAGGCGCGATCGAGGTGGACGTCGACGCGGTCTGCGACCCAGACGGCGACGTGTTCGTCGGCGCGGTGATGGAGCACATCGAGGAGGCGGGCGTTCATTCCGGCGACTCGTCGTGTCAGATCCCTCCCGCGACCTTGAGCGACGCCGAGCTCGACCTGATCGAGGGCATCGCGCGACGACTGGCCCGGCGCCTGGGCGTCGTCGGGCTGCTGAACCTGCAACTGGCGGTGAAGGACGAGCGGATCTGGGTCCTCGAGGCGAATCCACGGGCGTCGCGGACGGTCCCGTTCGTGTCGAAGGTGATCGGCGTGTCGCTCGCGCGCGTGGCGACGCTCGTGCTGACGGGGCGGCGGCTCGCCGACCTCGCCGCCGAGGGGCTCGTGCCGGCCGACCCGCGTCACTACCGGCGACTCCCCTACACGAGCGTGAAGGCCGCGGTGCTTCCGTTCGGCAGGTTCCCCGGCGTCGATACGGTGCTGGGGCCGGAGATGAAGTCCACCGGGGAGGTCATGGGCATCGACGCCGACCCGGGGTGGGCGCTCGCGAAGGCGTTCGTCGCGAGCGGGGCCGCGCTCCCGGCGTCGGGGACGGTGTTCGTCAGCGTCGCGAACCGCGACAAGCGCGCGGTCCTCTTCCCGGCCAAGCGGCTGTCCGACATGGGATTCCGGTTGCTCGCCACGGGTGGCACCGCGGGCGTGCTCCAGCGGGCCGGGATCCCGGTCGCTCGCGTCGCGAAGGTGAGCGAATCCGAGCACAACGTCGCCGAGCTGATCGGCCGCGGCCGCGTCGACCTGGTGATCAATACGCCGTTCGGCCGAGGCCCGCGCACCGACGGGTACTTCATCCGCACGGCCGCGGCCGCGGCCGGGGTGCCGTGCATCACGACGCTCCCCGGGGTCTTCGCCGCCGTGCGCGGGATCGAGGCGATGCGGCGCCACCCGACCCAGCCGCGCTCGCTTCAGGAGCACCACGCGGCGGCGCTCGCCGGTCCCGCGCAGGCGCGGCTGTCCTTCGACGAGGTGGTGGCCCGGACGGTGGGGGAGGGGATCGCGTGAAGCAGATGCGGGCCGAGATCCTGTCGACCCACAAGCTGGGTGAGTATCAGTCGCTTACGCTGGTCGCCCCGGAGATCGCCGAGCGGGCGAGGCCCGGTCAGTTCATCGCCGTGCGCATGCCCGAGGGTCGAGACTTTCTCCTGCGCAGGCACTTCGCGATCCATCAGGCGTCGCGGCGAGGCGGATGGGCCGGCACGCTCGAGTTCGTCGTCGACCCTGGGGGGCCCGGAACCGCGTGGGTCGCCACCGCATCGCCCCACGAGTTCCTCGACCTGATCGGCCCGCTCGGCAAGGGCTTCGCCTATCCGAAACGGCTCACGAATTGCCTCCTGATCGCCGAGGGTCGCGGCGCCGCCACGATCTACTTCTTGGCGCAGGAACTCCTGGCTCGCGGCGGGCGTGTCGACATGGTCGTGGGGGCCGAGACGCTGGATCGGGTCTTCAAGCCGATCGAGGGCAAGCGCCTGTCGCAGACGATCTCGTTCGTGACCCGCGACGAGTCGCTCGGCGAACGAGGGACCGTGCTCGACGTCGTGCCGGGGATGGTGGAGCGCGCGAAGACGGAGGTCATCTACGCTGCGGCTCCCGTGCCGACGCTGAAGCGGATCGCGGCCTTCTGCCGCGAACGCCGGATCCCGTCTCAGGTGGTGGTGGAGGAGCCGATGGGGTGCGGCTACGGGCTCTGCCACACCTGCGTGGTTCCCGTCGCCCGGCGGGACGGCAGCGGCTACGACAACCTGCGCGCGTGCATCGACGGGCCCGTGTTCGACCCCGCTCGGGTCCTGTGGGATCGGTGGCTCATGGAGGCGCCGAGGCTCCTGCCGACGCCGCCCGGAGGATTCCCGGTGGTGCGTTCGTGGCCGGCGTGAAGCGGTCGCTCGCCGTCGACCTCGGAGCCGGCCTCGTGCTGCCGACGCCCGTGATGATCGCCGCCGGGTGCGGGGGCACGGGACGGGAGTTCGCCGGCCTCGTGGACCTGCGCAAGGTCGGTGCGATCGTGTCCCGCACGATCACGGTGCATCCGGAGAAGGGTGCGCCGCCGCCGCGAATCGCCGAGACGCCGTCGGGCGTCGTATGGGCCACCGGTGGCCAGAACCCGGGCGTCGACGCCTTCCTCGAAGACGAGCTCCCGCGGCTCGCGCGAGGGGGATGCACCGTGATCGTTTCGATCGGGGGCGGAAGCCTGGAGGAGTTCGTTCGCATGACGAGCCTCCTGCAGGGTCGTCCCGAGGTGGCGGCGATCGAGGTGAACCTCTCCGGTCCGGACGAGGAGCTCGGCCGCGCGGAGCTCGGCGCGCACATCGACCGAACGGCCGAGGTCGCGGGGGCGGTCGCTCGGATGACGCTCGTGCCGGTCTTCGCGAAGATCCCGTTGCACGCGCCGGACCTCGTCGAGATCGCGCGGGCGGCGGTTCGCGCGGGAGTGCACGGCCTCACGCTGGGCGGCTCGCCGCCGGCGATCGCCATCGACGCACGGCGCCTCCGGCCGTCGCTCGGCTCGGTCGCGGGGTGGCTGTCGGGTCCGGCCGTGAAACCGCTCACCTTGCGCGCCGTGCTCGAGGTGTCGCGAGAGCTTCCGGATGTCCCGATCGTGGCCGTCGGCGGCGTGCGGTCCGGCGACGACGCGGTCGAATGCATGCTGGCAGGCGCATCGGCGGTTCAGGTGGGCACCGCCACGCTCGTCGATCCGGCCGCGCCGGTCGCGGTCGCGCAAGGCGTCGCGCGGTTCCTGAAGGCGAAAGGTATCGCTTCGCCGGCGGATATCCGGGGGCGTCTCCGGCTTCCGGCGTCGCACCGGGAACAGGCCGGGGAAGGGGCCGAGGCATCCACGTGATCCCGCGGCCGGACAATCCGCTGATCGTCGCCCTCGACGTGTCGTCGATCGAGGAGGCCGAGCGCCTCGCGGATCAGCTCGCGCCCCACGTGGGCATGCTCAAGGTGGGATTGGAGCTCAGCTGGGCATGCGGGCCCGATGCGGTTCGCCGGATCGCCCGTCGCGGTCCCGTCTTCGTCGACGCGAAGTTGCACGACATCCCGACGACGGTCGAGCGCGCGGCGGCCAACATCGCGCGGCTCGGCGTCTCGATGCTCGACGTCCACGCGCTTGGCGGCTCGGCCATGATGGGCGCCGCCCTTGCGGGAGCCGAGCGCGGCGCGTCGGAGTCCGGAACGGTCGCGCCGCTCGTCGTCGCGGTCACCGTCCTGTCGTCCCAGGCGGGGGAGGACCTGGCAAGCCCCGCCTCGCTCGCGTTCGAGGCGAAGGCGGCGGGCCTGCAGGGGGTGGTCGTGTCGGGCGACGACGTGCGCGACGTGCGCGACGCGTGCGGCGACGAGTTCTGTCTCATCGTGCCCGGCATCAGGCCCGCGGGGTCCAACGGAGACGATCAGGTGCGCGTGCTCACACCCGCCGCTGCCGTCGAGAAGGGCGCCGACTACCTCGTGGTCGGGCGTCCGATCACCGGCGCCTCGGATCCGGTGGGAGTCGCGCGGAGCATACTGCGCGAGATCCGCTGAAGGACTCGCATATCACAAGAAACCGCAGGCAGACAGGTCCGGTCTCGTTGTGCCGTTCCGCACGCGTGCGTATACTCCCCGGCGTTCGTGACCCGCGAGACGCAAAGGAGCACGTGATGGCTCTACCCGTCCTTACCCCTGAACAGCGTCAGCAAGCTCTCGCCAAGGCGGCCGAGGCGCGCAAGAAGCGGGCGGAGCTGAAGGGCGAGCTGAAGTCCGGTCAGAAGTCGCTGAGGGACGTGCTGTCCAGGTCGGGTGAGGACACCGTTGGCAAGATGAAGGTCTCCAACGTGCTCGAGTCGCTTCCGGGTGTCGGGAAGGTGCGGGCGCAGAAGATCATGGAAGAGCTCGACATCTCCGCGAGCCGTCGCGTCCGCGGTCTCGGTGCGAAGCAGCGCGAGCAGCTGCTCGAGAAGTTCAAGAAGTAACGACGGACCTTGGCCCCGCGCCGAGGCCGTCTGATCGTGATCGCCGGCCCATCCGGGGTCGGGAAGGGGAGCGTGGTGAAGCGGCTCCTCGCCGGGGACCCGGACGGGCTCGCCTACTCCGTCTCGGTGAAGACGCGGGCGCCGCGCCCCGACGAGCGGCACGGCCGCGAGTACTTCTTCATCTCCGAGGACGAGTTCGCCGGGATGATCGAGGACGGCCGGCTCCTCGAGTGGGCGCCGTTCGTCGACCATCGATCGGGAACGCCTCGGGCGTTCGTGGACGAGCAGCTGGCCGCGGGCCGGGACGTGATCCTCGAGATCGACGTCAAGGGGGCCGAGCAGATTCGGGATCGCGTTCCGGACGCCGTCTTGATCTTCCTCGCGCCCCCGTCGATGGACGAGCTCGAGCGGCGCCTCCGGGGCCGCGGAACCGAGGACGACGAGCGGATCGCCCGACGTCTCGAGACCGCCTCATGGGAGTTGACCCAGACGGGCTGGTTCGATCACGTGGTGGTGAACGACGACCTCGACCGCGCATCGTCGCAGGTCGCTGCTATCATCGAGGCATCCCGCTCCGAGCCGTAAGGACGGTGCACCCGTGATCGAACCGAAGATCGACGACCTACTCGCCGCCGTGGATTCCAAGTACTCGTTGGTGATCCTGTCGGCCAAACGCGCCCGCGAGATCAACTCCTACTACAACCAGCTCGGCGAGGGCCGCGGAGAGTACGTGCCCCCTCTCGTCGAAACGGGCCTCAGCAACAAGCCGCTCTCGATCGCCCTCGAGGAGATCGCCGAAGGCAAGATCGGCTACGAGCGGACAGAGGAGCCCGACGAGGAATAGCCCGGGCACGGGCCGTCCTCCGGCCGGCGCCCGCCGAGGCGGGGAGGAGTCCACGGTGAGCGCGAGCGGACCCCACGCCCTCGCCGGCCGTCGCGTCCTCCTCGGTGTTTCCGGCGGCATCGCGGCGTACAAGGCAGCTCAGCTCGCCCGTCTCCTCGGAGCCGAGGGAGCCGACGTCACCGCCGTCATGACCGGCTCGGCAACCCGATTCGTCTCGCCCGACACGTTCGCCGCGCTGACCGCGAACCCCGTTCACACATCGCTGTGGGAGAGTCCCGACGAGGTGCTGCACGTGCGGCTGGCTCGCGCGGCGGACGTCGCGGTGGTCGCGCCCGCCACTGCGAACCTCATCGCGAAGCTTGCGCACGGCCTCGCCGACGACGTGTTGACGGCGACCCTGCTCGAGGCCACGTGCCCGCTCGTGATCGCGCCGGCGATGCACACGGGGATGTGGGAGCACCCGGCGACCCGCGGCAACGTGGATGCCCTCGCAGCCCGGGGAGTCCGCTTCGTCGGCCCGGTCAGCGGTCCTCTCGCGCACGGCGACGAGGGCCTCGGCCGGCTCGCGGATCCCGAGGAGATCCTCGTGACGGTCGAGGCCGCGCTGCGTCCCCACGACCTCACCGGGCGGAGCGTCATCGTCACGGCGGGCCCGACCCATGAGCCGATCGACCCGGTGCGATTCATCGGCAACCGCTCCAGCGGAAAGATGGGGGTCGCGATCGCCGCCGAGGCCGCGGCGCGCGGCGCCGCCGTCACGCTGATCCTCGGCCCGGGGACGGTTCCCGCCCCGCCGGGCGTCACGGCGCTGCACGTGGCGACGGCCGACCAGATGCGCGACGCGGTCCTGTCCGCCTACCCGGGAGCCGATGCGGTCGTGATGGCGGCGGCGGTGGCGGACTTCCGTCCGAAGAAGCCGGCCGAGACCAAGCTGAAGAAGGAGCACGGGACGCCCGAGCTCGTGCTCGAGCCGACTCCGGACATCGTGCGCGAGCTCGGCGAGCGAAAGGGCAAGGCGGTCCTGATCGGCTTCGCGGCGGAGACCGGCGATCTCGAGGCCGAGGGCCGCAGGAAGCTGCGGGACAAGAGCCTGGACCTCGTCGTGGTGAACGAGGTAGGTCGCGAGGGGACGGGGTTCGGGGCGGATACCAACCACGCGATGATCCTTGCGGCCGATGGAAGAGACGAACCACTGCGCGTCTGGACGAAGCCCGACCTGGCGAGCGAGATCTGCGACCGCGTGGTCGAGCTGCTCGCCGGATAGGACCTGCGAGACAGACCTCGACGTTGGGAACTGACGGCGTCGGCAGCGCCGGATAGACTCGCGGCATCATGCGACGAGGCCACCTGTTTACGTCCGAGTCCGTGACCGAAGGCCACCCCGACAAGCTCGCCGACCAGATCTCCGACGCGATCCTGGACGCGATGCTGACCGAGGATCCGAACAGCCGGGTGGCGTGCGAGACGCTCGTCACGACCGGCCTCGTCTTCGTCTCGGGTGAGATCACGACCGCCGGGTACGTCGACATCCCCTCGGTCGTCCGCAGGACGATCACGGAGATCGGCTACACGGATGCGAAGTTCGGCCTCGACGGCGAGACGTGCGGCGTCATGACCGCGATCGAGGAACAGTCGCCCGACATCGCTCGCGGGGTCGAGGATTCCCTGGAGCACCGCGACGGGCACTCGCACGACGACCTCGACACCCTCGGCGCGGGAGACCAGGGCATGATGTTCGGGTTCGCCTGCCGTGAGACCGAGGAGCTCATGCCGCTGCCGATCGCGATGGCCCATCGGCTCTCCAGGCGCCTGGCCGACGTCCGCAAGGCGGGCGTCGTTCCGTATCTGCGGCCCGACGGCAAGAGCCAGGTCTCGATCCGGTACGAGGATGGCGCGCCGGTCGGGGTGGAGACCGTCCTCATCTCGGCCCAGCATCGCGAGGAGGTCGACGTCGAAACTCTGCTGGCGCCCGATATCGAATCGGAGGTCATCGATCCGGTCCTCCGCGAGTTCGCAGACCTCGACGCGCAGCACGTCCGGATCCTGGTGAATCCCACCGGCCGGTTCGAGATCGGCGGACCCAAGGCCGACACCGGGCTCACCGGGAGAAAGATCATCGTGGACACGTACGGGGGTTATGCACCGCACGGCGGCGGGGCCTTCAGCGGCAAGGACCCGACGAAGGTCGACCGATCCGGCGCGTACATGGCCCGGTACGTCGCGAAGAACATCGTGGCGGCGGGGCTGGCCGACACCTGCCAGCTCCAGGTCGCGTACGCGATCGGAACCTCGCACCCGGTGTCTCTCATGATCGACACGTTCGGAACCGCACACGTCGACCCCGAGCACCTTCAGGCGATGCTCCCCGACATCTTCGACTTTCGGCCGGCCGCGATCATCCGCGACCTCGACCTGAGCCGGCCGATCTATCGCGATACGGCGGCGTACGGCCACTTCGGTCGCAAAGAGTTCTCCTGGGAGGCGACGGACCGCGTCGACGACCTCCGCCGCGCCGTCGGATAGCGCCCTGGAGGGCCCCGTCGCGGTCTGCGTCGACCGCCCGATCCTCTCGCTCGACCGGCCCTTCACCTACCTGCTCGACGCGTCTCTCGAAGCCGGCATCGGGTCGCTCGTGCAGGTCCCGTTCCACGGCCGGCTCGTTCGGGGTTGGGTGTTGGGGCCCACCGACGAGATTCCCCCGCGAACGCTGTCGGTGAAGAAGGCCGTCTCCCCGGTGCGCTTCTTCGACCCGGACATGCTGTGGCTCGCACGCTGGGTGAGCGAACGGTACATCGCGCCGTTGGCAGCCGTGCTCACCCGGCTGTCGCCGCCGCGCGTCGCCTCGGAGGAGCGCGCCGTGGACGAACCGCGGGCCGCCGAAAACGCCGCCACCCGGCGGGGTGGGGGCGGCGGCGCGAGCGCGCTGACCCAGCCTTGCCACACCTCGCGCACTCGCACCGCCGCCCCTTTCAGCCCTCCGGCGTCGGTGCTTGCCGACTACCGGTCCTCCACTGATCTGCTCGGGGCGTTGCGGTCGGCGGACGGGTCCGGAGCGTTCGTTGTGCGGCCGGCTCCGGAGGACGAGGTCGCGGTGGCGGTGGAGGCGGTGTCGGAGTGTCTGGCGTCGGGGCGGCGGGCGGTCGTGATCGTTCCGGAGGCCACGCCGGTGCCGGCCACCGCTGCGGCGATCGCACGGGCCTTCGGGGAACGGGTGGCCCTGTTCCTGGGTGGGTCGAAGCGGGCTCGGTACCGGATGTGGCTCGCCATCGGTGCGGGGTGCGTGGATGTCGTCGTCGGGACCCGTTCCGCGGTCTTCGCGCCGATCGGCGACCTCGGGCTGACGATCGTGTCGCGCGAGTCCCATCCGGCGCACCGCGAGGACCGCGCCCCCTACTACCACGTGCGCGACGTCGCCCTTGCACGCGCGCGGCGCTCGGGTGCCGTCTGCCTCCTCGAGGCGATGTGCCCGTCGTCGGAGGCGGCGGCGATGGACATGCCCCAGATCACGCCGGCGGCGAGACGCTGGCCGCCCGTCGAGGTCGTACGCCCCGGCCCGGAGGGGCGCGCGCCGCGACTCGTTCGTGCGTTGCGGGACGCGCGGCGGGCGTTCCTGTTCTCGCCTCTTCCCGGCTACGGGATCGCGGCCTTCTGCCGTGCGTGCGGTGCTCCAGCCGCATGCGCCGCATGTGGGGGGGCTCTCCGATCCGAGGAGGGCGCGGTCCGCTGTGTCGTGTGTGAGGCTCCGGGGCGCTGCGCTACGTGCGGGGCCTCCGACTTCGGGCTCCGCCGGGGGGGAGCAGAGCGCGTGGAAGAGTGGGCCTCCGGTATCGCAAGCGTTCCCGTGCACCGACTCGCCGCCGACGACGCGCCACGGCTCCCGCGGGAGGGCGAGATCGTCGTCGGTGGACCCGACGACGTTCGCGACTTCGGGCCGGGCGGGCTCGACCTCGTGGCGGTGCTCGACGCGGATCTCGCCGACCGCCGTCCCGGCCTGTCCGCGAGGGAGCGCGCCCTCACGACGTGGATGGAGGCGATCGGGTGGGCGCGGCCGAACGGCCGAGCGATCGTGCAAGCGAGTCGGGCGAACGACGCCGCCGTCCAGTCGCTCGTGCAGGGGAAGCCGGAACGGTTCCATGCCGACGAGCGCGCGCGACGCGCCGACGCGGGGTTCCCGGTGGGCGCGGCGGTGTTCCGCGTCGGTGGCCCGCACGGTCTCGAGCAGGACCTGGCTCGGCTCGAGCCCACCACGATGCTCGTCTCGTCGGCGGGAGACCAGACGGTATGCTTGCTCGCGCTCGAGCCCGGTCGCGTGCCCGAGTTCGGCCGGGCGATCCGCCACCTGGCCGCACGTGACCGGGTGGCGCGCGTCGAGGCCGAGCCTCACCTGTGACCGACGAGGAGCGACGGCGACCGTGATCCTCCCGATCAGAACGATCGGCGACCCCGTGCTGAAGACCCGGGCGAAGCCGGTGACGGAGTTTGGCGCGGGCCTGCGCACGCTCGCCGACGACATGATCGAGACGATGTACGCGGCGCCCGGCGTCGGTCTCGCCGGCCCGCAGGTCGGCGTCTCGCAGCGGCTGTTCGTGTTCGACGACGGTCAGACCGGCCCGCTGTTCCTCGCCAACCCCGAGCTCTTCGATGCCGACGGCGAGCAGGTCGCCGAGGAGGGATGCCTGTCCATCCCGGGCCCCTACTACCCGACCAGCCGGGGAGCGAAGGTGTCGTGCCGCGGGCAGGATCTGGACGGGGGCCCGTTCGAGATCACGGGCGAGGGCCTGCTCGCCAGGATCCTGCAGCACGAGACCGATCACTTGGAGGGGATGTTGTTCATCGACCGGCTGGACGATGTGGGGCGCCGCGAGGTGCTGGCCGAGCTCCGGCGGATCGAGCTCGGCATCGTCGAGCCGAGGGACCCCCGCCGCATCGCGGACGCGTGATCCGCCGCGGATCCGCTCGGGACCGTCCTCGTCGATCATGACTGCGCGGGTGGTGTTCCTCGGCAACGACCCCTGGTCGGTGCCGCCGCTCGAGGCCCTCGCCGAGGACGAGGAGCTGGATGTCGGGCTCGTCGCGACGAACCCCCCGAGGCCCGCGGGTCGGGGCTCGCGTCCGAGGCGGACGGCGGTCGCGCGGTCGGCCGAGGAGCTCGGGCTTCCGTTGGTGGAGGTGAGCGGCGTTCGCGGCGGTGGCGGCCCGGACGCCCTCCGGGCGGCGGGTCCCGACGTACTGGTCGTCGTCGCCTACGGCGAGATCTTGACGCCCGAGGTCTTGGCGATCGCGCCGCTGGGCGCCGTGAACCTGCACTTCTCGGTCCTGCCCCGGTGGCGGGGCGCCGCGCCGGTTCGTAGGACCCTGTTGGCCGGCGACGAGATCACCGGCGTCACCGCGATGCTCATGGATGAAGGCCTCGACACCGGCCCGATCCTGGCGGTCGAGGAGGAGCCGGTCCGGCCCGACGACGACTCGGGAACGCTCGGGGACCGGCTCGCGCGCGTCGGCGGGCAGCTCCTCGTCGGCGCCGTGCGCTCCCTCGCCGCCGGGGCCGCGACGCCGCGCCCGCAGGATCCGGCGCTCGCCACCTTCGCACCCAAGCTCGCTGCCGAGGAGCGATGGATCACATGGGAGGAGCCGGCGGAGGTGACCGTTCGGCGCGTCCGCGCCCTCGCGCCGCATCCGGGGGCCTCGACCCGCCTGCGCGGGAACACGCTGAAGGTCTTCCGGGCGGAAGCCGCCGACGCCGCGGCGGGCACGGCCCCGGGCGAGATCGTGGCGGTCGACGGCGGGGGGGTCGTGGTCGCGACTTCTTCCGGGGCGGTGCGGCTGCTCGATGTCGCGTCGGCGGGGCGCAAGCGGATGCCGGCCACCGATTGGGCGCGGGGTGCCCGGCTGTCGTCCGGTGAGTCTCTCGGATGAGCCCCACCCCGAGCGCAGGCGCCCGCGCCGTCGCGCTCGAAGCCATCCGCCGGGTCGTCGACGAGGAGGGGTACTCGACGATCGTGATCCCCGCCGCCCTCAGCCGCTCGGGGCTAGACGCCCGGGATCGCGCCTTCGCGGCCGAGTTGGCGTTCGGAACGATCCGAAGGATCGGTGCCCTGGATTGGGCGATCGCCCGGCGGGCATCGCGGCCCGTCCGCCGGATGACGCCGGGCGTTCGTGGCGTGGTTCGGCTCGGCGCGTATCAACTGCTGTTCGCCGGGGTCGCTCCTCACGCAGCGGTCGGCGAGACGGTCGGCCTGCTCCCTCCGAAGGAGCGCGGGTTCGCGAACGCCGTCCTGCGCAAGCTGGCGGCGGATCCGCCGCCGTGGCCGGCCGGCCGGGGCGAGGACGACGTCGCCGTGCGGACCGGGATGTCCGCGTGGGCGATCCGCGAGCTTGGGCGGATCGTCGCGGGTGATGCGGAGACGGCCGCCGCCGGCTTCGCAGAGCGCGCCCCCCTCTGCCTTCGGACGAACACCTGCGCCGTCACCGTCGAGGAGCTCGGGCGGGCGCTCGCCGCGGCGGGCCACACCCCGGCGGCGTCGAGCCTGGATCCGAACTGCCTCCTGCTCGAGCGCGGGGATCCAACGTCGCTGCCCGGCTTCCGCCGAGGATGGTTCGCCGTGCAAGACCATGCGTCCGCCGTCGTCGTTCGGGCTCTCGATCCCGGGCCGGGCGAGCGGATCCTGGACGTGTGCGCCGCCCCCGGCGGAAAGGCCGGCCATCTCGCGTGCCTCGTGGGCGAGGAGGGGCTCGTCGTGGCGGCGGACCTGCGCCCGCAGCGCGCGGCCCTGATCCGGCGGTCCGCGCACCGGTTGGGCGTGCACCCGCTGGTCGTGGCACAGGACGCCACGCGGCCCGCGCTTCGCGGATCGTTCGACCGGGTGCTCGTCGACGCGCCGTGCTCGGGGATCGGTTCCGCGCGGCGGCGCCCCGAGCTCCTGTGGCGCCCGCGTGCCGACGAGCTCAGCCGCCTCGCCCGGCTGCAGGTGGCCGTGGCGAGCACCGCCGCCGACCTCTTGATGCCGGGCGGCCGGCTCGTCTACTCCGTCTGCACCTTCCCCAGGGCCGAAACCGATGCGGCGGCCGACGCGATCCTTCGGCATCGACCCGATCTCGAGCCGGCCGAGGTCCCCTCCCCGGGCGGGTCTGCAGAGCGGTTCCGGCTATGGCCGCACGTGCATCGGAGCGACGGCATGTTCGTGGCCGGGTTCCGAAAGCGGCTGTGAGTCGCGGGTACGATACGGGCCGTGGGAACACTGGCAGCGTCGATCCTGGCCGCCGACCTCTCGCGCCTGGGTGAGCAGGTCAAGCAGGTCGAACAGTATGCCGAAGTCATCCACATCGACATCATGGACGGACATTTCGTGCCCCCGATCGCCCTCGGGACGGTCGTGGTCGCCTCGCTGCGGCCGGTGACCTCGCGCACCCTCCACGGGCACCTCATGGTCGATGCGCCCCAGAACTTCTTCGACGAGCTGGCCGAGGCCGGGCTCGACATGGTGTCCTTCCACCTGGAGGCGGTCGGCGATCCGGGGCCGGCGATCGGTAAGGCCCGCGGTGCCGGCATGCGTGTGGGGCTCACGATCAACCTGGAGACGCCCGTCGAGGAGGTCTACGCCCACCTCGACCAGATCGACGACGTCATGCTGATGAGCATCAGTCCCGGGTGGTCCGGCCAGCGGCTGAACCCCGACATCTACCCCCGCCTCGAGGCAGTGCGCACCGAGATCGACCGCCGAGGCCTCGACGTTCCGCTCGAGATCGACGGCGGCGTGAAGATCGAGAACGCGAAGCGAGCCGTCGATGCCGGAGCCACCGTGCTCGTGTCGGCATCCGGGATCTTCTCCCAGCCAGATCCCGCCGCGGCGGCCGGAGCGCTCGCCGCGATCGTTGGACGGGCGGCCGCCTGATGCCGGAGACGATCCTCGTCGTCGACGACGACCCGGACATCGCGCGGTTCGTCGAAGTGAACCTGCGGTCGGCCGGCTACGACGTGGCGGTCGCCGCCGACGGGGAGGAGGCCCTGGAGAAGGCCGGCGAGCTGCGGCCCGATCTCGTCCTGCTCGACGTGATGATGCCCAGGATCGACGGCTTCGAGGTGGCGCAGCGGCTCCGCAAGAACCCGCAGACGGCGAACACGTCGATCATCATGCTGACCGCGAAGGCGCTGTCGGCCGACAAGGTGACCGGCCTGCAGTCGGGGGCCGACGACTACATCATCAAACCGTTCGATCCGATCGAGCTGCTCGCTCGCGTCAAGGGCACGCTGCGTCGCGCGAAGGAGATGCGCAACCTCTCACCGCTGACCGGGCTGCCGGGCAACATCAGGATCCAAGAGGAGATCGAGCGGCAGGTTCGTGAGGCTCACCCCTTCGCGGTCCTGTACTGCGACCTGGACAACTTCAAGACCTATAACGACCAGAAGGGGTTCGTGCGCGGCGACCGGCTCATCCAGTCGACGGCCCGGATCATCCAGGACGCGGTCCTCGAGTTCGACGGCACCGAGGGATTCG
Organism: Actinomycetota bacterium; assembly: GCA_030774235.1. Classification (GTDB taxonomy): domain Bacteria; phylum Actinomycetota; class UBA4738; order UBA4738; family HRBIN12; genus JALYLM01. The sequence goes on from JALYLM010000010.1 coordinate 14,007, forward strand.
TCGGTCACGTCGGCGGCGACGACTTCGTCGCGGTCGTCGACCCCGAGATCGCCGAGCAGGTGGCGAAGCGCGTCGCCGTACGATTCGACGAGGCCCGGGCCGAGTTCTACGATCCCGAGGATCTCGAGCGGGGCTTCGTTCGGATGGAAGACCGCAAGGGCATCCTGCAGGACATCCCGCTGGTCGGCATGTCGATCGGGATCGCATCCAGCGCGAGGCGCGCGTTCGCCCACTACGGTGAGGCGGTCGCCGTCGCCACGGAGATGAAGCAGTTCGCCAAGCGGCAGCTCGGGTCGTCGTACGCGGTCGACCGCCGCGCGCCGTAGCGTCTCTCCGCCTCGACCTCCGCCCGGGTGGCGCCCCTCGCCGCGACACTCCTATACTTACCGTCGAAGCCTGTTTCCGGGGCGGGGTGCGAGTCCCCACCGGCGGTGACAGTCCGCAACCCCACGGCAGCCAGCCGCGGGTGGACCCGGTGAGATTCCGGGACCGACCGTGAAAGTCGGGATGGGAGGAGACGGGCGTGACGGCTCCGCCGTGCGTCGTACGGTGGCCCAGGCCGCAGCGCTCCGCGTTCCCCACGCCGCCCCTCCGAGGGGATGTGGCATGGACGAACGGGAAGCGCACATGCGGAGGGCGCTCGAGCTCGCCGAACGCGGCTGGGGCCGCGTCTCTCCGAACCCGATGGTCGGCGCGGTCGTCGTCCGCGCCGGCGAGGTGGTGGGGGAGGGCTGGCACGAGGGCCCCGGGACCCCGCACGCCGAGGCGATGGCCCTCTCGAACGCGGGAGATCTCGCCACCAGCGCCACGATCTACTGCACGCTCGAGCCGTGCGATCACATGGGTCGCACCGGTCCGTGCACCCGCGGGCTGATCGACGCGGGGATCGCCGCCGTGGTCGTCGCTGCGGGAGATCCGAACCCGGTCGTCCGGGGCCGTGGGTTCGCCGCCCTGCGCGCCGGCGGGATCGACGTGCGCAGGGGGCCGCTGGAGAACGAGGCTCGGCGCCTGAACGCAGCCTTCGAGCGGCACGTCACGACCGGGCTTCCCTTCGTCGCGCTGAAGATGGCGGCGAGCCTGGACGGGAAGTCGGCCGCGAGCGACGGCACGTCGAGATGGATCACGGGCGAGGACGCCCGCTCGGACGTCCAGCGCCTGCGAGCCTGGGCCGACGCCATCGTGGTGGGGGCGGGGACCGCGGTCGCCGACGATCCCGCGCTCACGGTCCGGGAGCACGGGTGGGCGGGGGCACGGCCACCGTTGCGGGTGGTCATGGACACCGCGGGCAGCGTGCCGCCGACCGCCCGGCTGGGCGACGGATTGGCGCCCACGCTGGTCGCGACGACCGACCTCACGCCCGACGACCGCGTCGACGCGTGGATCGCGGCGGGCGCAGACGTGCTGGTGCTCCCTCGGTCCGACACGGGTGGGGTTTCGCCGGTGGCGCTGCTGGAGGCGCTGGGGAAACGCGACGTGCAGGGCGTCGTGCTCGAGGGAGGCGCCACGCTCGCGTGGAGCTTCGTCGCGGATCGGTTGGTCGACCGCGTCGTGCTCTACATCGCGCCGATCCTCGTCGGGGGCGCCGCGGCTCCCGGCGTGGTGATGGGCACGGGATTCGCGCCCATCGCCGAGGCGCTGCAGCTGGAGTTCTCCTCCGTCGAGCGGATCGGTCGCGACCTCAGGCTGGAGGCCGATGTTCACCGGGATCGTTGAGGAGCTGGGCCAGGTCCGGGCTCTGATGGACCACCGTCTGGTGGTCGCGTGCGCCACGGTGTCGGCGGACTCGCCGGTCGGCGCGTCGATGGCCGTGAACGGGACCTGCCTGACGGTTGTGGCCAACGACGGGGAGACGCTCGCCTTCGACCTGTCCGAGGAGACGATCGCTCGCACCAGCCTGCGACGGCTCGGGCCGGGCGATCCCGTGAACCTGGAGCGTCCGGTCACGCTCGCCGCCCGGCTCGGCGGCCACGTCGTCCAGGGCCACGTCGACGCCGAGGGGGAGGTGCTCGTGATCGAAAAGGACGGCGGCGGCGGGGCGCGAGTACGGATCCGCGTCCCGCCCTCACTCCATCGGTACGTGGTGGAGAGAGGCTCGATCGCGGTCGACGGCGTCAGCCTCACCGTGGCCGACCTTCACGACGACGGGGTTACGGTCGCGCTCATCCCGCACACGCTTGCCGTGACCACCCTGGGCTCGGCGATCCCCGGCGACCCCGTGAACCTGGAGGTCGACGTCATCGCGAAGTACGTGGAACGCCTCCTGGAAGGAAGGGACGGATGAGCGAGCAGCAGCGGAACGACCCGGGCCGGCCGGTCTTCGCCACGATCCCGGAGGCGGTGGCCGACATCCGCGCCGGCAAGATCATCTTGGTCGTCGACGACGCCGAGCGCGAGAACGAGGGCGACTTCATCATCGCGGCTGAGGCCGCAACGCAGGAGGCGATCAACTTCATGGTGACGCATGGCAGGGGCATCGTGTGCCTGCCGTGCGCCCCGTGGCGACTCGACGAGCTCGGCATCCCGCAGATGGTGACGGAGACGACGGACGGTCACGAGGCAGCGTTCACGGTCTCGATCGACTACCGGCCAGGCACGACGACCGGAACGAGCGCGAAGGACCGCGCTGCGACGGCCGCGGCGATCGCCGACCCGACCGTGACCCCCCGGGACTTCCAGAAGCCCGGCCACGTCTTCCCACTGCGCGCGCGCGACGGCGGGGTGCTCCGTCGGGCCGGGCACACCGAGGCCGCGGTGGACCTCGCCACGCTCGCCGGCATGTTCCCGGCGGGGGTGATCTGCGAGGTGATGAAGGAGGACGGCTCCATGGCGAGACTGCCCGAGCTGATCCGGGTCGCCGAAGAGCACGACCTCACGCTGATCTCGATCGCCGACCTGATCGAGTACCGTCGCAAGCGCGAGGTGCTGGTCCATCGTGTGGCCGAGGCGACGATCCCGACGCCGCACGGCCTGTTCCGCTCCTGTGCGTACGAGAGTCGCATCGACGGCCGGACGCACGTCGCGCTGGTGCTCGGCGAGATCGGCGACGGTCGGAGCGTCCTGACCCGCGTGCACTCGGAGTGCCTGACCGGTGACGTGTTCGGGTCGCTTCGATGCGACTGCGGGGGACAGCTCGACCGCGCCCTGCAGATGATCGGCGAGGAGGGCCGAGGGGTCGTCCTGTACATCCGGGGCCACGAGGGACGGGCGATCGGTCTCACCCATAAGCTCCGGGCCTACGAGTTGCAGGATCGGGGGCGAGACACCGTCGAGGCCAACCTGGAGCTCGGCTTCCCCGCCGACCAGCGCGACTACGGGATCGGGGCACAGATCCTGGTCGACCTGGGGGTTCGAACGATGCGGCTGTTGACGAACAACCCGCAGAAGCGCGCCGGATTGGAGGGGTACGGGCTCGCGATCGAGAGCAGGATCCCGATCCAGACCGTCCCGACCGCCCAGAACATCGAGTACCTGCGGACGAAGCGCGAGAAGCTCGGCCACCTCCTGGACGTCCCGGAGGTCGTTCCGGAGCGCGGGGTTCCGTCGTGACGACCTACGTCGGCGGATCCGACGGGGGAGGACGGCATGTCGCGATCGTCGCGGCGAGATTCAACGAGGTCGTGACCGGCAAGCTCGTCGAGGGTGCCCTGGCGGGGCTGCGGACCCGGGGCGTGGCCGACGAAGACGTCGACGTGGCGTGGGTCCCCGGCGCGTTCGAGATCCCCGTCGTCGTGCAGCGTCTCGCCGAGACCGGGCGCTACGACGCCGTGATCTGTCTCGGCGCCGTGATCCGAGGCGAGACGGCGCACTTCGAGCTCGTGGCCAACGAGGCCGCGCGGGGGATCGCCGAGGTGTCGCGGGCCTGCGACGTGCCGGTGATCTTCGAGGTGCTGGCCACCGAGGACCTGGCGCAGGCGGAGGCGCGGGCCGGCGGTGCGCACGGGAATAAGGGGTGGGAGGCGGCCGAGGCCGCGTTGGAGATGGTCGGACTCCTCGGCTCGCTCCCGGGGGGAGGCTCGCGATGATCATCGACAAGCCCTGGGGCAAGGTTGCCACGTACGCCCTGAACCAGCCGTCGTCGGTCCGAGTGATCACGGTCGAGCCGGGGGCCGAAACGAGCGTCCACTACCACCGGATGCGCGACGAGACCTGGGTCGTCCTCGACCCGGGCCTCACGATCGAGATCGGGAACCGGGTGGTCGAGGCGCAGCCGGGTGAGGAGTTCATGATCCCGGCCGAGGAGACGCACCGGATCCGCTGCGGCGGCCAGTCGCGCGGCCGGATCCTGGAGATCGCGTACGGATATACGACCGAGGACGACACCCAGCGGCTGGAGGATCCCTACGGCCGCGCCCTCGAGCCCGACTGGTGAGAGTAGCGCCTGACTTCTGACAGTTAGCCAATTGTTCGGGGAGCGGGGCTTTCCCTTCTCCCGCTCCCGACCGGGACGCCGAGCACGACCGCGCTTTGGGTCGTGCAGCGGCCGGTCAGTCCGCGGCCTCACCCCACCAATCGCGCCAGCCTTCGGGGTCCATGGCGAGCACCCGAAGGGCGAGCAGGTTGTCCGCGCCTTCGCGGCTCCACGAGCGCATGCCCTGGCGCTTGAACCGGCGGGCCACGACGAGGTCCACGTTATGCTCCATCGCTCCGGAGCCGCGCGGAGCCATCTGTGGGGAGTGGCGGACCTCTTGCATGCGGACATAGGTGTTGATCGCGGCCTGCCCACGGGCGAGATAGCCGAGCAGCTTCCGCCCATCCTCGAGATCGATCCTTCCTTGAGAAGCCAGCGAGTTGATGGACCGGCCCAGTGCCCCGAGGTTGTGCTCTGCCACCCAGGCCCACCAGCGGGCCGCGCGCTCCGGGTCTTTCGCGACCTCTGAGATCCGGAGCTTGCCGTGGAAGTGATCGAGCTGCACCGCCGTTGGTGCGATCCAGTCCGAGGGAAGGTCCCCGAGCCAGCCCGCACCGTCGGAGACGAAGAACACGTCTTTGGCCTTTGCGATCCCGGCCCGCTCGGCGGCAAGGGCATAGAAGGTCTGGCCGAACGTATCCGCGTCTTGGGTGGAGGCGTAGAAGCCCTTGCCTTGGAGCAACCACCGGGCCCTAGCCGACGTCGGGCTTTGCAGGTGAGCGCCAGTCCACCAAAGGCCGAGCTTCACCTCGATCGGTCCGGCGCGGGAGTGGATGAAGGTCCCGTCCGCAGAGGTCGACACGATCTTCGGTGAAGGACCCGAATACGAAGGAGCCTCACCGTCTTGGAACAAGGAGCGCCGCAGTGCCTCGTAGCGATCCTTGACCTGCTGGCCCGAGCCCTGCACCCAGTCCCAGACCCTGCGGTGATCCACGCTCTGGCCGATCATCTTGGACAGCAGCCTCGCCGCCTGGCGGTACGGATGGGCCTGGGCGAGCCAGGCGGCCGTGGCCCGCACCCACGGCGAGCACTGATCCTTCGGCGAGATCCCCAGGGCACGGTCGAGCGGACAGCCGTATCCGGCTTCGGTGCGCGTCTGCCACCTCAAGAACCGGATCTCCCCGAACCGGGTGAGCAGATACCGCCGCCGGCGGCGCTGCTTGGCCCCTTCGAGCACCGCCTCTTCCACCGAGACGAAGGCCTGCAGCAGCAGCTGGCGAC
>JALYLM010000011.1 GCA_030774235.1 Actinomycetota bacterium
GGCACCGACGAGCGGGTGCGTGAGTACGTCACGGGCCAGCCTCAGTACGGCGCGTTCATGGAGCGCCTCACGGCGCTGCTCGACGTGACGGTGCCCGGCTATCTGAGCGAGGGCAAGTCGTACCTGACGATCGCGATCGGGTGCACCGGCGGGCGCCATCGCTCGGTGGTCGCGTCCGACGAGCTCGCCGCGTACTTCCGCGACCACGGCCTGCCCGTCACGGTGACCCACCGGGACCTCGACCGCCCCTGACCGCCGGAGTCGCCCGCCGGTGACTACCATGAGAGCTCGACCGCTCGCCAGGGAGGGACTCGGGATGACCGTGAAGATCGGTGTCAACGGATTCGGCCGGATCGGCCGCAACTTCTTCCGAGCCGCCAAGGAGCGGGGAGCCGACGTCGAGTTCGTCGCCGCGAACGACCTGATCTCGGTCGAGCTGATCGCTCACCTGTTGAAGTACGACACGATCCTCGGCACGTACAAGGGGGACGTCGAGGTCGTGGGGGACGGGATCAAGGTGGACGGCGACACGTTGCGGATCCTCGCCGAGCGCGATCCGAGGGCCCTGCCCTGGGGCGAGCTGGGCGTCGACGTCGTCGTGGAGAGCTCCGGGCTCTTCACGAGCCGCGACACGGCCGCTCAGCATCTGGAAGCCGGCGCGCCGCTCGTCATCATCTCCGCGCCCGGCAAGGACGTCGACGCCACCTTCGTCGTCGGCGTGAACGACGACACCTTCGACCGAGAGCATCACCGCGTGGTCTCCAACGCGTCGTGCACCACGAACTGCTTCGTGCCGATGGTGAAGGTGCTGGACGACGCCTTCGGCGTCGAGCGGGGACTGATGACCACCGTCCACGCCTACACCGGCACGCAGGCGCTGGTGGACGGTCCCGCGAAGGACCTCCGCGAGGCGCGGGCGGCCGCGCTCAACATCATCCCGTCCTCGACCGGGGCGGCGCGCGCGACCGGCCTGGTCCTCCAGGCGATGAACGGCCGGCTCGACGGTCAGTCCCTTCGCGTCCCCGTCGCCGACGGCTCGATCACCGATTTCACGGCCATGCTCGCTCGCGACGTCACGGCCGCTGACGTGAAGGACGCGTTCCGGGCCGCGTCGGAGTCCGGGCCCCTTTCCGGAGGCCTCCTCGTCTACTCGGAGGCTCCGATCGTGTCCTCCGACATCGTCGGATCCGCCGCATCGTGCACGTTCGACGCGCCCCTCACGATGGCGATGGGCAACCTGGTGAAGGTGATGGGCTGGTACGACAACGAGTGGGGCTACTCCAACCGGCTGATCGATCTGGTGGAGCGGATCGCGTCGCGGTGACGCGGTGACCCTGCGTACCCTCGATGATCTCGGCGACGTCGCCGGGAGCACGGTCTTCGTTCGCGTCGACTTCAACGTCCCCGTGAGCGACGGAGAGGTTGCCGACGACATGCGGATCCGCGCGACGCTTCCGACGATCCGCGAACTCCTCGAACGCGGGGCCTCGCTCGTGCTCGCCTCGCACCTCGGGCGCCCGAAGGGCCGGGTGTGGAGCGATCTCCGGATGGAGCCGGTCGGGGAGCGACTCGCGGAGATGCTCGCGATTCCGGTCGTGACGACCGAGGGCCTGCCCGAGGTGCTGCCCGCCGTGCCCCTCGTGCTACTCGACAACCTGCGGTTCGACCCGGGAGAGGAGGCGAACGACGTCGTGTTCGCCGGACGTCTGGCGGAGTACGCCGATGCCTACGTCGACGACGCGTTCGGGGCCGCGCATCGGGAGCACGCCAGCGTCTCGGCGCTCCCCGAGCTGATGCTGGCGAGCGGCCGGCCGGCGGTTGCGGGGCGGCTGATGGAGCGCGAGGTCGAGGTCCTCGGGAAACTCCTTCGCGATCCGGATCGACCCTACGTCGCGATCCTCGGCGGTGCGAAGGTGTCCGACAAGCTCGGCGTGATCGACGCGCTGATCGATCGCGTCGACGCGCTGCTGATCGGCGGGGCGATGGCGTTCACGCTCATCGCGGCCGGCGGCGGCGAGGTCGGGGAGAGTCTCGTCGAGCGCGATCGATTCGACGAGGTTCGCGCGGCCGAGGCGAAGGCGAAGGACCGCGGCGTGCTGATCGAGCTCCCGATCGACGTCGTGGCGGCGTCGGACGCCACCCTCGACGCGAAGGCGCGGACCGTGCTCGCCTCCGAGATCCCCCGTGGCCTGAGAGGCCTCGACATCGGCCCGAAGACGGTCGCCGCCTACGGCGATCTCGTCGCCGACGCGAAGACGATCCTGTGGAACGGGCCGATGGGCGTGTTCGAGCTGGAGCCGTTCAGCGCGGGCACGCGAGGCGTCGCCACGGCCATCGCTCGGTCGGACGCGTTCAGCGTCGTGGGCGGGGGAGACTCCCTGCTAGCGGTCAGGAGGGCCGAGCTCGAGGACGGATTCGACCACCTCGCCACGGGCGGGGGCGCCACGCTGGAATTCCTCGAGGGGCGATCGTTGCCCGGCATCGCGATCCTGGAGCGCTGACATGGCCGAGGAGCGCCGCCCGATCATCGCCGCCAACTGGAAGATGAACAAGACGCACCTGGAGGCGATCCAGTCGGTTCAAAAGCTCAGCTACCTCGTGGACGCGCGCGACGCCGAACGGGTGGAGATCGTGATCTGCCCACCCTTCACGGCGCTCCGTTCGGTTCAGACGCTGTTGGATTCCGACAAGCTCCCGTACGGGCTGGGGGCCCAGGACGTCTACCCGGAGGACGCCGGTGCCTTCACCGGCGAGGTGTCGCCGCCGATGCTCGTCGCGCTCAAGGTGGGGTTCGTGATCGTCGGCCACTCGGAGCGCCGCCAGCTGTTCGGCGAGGACGACGTCGTCGTCAACAAGAAGGTGAAGGCGGTCCTGAAGGCCGGGATGACGCCGATCGTGTGCGTCGGCGAGACGCTGGAAGAGCGCGACGCCGGCGGAACCGAGTCGAAGGTCACCCAGCAGGTGAAGCGCGCGTTCGCGGACGTCGCCTCGGAGCAGGCCGTCGCCGCGGTGATCGCCTACGAGCCGATCTGGGCGATCGGGACCGGCCGCAACTCCGACCCCGCCGACGCCGGCGGGGTCGTGCAGGTGATCCGGGCCGCGCTCGCCGAGCGGTTCGGCGACGAGGTTGCCGTGAAGGTACGCGTGCAGTACGGGGGAAGCGTGAAGCCGGGCAACATCCGGGAGTTCATGGCCCATCCGGGGATCGACGGAGCCCTCGTGGGGGGCGCGAGCCTGGACCCGGAGGACTTCGCCCTGATCGTGAAGTACCGCTAGACCCGAGGAGGCAGGTCGTGCGCACGCTCCTGTACGTGTGTCTGGACGGGCTGGGCGACGACCCGATCCCGGAGTTCGACGGCAGGACGCCGCTCGAGGAGGCCGCGACGCCCGCGCTCGACCACCTCGCGCGGCGCGGCCGCACGGGCCTCGTCACCACGGTCGGGAAGGGGATCGCGCCCGAATCGGACATCGCCGTCTTCGCGATCCTCGGTTACGACCCGCGCGAGGAGCACCCCGGCCGGGGAGTCGTCGAGGCGATCGGATCCGACATGCAGTTCGCGGACGGCGACCTCGCCTACCGCGTGAACTTCGCCGCCGGCGACTGGCCGACGATCATCGATCGGCGCGTCGGGCGCGACCTCACGTCGGATGAGGCGCTCGCCCTCGCGGCCGATGTGAAGGAGAAGCTGCAACTCCCTGGCGCCTCGTTCGAGTTGAGATCGACGGTCGAGCACCGAGGCGTGCTCACGATCCGAGCCGCGGACGGGCCCCTGTCGGCGGAGGTCACGAACACCGATCCCGCGTACCGGAAGGAAGGGTCGCTCGGAGTCGCGCTCGAGACGTTCGAACCCACCGTTGCACGGTGCGAGCCACTCGACGGATCCGACGCCGCTCACCGCGCCGCCGACCTGACGAACGCATTCGTGGAGGAGAGCGCGAAGATCCTCGACGCCTCCGCGGTCAACGAGAAGCGTCGGGCCCTCGGCAAGCTTCCCGGGAACCTCATCCTCACGCGGGACGCCGGTGATCACGTCCCCCGGCTGCAGGACATCCACAGCCGTTTCGGACTCTCCTGGGGGTGCTTCGTGGAGATGCCGGTGGAGCGGGGCATCGCGAAGATGCTCGGGATGTCGCCGGTCCCGGCTCCCCGGCTGCACCTCGATGTGCCGATGGACGCGGCCGTCGAGGGATACGCCGAGTGGGCACGGCTGGCGCTGGAGGCCATGGGTGGCTTCGACGCGCTGTACGTGCACATCAAGGGCCCGGATGTCCCTGCCCACGACGGCCGCGCCGAGGACAAGCGCGACGTCATCGCCGCGATCGATGCCGGATTCTTCTCCTCCATCCTCTCGGGCTTGGATCTGTCGAGGACGATCGTCGCCGTGACGGCCGACCACGCAACCTCGTGCGTTCGCATGGCGCACACGGCCGAGCCCGTGCCGTTGCTGGTCAGCGGGGGGAACGTCCCGCCCGACGGAACGACGGGATTCGGGGAGTCGGCCTGCGCGAACGGCGCGCTCGGCATGCTCGCAGGGACGCAGATCCTGCCCCGGCTGGCAGCCCTGACGGCCTCGTAGAGATCCGCCACGAGGCAATCCTTTCCGGTCGCTCCGACCCGTATAACTCGATGTGCGTGAGGTTGTGCGCTCGTGGTTCGTCGCCTACACTTCGGCGCGTCTGCCGCTGGGTGGGGGCTGAGCCATGAGTCAGGTGACATCGTCTGCGCCCGTTACCGAACCGCCGGTCGCCGATAACGTCGACGCCGTCAAGAGTGTCGAGGGGCGCAGCCCCTGGCAACTCTTCTGGAAACGCTTCCGCCGCGATCGGGTCGCGATCGTCGGCGCCGCGTTCATCATCGTGCTCGTCCTCGCCGCGGTGCTCGCTCCCGCATTCGTGAAGTTCGTCGCACACCGAGGCCCGAACGATTTCCCGGAGGACACGACGGGGCTCACGAACGACTTCAGCATCCCGATCGTCGGCCCCGGCGGGCAATACTGGGGAGGGGTCGACACGCTCGGCCGCGACGTCTTCGTGCGCACGCTCTACGGAGCGCGGACGTCGCTGGAGGTGGCCATGGCGAGCACGGCGATCGCGGTCGTCGTCGGCATCGCGCTCGGACTCATGGCCGGGTACTACGGCGGTAAGCTCGACACGCTGATCTCACGCCTGGTCGACATCGTCCTGTCGCTGCCGGTGTTCCTGCTCGCGATCGGGATCTCGGCCGCGTGCGGGGTGACGGCTGAGGGCTGCCTCGGAGGACACCTGAAACCCGGGGTCCCGCTGATCACGCTCATCATCGCCCTGTTCGGCTGGCCGTACATGACCAGGATCGTGCGCGGCCAGACGCTCTCGGTGCGCGAGCGCGAGTTCGTGGAGGCGGCACGCGCCACCGGCTTCGGCGGGGCCCACATCATGTTCCGCGAGATCCTGCCGAGCCTCGTCGCGCCGATCATCGTGTACACCACGCTGCTGATCCCGCAGAACATCATCTTCGAGGCATCGCTGTCGTATCTCGGGGTGGGCATCCCGCCGGGCACACCGTCGTGGGGCCGGATGATCTCCGACGCCACGAGCGGGCAGCTCTACCGGTTCGCGTGGTGGATGCTGCTCTTCCCGGGACTGTGTCTCGTGTTCACGACGCTGTCGTTCAACCTCGTCGGCGACGGGCTGCGCGACGCCCTCGACCCGCGGACGGGACGCTGACAGGACGAAAGGGGGAGTCCGGGCGAGGGTGCGAGCAAGGACCCGAGCGCAAAGAACGAACGTGAAGACAGTCGATGAGAGGGAGGGAACTCGTGAGGAAACGGAAGCTGATGGCCACCGTATCTCTGGTGGCGGTGCTCTCGCTCGTGGGAGCCGCGTGTAGCAAGAACAACACCACCACCAGTACGAACTCACCGTCGGGCGGCGGCGCCCAGAAGGGCGGGACGTATCGCACGGCCACATCGACGTTCAACTACGACGATGGGTTCGACCCGACCGGTGAGTACCTCGGCAATGCCTGGGGACTGTTCAGCCAGCTGTTGTTGCGAGGCCTGATGACGTACAACCACAAGGAAGGCCAGAACGGCGGCACCACGCCGGTCCCAGACTTGGCGACGGGGCTGCCCGAGGTCTCTTCGGACAATCTGACCTACAGCTTCACGCTGAGGGACAACGCGAAGTTCGGTCCGCCCGTCGACCGGGTGGTGACGTCGGCAGACATCGAGTACGCCTTCGAACGCATCAACCTCGCGTCGCTGGGCGCTCTGTACGGCAACTACTACTGCGGTGTGATCCAGGGCATGACGTGCAGCGAGAAGACGCTGCACCCGGTCTCCGGGATCGACATCCCCGACGCGACACACATCACGTTCCACCTGGAGCAGCCGACCGGTGACTTCCTCTATCGGCTGACGATGCCCGCGACGGGCGCGTTCCCGAAAGAGGTCGCCAAGTGCTTCACGAACGCCGGCGACTACGGGCGCGACGTGATCTCCTCGGGCCCGTACATGATCATGGGCCAGGACAAGCTGGACATCTCGTCGTGCAGCTCGATCAAGCCGATCTCGGGCTACAACCCGGACAAGGGCGTCACGTTCGTTCGCAACCCGAACTACGACCCCGCGTCGGACAACGTCGAGAACCGGGCGAACTACCTGGACGGGATCCAGATCGAGATCGACTCCAACGTGGACGACATCTTCGCCAAGGTCCA
>JALYLM010000012.1 GCA_030774235.1 Actinomycetota bacterium
GGGGCCCCGAGGGGCCCCGTCGGCTCCGTGCTCGGATCGGCCTAGAAGTCCATGTCACCGCCGCCCGGCATCGGTGGCGACTTCTCCTTCTCCGGCTTCTCGGCGACGATCGCCTCCGTGGTGAGGAACAGGGCGGCGATCGAGGCCGCGTTCTGCAGCGCCGAGCGCGTGACCTTCGTCGGATCGACGATGCCGGCCTTCACCATGTCGCCGTACTCGTTGGTCGCCGCGTCCAGTCCATGTCCGTTGTCGAGCGAACGCACGCGCTCCACCACGACGCCCCCCTCGAGACCCGCGTTGAAGGCAATCTGCTTCAGGGGCTCCTCGAGCGCCCGGCGGACGATCTGCGCGCCCGTGAGTTCGTCGCCCTCCAGGTCGACCTTGTCGAGAGCGGCTTGAGCGTTCAGCAACGCGATGCCGCCACCCGGGACGATGCCCTCCTCGACGGCCGCCTTCGTCGACTGGACGGCGTCCTCGATACGGTGCTTCTTCTCCTTCAGCTCGACCTCGGTGGCCGCGCCGACCTTGATGACCGCCACGCCACCGGACAGCTTGGCGAGCCGCTCTTGGAGCTTCTCGCGGTCGTAGTCCGAATCAGTCTTCTCGATCTCGCCCTTGATCTGGTTGATGCGACCCGAGATGTCGGCTTCCTTCCCGCCGCCCTCGATGATCGTCGTCTCGTCCTTCGTGATGACGACCTTGCGGGCGGTTCCGAGCAGGTCGAGGGTCACGTTCTCGAGCTTTAGCCCGACCTCCTCCGAGATGACCTGGCCACCCGACAGGATCGCGATGTCCTGAAGCATCGCCTTGCGGCGGTCGCCGAATCCCGGCGCCTTCACTGCCGCCGACTTGAACGTGCCGCGGATCTTGTTCACGACGAGGGTGGCAAGCGCCTCGCCCTCGACGTCCTCGGCCAGCACCAGCAAGGGCTTGCCGGTCTGCATGATCCTTTCCAGGATCGGCAACAGATCCTTCACCGCGCTGATCTTGCTGTTGGCGATCAGCACGTACGGTTCCTCGAGGACCGCCTCCATCCGCTCGGGGTCCGTCATGAAGTACGGAGCGATGTAGCCCTTGTCGAACCGCATGCCCTCGACGAAGTCGAGCTCCATGCCGAACGTGTTCGACTCCTCGACGGTGATGACACCGTCCTTGCCCACCTTGTCGACGGCGTCGGCGATCTTCTCGCCGATCTCGGGGTCCGCGGCCGAGATGGCGCCCACCTGGGCGATCTCGTCCTTCGCCTCGACCTCCTTCGACTGGTTCTTGATGGCCTCGACCGCCAGCTCGACGGCGCGCTCGATGCCGCGCTTGAGCGCCATCGGATTGGCGCCGGCGGCGACGTTGCGAAGGCCCTCCTTCACGATCGACTGAGCGAGCACCGTGGCGGTCGTGGTGCCGTCACCGGCGACGTCGTCCGTCTTCTTCGCGACCTCCTTGACAAGCTCGGCGCCGATCCTCTCCTGGGGGTCGTCGAGCTCGATCTCCTTGGCGATCGAGACACCGTCGTTCGTGATCGTGGGAGCGCCCCACTTCTTCTCGAGGACGACGTTGCGGCCCTTGGGGCCGAGGGTGATCTTTACCGCGTTGGCAAGCTGGTCCATCCCCCGCTCGAGCGCGCGACGCGCCTCCTCGTCGAAGGTGATGATCTTCGCAGCCATCCCTTCCTCCTGTGCTCGTGGCCTCTCAGCCTGGCTATCCGACTGCTAGCACTCGGGGACGCCGAGTGCTAACCGATTGTAGCGGGAAACGGGCACCGCGTGACAAACCCGCGGGACGAGCGTGCGCGAGGAAGCCCCGGGCGGGGCGAGCCGCGACCCGGTTCGTCCGACGCGCGAGGCCCGTTCGACCGACCACCGACGGGCGGATACCACCGCCGCCGAGCCGGCCCCAAAATCGACCGGTGACCGGGGCGCCGATGACAGTGATCGTCGCGGACGACGACGACTCGATGCGGCAGGTGCTGCAGGATCTGCTGTCGGGCCAGGACATGATGCAGTTCCTCGGGACGGCGCGGGACGGTCAGGAAGCCATCGAGCTCGCGGCACGGGTCCAACCCGACGTGGCGGTCGTCGACGTCCGGATGCCAGGCGGCGGCACCGAGGCGATCCGGGGGATCCTCGCGGCAGCGCCGGGGTGCGGCGTCGTCGCTCTCTCGGCCTACGAGGAGCGTTCCACTGTGCTCGAGATGCTCCTCGCCGGCGCCAGCGGCTACGTCGTGAAGGGCGCGCCGGCCGTGGAGGTCGTCGAGGCGGTCCGGCGAACGGAGCGCAAGCAGGTGAGCGTCTCCGTCGAGATGATGAGCGGACTCATCGAGGAACTCGTCCATGACATCAGCGAGCTGGGCCGAACGCAGGAGACCCTGGGCCGAAACGAGGAGCGGTTCCGGGCGCTTCTCGACTCCGCGCCCGACTCCGTCGTCATCCTCGACGAGCAGGGACGCATCGTCCTGGTGAACAGCCAGACGGAGAAGACGTTCGGCCACCCCAGGGCCGTCCTCGTGGGCAGGCCGATCGAGAGCCTCATGCCGGCACGCTTCCGCGAGGCTCACGAACGCCATCGGCTCGGATACCTCCGCAGCCCGACGACACGGCCCATGGGCGTCGGTCTTCGTCTGGCGGGATTGCGGGCCGACGGCAGCGAGTTTCCCGTCGACATCAGCCTTTCGTCGATCCGCACACCCGACGGCGTGCTCGTGACCGCGTTCGTCCGCGACGTCACCGAACGGGCCGGGGCGGATCAGGTCCTTCGCCTCAGCGAGGAACGGTTCCGGGCGTTGCTCGACTCCGCTCCCGACGGGGTCGTCATCGTCGACGAGGGCGGCGACATGGTGCTCGTGAACAGCCAGACCGAGAAGCTGTTCGGCTACGCGCGGGAGCAGCTCCTGGGCGAGCCCGTCGAGATGCTCCTGCCCGAGCGCTTCCGCGGGTTGCACACCGGCCATCGGCGCGACTACCTCGCCGAACCCGTCACGCGTCCCATGGGCGACGGGCTGCAGCTGGTGGGTCGGCGTGCCGATGGAAGCGAGTTTCCGCTCGACATCAGCCTTTCATCCCTCCAGACGTCGGAGGGAGTGCTGGTCACGGCGTTCGTCCGAGACGTCACCGAGAGAGTGCGCGCCGAGACCGAGCTCCACGGTCTCGAGGAGCTCGTCCGTGGGCAGGAGGAACGTCGCGAGCTCATCGCGCATCTCGTGCGGGCGCAGGAGGACGAGCGCGCCCGGATCGCGGCCGACATCCACGACGACTCGATCCAGATCATGACCGCTTCGGAGATGCGGTTGGAGATGCTGCGCGACGAGCTCACCGACCCCGCCCATATCGCGCTGCTCATGAGGCTCGACGAGACGATCCAGGAATCCATCAAGCGGCTTCGCCGGCTGCTCTTCGAGCTTCGCCCCCGGGTGCTGGACAGCGAGGGGCTCGTGGCGGCGATCCGGATGTACCTCCAGGAGCAGGAGGCACCGTTCGTGGTCTCGTTCGAGGACCACCTGACGATCGAGCCCTCGCCGAACACCCGAGTGATCGCGTATCGGATCGTGCAGGAGGCCGTCACGAACGCGAGGAAGCACTCGAACGCGAATCGACTCGACGCGCTCGTCGAGACGAGCGACGGCGGGCTCCACCTGCTGGTTCGCGACGACGGCGAGGGGTTCACCGTCCTGGACGAGGAGCACAAGATCAGGCCGGGGCACCTGGGGATCGCGGCGATGCGCGAACGTGCGGAGCTCGCCGGCGGCTGGCTGCAGATCCACAGCGCCCCGGACACCGGCACGATCCTCGAAGCGTGGGTCCCCGACGACGGTGACGGGTCGTCGCCCCTGATCGGGCCCACGAGCTCGAGCCTGACCGCGACCCCCGGCACGCGCACCTGATGGGCCACGGACGGTCGCGGGGGTCGGGCGCCGCTACGCTTGCGTCCGCGAACCGCGGCGACCGGGCCGGCCGGCCGGGTCCTCCCGGCATGGACGAGGAAGGAGCTCCGTTGGTGGAACCGGCCTGGAAGCGCCGGTTCACCGTCCCCACGATCTCCGAGGTGCGATGGGTCTCCTCGGTCCCCGATCGACTCGGCGTGGTCTCCACCGAGGGTGGGTCGTCCCACGCGTGGGCCTGGGATCTCGCAACCGGCGAGCGACGGCAGGCTTCCTCGGGCGGCGTAGGCGCGGAAGAGGTCCACCTGACGCCGGACGGTGCCGGTGTCGTGTGGTGGTTCGACGCCGTCGGAGACGAGCGCGGGCGGTGGATGGTGACGCCGTTCGAGGGCGGCGAGCCGAGGCCGTTGCTTTCGGGCCTGCCGGACGGATGGATGATGGGGATGGCCCTGGCCGCGAACACCGTGGCCGTGGGGCTCTCGACCGAGGACGATTACGCCGTGTTCGTCTCGCGCAACGGCGAGCCGGCCCGCGCCCTCGTTCGCCACAACCGACCACTCGGTGTCGGGCTCGAGTGGCCGCAGGGATCCGGTGGCCTGTCGGCCGACGGCTCCCTGGTCTGCGTCCGCCACTCCGACCACGGGGACATCCTGCACCAGGCCCTGCGGGTCGTGGATGTCGTGACCGGGGCCACCGTGGGTGAGCTGGCCGACACCGGGCTGCAGCTGATGCCTCGCGTGTGGTCGCCGACGGCGCCGCTGCTGGCGGTGGTGCAGGAGCGAACGGGGATCGAACGACCGGCCGTGTGGGATCCGGCGAGCGGGGAGCGGCGCGACCTGACCTTCGCGGAGCTCGAGGGCCCCGTGATCCCGATCGAGTGGTTCCCCGACGGGAACGCCCTGCTCCTGATGCACGAGCTCGGGGCGCATCATCGATTGCTGCGGTACGACCTCGCCGCCGCCGACACGACGACGCTGATGGATCTTCCCGGGACGATCGACCGGGCGGGGATCCGTCCCGAGGGGGACGTCTGGTCCCTGGTGCACTCCGGCACCCAGCCTCCTTCAATCCGGAACCTCGCCGGCGAGGAGGCGATCTCGCTCGGTGAACCGCCCCCGCCGGGCGTGCCTTCGAAGGCGCTGCGGTGGCCGAATCCACACGGGCAGACGATCGAAGGCTTCTTCGCGGCTCCCAGCGGCTCCGGCCCGTTTCCCACGATCGTCTCGGTTCATGGCGGACCGGAGTGGCATCACGCCGACGGCTGGGACCCGACCACGCAGGCGTACGTCGATCACGGGTTCGCCGTGCTCATGGTCAACTACCGCGGTTCGACCGGCTACGGCACGGCGTTCCGCGAGGCCCTGCACGGCAACATCGGGTTCCCCGAATCGGAGGACCTGATCGCAGGGCTCGACCACGTGATCGACGCCGGCATGGCCGATCCGGCAAACGTGTTCCTCGAGGGCTGGTCCTGGGGCGGCTACCTCGCGATGCTGAACGCTGGGTTGCATCCCGGACGCTGGCGGGCGGTCATGGCCGGAATCCCGACGGGCGACTACGTCGCGGCGCATTACGAAGCGGCCCCGCCGCTTCGCGCGTGGGACGAGGCCATGATCGGCGGCTCGCCTATGGACCTGCCCGAGCTCTATCGAGAGCGGAACCCGATGACCTACGTGGGCCGCGTCACCGCCCCGATGCTCGTCATCGCGGGGGAGCGCGACAGCCGGTGTCCGCTGGGCCAGGTGATGACCTACGCTCATGCGTTGCGGGCGCGGAATCATCCGGTCGAGGTCCACCTCTACGGGGCCGGCCATCACGCGAACGACGTGGACGAACAAATCCGACACGTCGAGCTCACGATGGCGTTCTTCGGCCGCTACCTCGGCCAGGGCTGAGGGACGCCGTCCGCGCGGACCGCGTGTCGGGCGTGGTTCAGCCCGCCGAGCTAGAGCCCCATCGTCGATACGCGATCGATCGACACCTCGACGATCACCGAGTCACCTTCGTCGATCGGCGCCTCGGCCTCGTACTGCTCGTACGCCTCGTATAAGAGATTTCGATCCCTGAGGAACTCCGGCCCCGACTCCACGATCGCCGCGCGTCCGTAGACAACCACCTGTTGGAGAGACGACCACTCCTCCGAGTACTCGTCGAAGCACATCGCGACGTTCGGATCGCCGCGGAGGTTTCGGACCTTCTGCGTGTCCGTTTCGGTCGCGAAGATGACCCGGTCCGCGTCGAGCACGGTGGAGACCGGAACGACGTGGGGCGCACCGCTCGCCGCGACCGTGGCCAGATGCGCCACGCGCTGCCGGGCGACGAAGGCCGCAGGCGCCCCCTGCAGCGGCCGCCGCCTCACGATTCCTCTGCCGCGCCCGACTCGGCCATGTCGCGGATCTGCTCGACGATCTCGGCGTTGGCGAGCGTCGTGACGTCGCCGAGGGCATGGCCGCGGGCCACGTCGCGCAGCAGTCGGCGCATGATCTTGCCCGAGCGGGTCTTCGGCAGGTCGTCGGTGAAGACGATCGCGTGCGGGCGGGCGATCTTCCCGATCATCTGCGCCACGTGCTCGCGCAGCTCCTCGGCCATCCGGTCGTCACCCGTGAAGCCGGACTTGAGAGTGACGAACGCGACGATCGCCTCGCCGACGACGTCGTCGGGCTTCGACACCACGGCGGCCTCGGCGACCTTCGGGTCGTCGACCAGGCTGCTCTCGATCTCGTACGTGGACAGACGGTGCCCCGCAACGTTCATCACGTCATCGATACGGCCCAGGAGCCAGAAGTAGCCCTCCTCGTCTCGCTTCGCACCGTCGCCCGCCAGGTACACCTCGGGCCCGTACTTCCCGAAGTAGGTCTGTACATATCGGTCGGGGTCACCCCAGATCGTGCGCGCGATCGCCGGCCAGGGCCGGCGAAGCACGAGGTATCCGCCTCCGCCCAGGGGGACCGAGTTCCCGCCCTCGTCGACGACGTCGGCCACGATGCCCGGGAACGGGTGCGTGGCGGAGCCGGGCTTCAGCGGCGTGATCCCCGGGAGCGGCGTGATCAGGATCGAGCCGGTCTCCGTCTGCCACCAGGTATCGACGACGGGGCACCGCCCGCCGCCGATGTGCGTCCAGTACCAGATCCACGCCTCCGGATTGATCGGTTCTCCCACCGACCCCAGGAGACGAAGCGCCGACAGATCGTGCTTCTCCGGGAATCCGGTTCCCCATCGCATGAAGGCTCGGATCGCGGTGGGCGCCGTGTACAGGATCGTCGCGCGATAGGTTTCGGCGATCGACCAGAGCCGATCCTTGTCGGGCCAGTCCGGAGCGCCCTCATAGATGATGCCGGTCGTGTGGTTGGCCAGCGGTCCGTACACGATGTACGAGTGTCCCGTGACCCAGCCGATGTCGGCGGCGCACCAGTACACGTCGTCGTCGTGGATGTCGAAGATCATCCCGTGCGTCGCGGCGACCTGCGTCAGGTAACCCCCGGTCGTGTGCGCGATCCCCTTCGGCTTCCCGGTCGTCCCGCTCGTGTACAGCAGATATAGGAAGTCCTCCGCGTCCATCTCCTCGGGGGGACAGTCGATCGATTGGCCGGCAACCAGGTCGTGGTACCACAGGTCCCGGCCGACCACGAACGGGTGATCCCCGCCGGTTCGACGAACGGTCACGACCCGCTCGATGGACGGGCAGTCGGCGACCGCCTCGTCGGCGCTTGCCTTCAGCGGCACGACCTGGCCTCGGCGGTAGCCGCCGTCGGCGGTGATCAGCACCTTGGCCTCGGCGTCGTTGATCCGATCCTTCAACGACTCGGCGCTGAACCCGCCGAACACGACGGAATGCGGCGCACCGATCCGAGCGCATGCGAGCATGGCGACGGGCAGCTCGGGGATCATGCCCAGATAGATCGCCACCCGGTCGCCCTTGCGGACCCCCAGCGACTTCAGCGCGTTCGCGAGCCTGCACGTCTCGTCGAGCAGCTCCCGATACGTGATCGCGCGGGTGTCTCCCGGCTCGCCTTCCCAGTAGTACGCCACCTTGTCTCCGCCGCCCGCCTCGACGTGACGGTCGAGGCAGTTGTACGAGGCGTTGAGCCGACCTCCCGTGAACCACTTCACCCACGGCGGGGTCCACTCCATCACCGTGTCCCACGGGCGGAACCAGGTCAACCGCTCGGCCTGTTCCGCCCAGAAGCCCTCGTGGTCGGCATCCGCCCGTTCGTAGATCGAACGGTCGGACACGATCGCCCTCTGCACGAACGAGGCAGGCGGGTCGAACACTCGGAGTTCCGACAGCAACGCCTCGATGCTCTGGCCGGTCTCGCTCACGTGCCGTTCTCCCCGTCCGCCGTTCCGGGCATCGTATGCGCAAGCCCGAGGTCGGGGCCACCCGCCGGGGGTCCGCCGGACCTCGGCGATATGCTTGCAACCGAACGTGAGGCAGGGGACCATCGATCGTGAGGCCGCCCATATCGGGGCGGCCTTGAAGCTAGGAAGGTGGGAAGGAGGCAGCGGGTGGCGATGTACGAGGGGTACTGCATGAAATGCCGCGAGAAGCGCCAGTTCGAGGGACAGATCGTGACGCTCAAGAACGGGCGCCCGGCCGCACAGGGCGCGTGCCCGGTGTGCGGGACGAAACTGACACGGATCCTGAGCAAGGCCGAGGCGGCCGGGTAGCCGTCCCCGGCAACGCTCAGCTCAGCCGGGACAGCAGCTGCTCCGGCGCGATGAGCGTGAGTCCCGGCGCGGGGTGTGGGTGGCGGGCCGCGAGGTCCGCCACCGTCGTCGTTTGGAACACCTCCTGCACGGCACGGGCGACGTCGGCCCAGAAGCCTTGCAGTCCACAGCGAGAGTCCTGGAAGCAGGTGTGATCGGAGGGCTCCAGGCAGAACATCGGATAGATCTGGCCCTCGATGGCATCGGCGATCTCGGCCATCGTGATTTCGTCGGCCGGTCGTGAGAGGCGGCAGCCACCTCCGGCGCCGCGAAAGCTTTGGACCAACCCCGCCTTCGACAGCGCCCCGAGCTGCTGCTCGAGGAATCGTAGGGGCACGTGCTGCCGCTCGGCGATCTGGCGGGCCGGCACGAGAGTTCCGTCGTCGGGGGGGTGGGCGAGCTCGATCATCGCGCGCATCGCGTATTCGAGCTTCTGGGAAACCTTGAGCACGGAGGGCCTCCTCGTGGTGTCAGGGTAGGAGCGGTATCCGTGCACGTCAACGCAGGTCGGTAGGCGCGAATCACCGGAGCTGGGTATCAACGGGGGTCCGGGTGGGGCCGATGACTGATAGTGAAATAGCCCCCGAAACGAGGATGATCGCCCGATGGCCCGCGTGCTCGTGATCGACGACGAACCCGACGTGCTCCTGCTCTGCCGCGTGAACCTCCAGCACGCCGGACACGAGGTGTTCGAGGCGCCGGACGGCGAGCGTGGGCTCGCCCTCGCGCGCGAGGTCCGGCCCGATGCCGTCGTGATCGACCTGATGCTTCCGGCGATGGACGGCTTCGAGCTCCTGCGAACCCTCGACATCGACCGGCCGACCGCCGACGTTCCCCTTCTCGTGCTCACCGCGAAGGCGCGGGAGACCGATCGTGTGCGCTGCCTGCGCGGAGGGGCGGACGCGTTCATCACGAAGCCGTTCGTGCCCGACACGTTGGTGGAGACGATCGAGTCGTTGGTCGCGATGAACCCGGCCGACCGCGCCGCGAGGCGTGCGGTGCAGCGGGCAGCGGCCGAGGCCGGGGAAGCTTGACGCTAGGCGCCGGAGTTGGCGTAGTCCTGGCCGAGGACGATCGCCACGGCCGCCCCCTTCGCCAGGTCGGTGAAGCTGAGGCCCAACTCGGCGACCCGGGCGCCCTTGAAGTACTTGGTGGCGATGTACTGCGCATCCGCATGGTTCTGGGCGCCGGCGGCATCGTTGCGATAGTAGATGACGGTGTGATTGATCGGCGTGACGGGAGAGTTGGTCGCCTGCTGAGCCGGAACGTACCCGTGCTGCTGGAGCATCTGCTGGACTTGGGCCGCGATCCCCGCCGAGGAGGTTCCGTTGAAGACGGCGATCTTGACGCCCGTCTTCCGGGGAGGTGGCGTCGGGGTCGGCGTGGAACTGGGACGTGTCGAGGGCGACGAGCTTGCGTGCGAGCCGGGTACGACTGGGGGGGCTGCCGGGGTGTCGAACCCCGAGGCAAGGACGGCCGCGCCCCCGACGGCGAGGGCGACGACGACCGCGATCCGACCGATCCCGAGGCTCACGGCCCCATCCTACCGCCGGCCTCCGATGCGGGGTCTACATGCGGATGCCGAGGCGTCGGGCGGCACGCTTGCGCCGGCGAGCCTCTCGCACGCGCCGGAGCCGGCGCACCAGCATCGGGTCGTACGCGACCGCTTCGGGAAGGTCGAGCGCCCGGTTCAGGAGCTGGTGGTACCTGGCCGGGGAGAACCCGAATCGCTCGCGGATCGCGCGCTCCTTCGGAAGGCCGAGCTTCCAGCTCTCACGTTCGAAATCCAGGATCTGGCGGGCTCGCTCGTCGAGCTGCCCGGGGCAGGAACTCTCCTGAGAAGACGTCGCGGTCACGATCGCGAGGCTAGCAACCGAGGGCTTCGGTTCAAGCACCCGAGCTCACGCACCGAAACCGTCAAGGAGAAGCATCCCGGAGAGACAATCGCCCGGGCCGCCGTTGGAAGGCGAATGATCGTGGTCGAGATGAGAAGCAGCGAGAACGGCGAGATCCGAGGTCGCGACCTCGATCGGATCCGTTCTGTCGCGCAGCTCAACATGCTGCACAGCCTTGCGGCGAAGCTGAACGCGCTCGGGGACGTGAAGGAGATCGGTGAGGCCATCACCGCCGAGCTCCGGACGATCATCGACTACCACAACTGCCGCGTCTATCTGCTGCAACCGGATGCCAAGACCCTGATGCCGGTCGCCTTCCGGGGAGATCTGTCCACCGACTACGAGAAGGAGACCCTCGAGAACCTGGTCACGTGGGTGGGCACAGGGATGACCGGCCACGTTGCGGCCACGGGCGAGTCGCTCCTCACACCCGACGCCCGCGAGGTCGACTTTGCCCTCACGATCAGGGGGACCGACGACATCCTCGAGTCGATGGTGCTCGTCCCTATGCTCGTCGGCGACCAGGTGATCGGCGTCATCGTTCTGTCGAGCCTGGGCTACGGAAAGTTCGATGCCGAGGATCAGCGGCTGCTCGAGGTGCTCGCCTCGCACGCCGCGGTCGCGTTCGAGAACGCGAAGCTGTTCCAGGCCGAGCGCGAGGCGGCGGAGGCGTCGACGGCGCTGCTCCGCATGTCTCAGGCTCTGACCAGTATGCACGCGATCGGCGACATCCTTCAGGAGGCGATCGAGACGGTGCCGTCCCTCGTGCCGTGCGCTGGGCTGGGCGCCTACGTCCGCGACCGGGAGACCGGGGGGTTCCGGCTCGCGCGGCTCCTGGGGATCGAGGACGGCTTGCTGAAGCCGCGCGCCGAGATCGGCGACGTCCCCGCGGAGGTCGCCGAACCCCTCCTGGTCTCGGAAACGGAGCCGTTCATCATCGAGCGCGAGACCGCGGAGACCGTCCCCAGCGAGTTCTACCTGACGTACGAAGCCCGCGAGGCCCTCGTCGCCCCCCTGCGTTGGGAGCCCGACGGGTTCGGCGCTCTCGTGATGGTGTCCTCGACGGTCGACGGCCACTTCGGTGACAAGGACGTGCGGCTGGCTCGCGGGATCGCCGACATCACGTCGCTCGCTCTGGGAAACGCGCGTCGGCTGTCGGAGCTGGAACGGTTCCATGAGCTGGTCGAGAGCCTCGACGCGGTGTTCTGGGAGGCCGACGCGACCTCGCGATCCTTCTCGTTCATCGGCGGGCGGGCGGATGGCCTCCTCGGGCTGGGAGCGGCCCAGTGGCCGTCCGAGGGCCGCTCGTGGGGGGACCACATCGTGGCGGAGGACCGGGCCGAGATGCTCGACGCCAGCCGGACCGCGACCGACGAGGGCCGGGACCACAGCCTCGAGTACCGAGTGAGCTCCGCCCAGGGACGGACGAGATGGATCCGGGACGTCGTGCACGTCGTTCGCGGCGCCACCGGGCCGCGGCAGCTACGAGGCCTGATGGTCGACGTCACGGAACGCAAGCGGGCAGAGCAAGCACTCCGCAAGAGCGAGCGGAAGTACTCGGAGGCATTCCGGCGCGAGCGGGAGGCGGCGCAACGGCTGCGTGCCCTCGATGACATGAAGAACACGTTCCTCGAAGCCGTGTCCCACGACCTGCGGACGCCCCTCACGTCCATCCTCGGATCCGCGCTCACCCTCGAGCAGTCACAGCTCGGACTCCCTCAAGCGGACGCCCTCGACCTCGTGCGCAGGATCGCGTCCAACGCGCGCAAGCTCGAGCGGCTCCTGTCGGACCTGCTCGACCTCGACCGACTTCAGCGCGGCATCATCTCTCCCCAGCGACGTCCGACCGATGTCGGCGAACTGGTGAGCAGGGCCGTCGCCGAGACAGAGAACATCGCCGGCCGCCAGGTCGAGCTCGACGTGGAGCCCGTCGTCGCCTCGATCGACGCCGCGAAGGTGGAACGGATCCTCGAGAACCTCTTGTCGAACGCGCTCCGCCACACCCCGCCCGAGGCTCACATCTGGCTACGCGCCCGTGGAAGGGATGGAGGCCTGCTCATCGTCGTCGAGGATGACGGTCCCGGCGTTCCGGAGGATCTGCACGAGGAGGTCTTCGAACCCTTCCGCCAGGCGCCGGGCTCGTCGTCCGAGCATTCGCCCGGGGTGGGCGTCGGTCTGTCGCTCGTCCGGCGGTTCGCCGAGCTCCACGGCGGCCGTGCGTGGCTCGAGGCTCGCGAGGGCGGGGGAGCGAGCTTCAAGGTATTCCTGCCCGGCGGATAGCGAGGGGTTCGGACGGGCCCGGGGTCGGGCGAACGTTCCAACCTG
>JALYLM010000013.1 GCA_030774235.1 Actinomycetota bacterium
GGAGAGGGCGAGCGCGGCTGCTCCTGGGGCGAGTGCCCCTACGTTCCGGAGGAGCTGAACGTGTTCTGCGACTACTGCAGGTTCGACTTCCTCACGATGGAAGGGAACTCGCCCTGCGCGGACCCGACGACGTGTGAACACGGCGAAGAACCCCGATCGCACATCGAGAACGTACGCGAATGGACGAGGTTGCTTGGCATCGGGGCGCCCTAGGGGGAACGGCTCCCCTCAGCCGGCGACCCAGAAGTCCTGGTGCATCCCCATCGCGTAGTGCCCGGGGAGGTTGCACACGATCGCGTAGTGCCCGGCGGGAAGATCGAGCGTGAGCATCGTGGTCGAGCCCACCTTCATATCTCCGGTCTCCCCGACGTTGGTGACCCCCTTGGCGGCCTCGTCGATGCGGTTGGCCTCGCCCTCGAAGGACACGATCGGGAACCCCGAAGCCGGGGTGCGGCTGGACAGGGCGACGAATTCATGGGTCATCGTCCCGTCGTTGGACACCAGGAACGAGACCTTGCCCTCGGGCGCGTAGGGCTGGGACAGGTGGATGAACATGTGCGTCGCGTCGGTCTCCCCGAGCGAGGCCGTGATCACCGGGGCCTGGGCCGATGTCGCGTACCCTTCGATCGGCGTGGCCGGCGTGGTCGCTGTCGCCGATCCCGGTTGGTACCCGGGGATCATCGCCACGGTGGCAGGGTTACCGGAGGCCGAGAGGCACGCTGTCAGCAGGGTGGCCGTCAATGCGCCGAGTGCGACCGCCCAGCGGCGCCGAGATCGGCTCCGTACGCGCATCGCCGCTCCTCCTAACCGGATCCGCTCGGTGTGCGCCAGTCGGGGACGCTCGGAGCGTTCGGCTCCCACGATCGGATGTATGCGACCAGCGCGGCGATCTGCTGCTGAGTGAGGGGACCGCCGTACTCGTCGAGCCACGCCGGCATCTCGCTGCCCGGGATCCCGCCCGCGACGATGCCCTTGATCTGCTGGTCGGTGACGCTCCCGAGGAACTGTTGGGAGTTCAGCGCCGGCGCGCTCACGCCCTGACCCCGCGGGCCGTGGCACGTCGCGCAGTTGAGCCCCCACAGCTGGGCCCCAGCGTCGACTTGGGCGGACTGTTGCGCCGCAAGCGCGTCGGCACGTCTCGTGCCTTCGGTTGCCTTGTAGATCGGAAACGAGAGCACCAGCACCAGGAAGACCCACAGGCCGGCCTGCTGCCATCGGCGGGTGGAGCTGAGCACGCCCGCCGGTTCGTTGAGCTTCTCCGTCACGGCGACGCCTCCGGGCTCGCAGAGGGGCTGGTGCCGTCCGACGTCGCCGCCTCCGCCGAACCCGCGACGCACGACGGGCCGCTCGCTTCGCTCGGCCCCGTGAGCACCCCCCGCGGCGGGCCCTCCACGACCGCGGAGGTGTCCACCATCACGTGGTCGTCGTGGATCGCGATCGAGAACCGATCCATGCCCCGGGGGGCGGGGCCGCCGACGTACTCCCCAATGACGTTGTAGATGCTGCCGTGGCATGGACACTCGAACCGAGCCGAACTCGCGCAGAACGGGACCCGGCAGCCGAGGTGCGGGCAACGCTGATAGAGCGCACGCAACGCGCCCTTGTGCTGCGTGACATAGAAGCGACCGTTGAGGAAGTACTGGACCGAACCCTCCGCCACGAAGTCGCTCACCGGGCCCGCGTCGACCACGCCGCCGAACCCGGCGGACGTGCCAGGCTTCAGGATGTCGTAGCTCGTCCAGCCGGCCTCCGCGATCAGGGCGACGCCGAGCACCTTCCAGCCGCCGTTCAGGAACTCTCGCCGTTCGAGCCCGTCCTTCCCCTTCTCGTCGCTCATCGTCAGAATTCCGCGAAGTTGTGGTTCCACGGCCACACCCACGACCATTCGGGACCTCGGAAGAACGTCCCGACGACGGTCAGCACGAGTGCCGCCACGGCGAGCACGGTGAACACGATGACCACCATCCTCCGGTCGCGGATCCGCCAACCGTCGCTCTTGTCGAGGTAAGGCAGGGCGATCAGCCACAGGAGGGCCGCGCCCGGGATCAGGACCCCAGCGACCATCGGCTGCATGTGGGACAGGAGCTCCTGCAGGCCCGCGAAGTACCAGGGTGCCTTCGCGACCGCTGGGGTCTGGTTGGGGTTCGCGATGTCCTTCAACGGCGCATCGAACAAGATCGCGAGCACGAACACGACGGCGACCGTCAGCCCGGCGACCACCGCATGCCGCACGAGGAAGTGCGGCCAAGTGAACACATCGTCGTCGGGCTCCTGCTCCTCTCGCCGCCCGCCGTCGCGCGGGACGACGCCGAGCAGGCGGTACCGGGGCTCCTGCGGCCCGGGCTCAGGCATCGGCGCCCTCCCGTTGCTGAGTGGCCTCGCCGTGCGGGTCTCGATGGCGGTCGACCACCGCGAAGCCGTCCTTGCGCACCCGCCAGATATGGATCGCGATCAGGACGATCATCGATGCGGGCAGCAGATAGATGTGCAAGACGTAGAACCGCAGGAGTGCGGATCCGCCGACCTCGTTGCCGCCGAGCAGGAGGGACCGAGCCTGGTTGCCGAAGACGGGGACGTACCCGGCGATATTCGTCCCCACGGTGATCGCCCAGAATGCCAGCTGATCCCAGGGAAGCAGGTAGCCGGTGAATGACATCAACAACGTCAGGACGAGCAGCATGACGCCGATCACCCAGTTGAACTGTCGCGGCGACTTGTACGCCCCCGCGTAGAACACCCGTGCCAGGTGGAGCGCCACTGCGAGGACCATAAGGTGTGCCGCCCATCGGTGAGCGTTGCGCACGAACTGGCCGAACGCCACCGACGTCGACAGGGTGTGCATGTCGAAGTACGCGTCGGGGACGGCAGGATGATAGAAGAACATCAGGTACATCCCGGACACGAACAGCACGGCGTACAGCACGCCTGCGATGAAGCCGAGCCGAAGGGTCGTCCGCGTGCGCACGATCTCGGCCGGCACCTTGACCGGGTAGATGTGCAGGAAGAAGTTGTGGAACGAGGTCATCGCGCGCCCTCGGGGGGTCGATGTGCTCGGGTGGCGGATCGCCGAGCCGTAGACCTCGCTCTGCTTAAACGTCGACGCTGGATGGACGATCGCCTTGTACCAGCTCCGAGCGCGCAGTCCGCGACCGTTCGTCGACACGATTCCTCCTCAGCCCCCGACCGGCTCGAGTGCGATGGGCGCGCTCGAGGCCTCCGACCAACCGTCGAGCGACAGCGCGTTCGTGGGACAGCGCTCGACACAGAGAGCGCATCGGATACAGCGTTCCTCCTGAAGCACGAGCACGCTGGAGGGCTCTTCGGGAGCCAGCCCGTCGATCTCCTCGGCGGGCAGGATCCGGATACACCGTTCCGGACAGACGTCGACACAGCCTCCGCAGAGGATGCAGAGCGAGGGCTCCAGCATGATATTGAGGAAGCACTGCAGGCAGCGTCCCGCCTCGTGTCGAGCCTGCTCTTCCGTGTAGCCGAGCTCGATCTCGGGCGACCCGATCCGGCGGCCGCTGGGCTCCGACGGGATCTGCTCGCGCGAGCGCTCCGTGTATTCGGCGGCGATCGGCCCGCGGGTCACGGACACGATGGGGAGCATTCGGCGTCCGACGAGAGTCGGCGTCGGAGGATCTTCGCCGGCGAGCTGGCGGTGGATGGAGGCTGCGGCGCGGCGTCCGTCGGCGATCGCGTCGATCAGATTGCGGGGACCGAACGCCACGTCGCCACCGGCGAAGACACCTGTGCGCGTCGTCGCGCGCGTCTCTGGGTCGATCGCAACCGTCCCCCTCCGTGTCGTTTCGATGCCGTCGTCCGGATCGAGCCAGCTCAGGTCGGACGTCTGACCGATCGCGAGGATCACGGAGTCGCAGGCGATCGTGGCCTCCGTCCCCTCGACGAACCTCGGGTTGAACCGACCGTCGGGATCGAAGACGGACGACACCTCGAGCGTCTCGAGCCCCTCGACGTGTGCGGCACCGACGACGCGCTTCGGCCCGAGACGGTGAAGGATCTCGATGCCCTCGACCTCTGCCTCCTCGATCTCGACCTCGTGCGCGGGCATCTCGTCGCGGCTTTCGAGCGCGACCACGCGAACGCGGCCCGCCCCCATGCGGACGGCGACCCGCGCGACGTCGAACGCGGCCGTCCCTGCGGCCCCGACATCCTCCGATATCTCGGCATCGATGATCTCGGGCTGGGCCCGGCCGGCGGCCACCTCCCGAATCGCGGTCCGCGCCGCGTCCAGAGCCACGTTGCCGCCGCCGATGACCAAGACGTCGTCGCCGAGCTCCACGCGGTACCCGAGGTTCGCGTTCAGCAGGAAGTCGATCGCGTTCAGGACGCCGTCGAGCTCTACGCCGGGAATCGCCAGCTCGCGGCTGCGCATGGCGCCAACACCGAGGAACACGGCGGCGAAGTCATCGCCCAAAAGCGAGCCCAGCGAGAAATCGTCCCCGAGCCGCTGTCCGGTTCGGAGCTCGACCCCAAGCTCGAGGATCGCGCGGACCTCGTCCTCCAGGACGTCGCGTCGCAACCGGTACGGCGGGATCCCAAGGACCATCATGCCTCCGGGCCGGTCCTGCGCCTCGAACACAACCGGGCGGTAGCCGAACATGGCAAGATCGTGCGCACACGCGAGACCTGCTGGACCCGCACCCACGATCGCGACACGCTCCTCCCGCGGAGCCAGCCGCGGGAACATGGCGCGGTACTCGTGGTCACCGTCGGGACTCTCCACACCGTGTCGCTCGCATACGAACCTCTTCAGGGCGCGGATCGCGATCGGCTCGTCGATGGCGCCCCGCCGGCATGCGAGCTCGCATGGCGCCGCGCACACGCGACCGCAGATCGACGGGAAGGGGTTCGGGAGCCGGGCGATCTCGTACGCGAGCCGGTCGTCACCGGCCGCGATCGCCGCGACGTACCGGCCCGCGTTCGTGAGGACCGGACACGCCCTCGTGCACGGGACGTTGTCGTCGAACCACTCGCCGCCGACCTG
>JALYLM010000014.1 GCA_030774235.1 Actinomycetota bacterium
GTCGCTGCGCGAGATCGGGGTTCCGATCGATCACCGAGTCGTCGCGTCGGCGATCGGGTCCTACAAGCCGGCGTTCGGGCATTGGGAGACGTTCTTCCGCGAGACCGGGGCCGATCGCGCCCGTCACGCGCATGTCGCGGCGTCGCTGTTCCACGACATCGAGCCCTGCGCGATGCTGGGACTGCTGGCGGTGTGGATCAATCGGCTGGGTGAGACGAGCGAGGTCCCCCGGGCCGCCGAGCTTCCCGACCTCACCGATCTCCTGCCGACGATCGATGCGCTGGTTCCGGCCTGAGCGCCGTGCCGGGTAGCATCTGGGCCCGATGGCCGAGTTCGACGACGACAAGATCGAGCGGGGCGTTCGGCTGATCCTCGAGGGGATCGGTGAGGATCCCGATCGCGGGGGCCTTCGAGAGACGCCCGCCCGGGTCGCCCGGATGTGCCGAGAGATCTTCGCCGGCGTCGGGCAGGACGCGATGGACCTCGTCACCGTGGTCGAGGGTGCCGATCACGACGAGATGATCATGGTTCGCGACATCCCCCTGTATTCCGAATGTGAGCACCACCTGATCCCCTTCGTCGGGAAGGCGCACGTGGCGTACATCCCGAACAAGGACCAGCAGATCACCGGGCTGTCGAAGATCGCGCGCGTCGTCGACCTGTTGGCGAAGCGGCCGCAGGTGCAGGAACGGCTCACCACGCAGATCGCCGAAGCGCTCGATCAGGCCCTAACGCCGCGCGGCGTGTTCGTCGTGATCGAGGCCGAGCACCTGTGCATGACGATGCGAGGGATCAAGAAGCCCGGATCCGTCACGGTGACCTCTGCGGTGCGCGGCCTGTTCCGAACCGACGCGCGGACGCGCCAGGAGGCGATGAGCCACATCGGTATGCGCTGACCTCAGCGGGATCTGCGAGGGCGGTGCGCGCGGCTACGATGGCAGCGTGGACGGCGATCGCTCGTTCTGGCGCTGCGGCACGCACGCGCTCGCGCTCGGCGAACGGACACTCCTGATGGGGATCGTGAACGTCACCCCCGACTCGTTCAGCGACGGAGGGATGTTCGCCGGACCGGACGACGCCGTGAAGCACGCCCTGCAGTTGCTCGTCGACGGCGCCGACGTTCTGGACGTCGGGGGAGAGTCCACGCGCCCCGGGAGTGATCCCGTGCCAACCGATGAGGAGATCGCGCGCGTCGTGCCCGTGATCGAACGGCTGCACCGCGAGGCGCCGGAGGCCACGATCTCCGTCGACACGCGGAAGCCGGAGGTTGCTCGCGCCGGCGTCGATGCCGGGGCCAGCATCGTGAACGACGTCGGGGCCGGGACCGCGCCCGGCATGCTGGAGCTCGTTCGCGATACCGGCGCCGGTCTGGCACTGATGCACATGCTGGGCGACCCGAAGACGATGCAAGCCGACCCGCACTACGGCGACGTCGTCGCCGACGTTCGGACCTTCTTGACCGAGCGGGTCGAGGCCGCGACCGCGGCGGGGATCCATCGAGACCGGCTCTGCGTGGATCCGGGCATCGGGTTCGGCAAGAACGTCGGACACAACCTGGCCCTGTTGCGAGCCGTCGGCTCCTTCCGCGAGCTCGGCGCCGTGCTGGTCGGCGTCTCACGAAAGCGCTTCATCGGCGAGCTGACGGGTGAGCGGGATCCCGCGGACCGCGTCGATGGAACCGCCGGCGCGGTGGCCTGGTGCGCCGCGCAGCGCGTCGATGTCGTTCGCGTCCACGACGTGCGACGGATGGCGCGCGTCGTCCGCGTCGTCGACGCGATCGTCCGGGACGTCGCATGATCCCGGTCGCTCAGAAGCGGCGCCTGCGGACGTCCGGCGGCGAGCTCGCATACGTGGAGTCGGGCGACCCCTCCGCCGCGGCGCTGCTCCTGCTCCACGGATTCCCGCTGTCGTCGATCCAGTGGCGGGACCTGATCCCGCTGTTCGCCTCGAGGTTCCACGTGATCGCACCCGACCTGCTCGGGTCGGGCGGCTCCGACAAGCCGGTCGGCTCGGCCGTGGACATCCCCGCCCAGGCGGCGTACGTGAGCGAGCTGCTCGCAGGGGTCGGGATCGACCGGTTCGCGGTCGTCGGGCACGGCACCGGCGGAGGCGTCGCCCAGCTGCTGGCTCTCGACGGAGACGGCGTCGAGGCCCTCGTCCTGCTGGATGCGGCCGGCTCGAGTGCGTGGCCGGGGGAGGTCGTTCGCGCCCTCCGCGAATCCCTCCTCGACACCGAGCCGGGACGCTCGGCGGTCGGCACGGCGTTCGACCTCGGCATGCGACAGGGTCGGCGGCCGAGCCACGAGATCCTCGGGGAGTACGCGCGGTCCCTCGCCGATGACGGTGGCGTCGAAGCGTTCGGCCGCGTCCTGGCGTCGCTCGAGCGTCCCCTGCTGGCCGCTCGGGAGCGAGACCTTCCTCGGATCGAGGCGCCGGCGCTCATCCTGTGGGGCGAAGAGGATCCGTTCCAGCCGCTCGAGGTCGCGGAACGGCTCAGCGAGGCGATGCCGTCGTCGGCGCTCGGCGTCGTTCCGGGTTGCGGTCACTACCTGGTGGAGGAGGCCGGCGAGACGATCGGGCCGATGATCCACGAGTATCTGCGGGCCAGGTACCTGCACGCGCCGCACGGCCACGACGACACCTCGGGAGTGGTGATGCTGCAGCTCGAACGCCGCCCCCCCTGGGTGGACCTGGAAGAGGATGAGCACGACGACTGGTTCGACGTCGACGACGACGAGGGCTCGGAAGCGTGACCACGACGCGCCTGTTCCTGTCGGGCATCAAGGCCACCGGGCACCACGGAGCTCGTCCGGGCGAAAAGGCGGAGCCCCAGGAGTTCGTCGTCGACCTCGATCTGGACGTCGACGTCGTCGCGGACGCGATCGATGCGACGGCGGATTATCGGGGCATCACCGACGCCGTTCGGGGCATCATCGAGCGGGGTTCCTTCGACCTCATCGAAACGATGGCCGAGGCCCTCGCGCGCGAGGTTCTCCGACGCGACCACGTCACGCGCGCTACCGCCGTGATCCACAAGCCGAACGCCGCGACACGGCTCGGGATCGACGGCGTTGCCGCGGCGTTCACGGCGGAGGACGACGGAGGCTAGCGTCGATGACGTCGGCGTTCCTCGGCTTGGGATCGAACGTGGGGGATCGCCTCGCGAACCTCCAGAGCGCGGTGCGGCTGCTCGACGCCGAGGCCGAGATCGCCGTCATCGCCTCGTCGAGGGTCTGGGAGACCGACCCGGTCGGCGGCCCTCCCCAACCCGACTACCTGAACGCCGTGGTCGAGGTGCGAACGGCCCTGCGCCCGGACGCGCTGCTCGCGGCCTGCCATCGAGTGGAGGCCGCGCTCGGCCGGGTAAGAGAGGCGGAATGGGGGCCCCGCACGATCGACGTCGACGTGTTGCTCTTCGATGATCTGAGCATCGACGTGCAGGGTCTCAGGGTTCCTCACCCGCGGCTGACCGAGCGCGCCTTCGTGGTGCTGCCGCTGCTCGAGCTCGAGCCCGACGTCAGGCTGCCCGACGGCTCTCGTCTCGTGGACGTTCGGCTCGGATCGGACGCCGCGGGCGGCGCTCGACCGTTCGCTCCTCCGCTCGAGGTCCCTCGATGAGCACCCGCCCGGCGGTGTGCCTGCGATGCGACTGGGAGGGAAACGGCCTCGTCGGTGCTCCCTGTCCGTCGTGTGGGGTCGGTCTGTACGTCTGGCCTCGGCGTGCTCACGGCGGTGGCGGGGCGATGACTCGGTGCGGCCCTTCGGCGAGGAACCCGATCGGGCCGGCGCTCGGCCGCCACCGCGAGCACAGCATCCCGAACCTCACGACGAGGATGAGGTCGGAGAGGATGAGATCGGCAGGCTCCCTTCGTGGCTGCGGGCTGCTTCGGTGCTGGCGACGGCGGTGGTTGTTGCGGGAGGCGTGTTCGTGGTGGTTCGGTCGTCCGCCGGGTCGCCGGCGGCGCCGGCGAGGTCCACGGCGGGCCTGAACGGGACCCTGGTGTATGCGGCCGAGCAGGCCGATGGAGCCTCCCGCCTCTACCGATGGGATCTCCGGTCCGGGCGGGTGGAACCCGGTCCACGCGTGCGGGGGCTCGTCTCCCTCGTCGACGCCTCAGGCGCGCACGCCGGATGGGTCGGGGTGACGTCTCGGCTTCCCGGCGGATCGCTGCGTGGTTCCGTGCTGCCGTCGCTGCGGCCGGACTCGAGGCTGGTGCCGATCATCACGGGGGATCTCGTCGCGTGGGGAGCCGGCGGACTGTCGATCGCGGCCGTGCGCGAGGGGCGCAACGTGCGTGGATGTCGCCATCCGGTACGGGTGGTCGTCGGCGAGGTCGCGAACGGCGTTCGCGAGGTGCCGTACCACGCGGTGACCTGCGATCGCATCCTCTCCCTCGGCCGCGACGTGGGCGTGACATACCTCTCGCTGCGACGTGAGGGCCGCACTTCCGTCGACTTCGTCGGCTACCAGGCGCTCCACGAGATTCTCGCCGACCACGCCCTCGTCTCGGTCTCGCCGGCGAGCGACATGATCGTCGTGCCCGCGGTGAGCGTCGGCTCGGAACCGACCGACTCGACCCTCCCGCCTCCTGCGGCCGCGGCCGTGTTCTTCCGCGGCCTGGGCGCCCTCAACCCGCTTCCCTTCGAGGATGGCCGGCAACCGCTCGAGGTGCGTTCCTTCCTGGCCTGGTCCCCGGATGCCTCGACCGCGCTGGTGGCGGGCCGCCTCGGGTTGCGGGAGGGCATCTTCGAGATGCCGCTCGGACCCGGCACGGCGCCCCGCCTGCCGGTCTTCGTGTCGCGGGTCCCGGGTCCCGTGTGGGCGACGTTCGCGGGCGACGGAAGCGGCCTGGTGGCGATGGGTGGGCAGGTCTTCCTCCTGCGCGACCAGACGCTCGAACCCATGCGGCTGCCGGCCGATGCCCCGCTTCCGGCGGGTCCGCTGGTCTGGCTCCACTGAGTTGGCATACTCGCGCGCATGAGGGTCGCCGTCGTGGGGGCGGGCCGGGTCGGGACCGCGGTCGCCGTGTTGTTGCAGCGCGCCGCTCACACGATCGTCGCGGTCTCGGGGCGCGGCGCCACGCGTGGCCGAGCCGCGAGCTTCCTCCCGGGCGTGGCGGTCGTCGATGCCCGGGACGCCGTCGCCGACGCCGACCTCGTGATCGTGGGGGTTCCGGACGATGTGATCGAGGAGATCGTCGTCTCACTGGGCGACGCCGTCGGGGCGGGGCGATGGATCGCGCATCTGTCGGGTGCGAGGGGCCTCGACGTCCTCGATGCCGCCCGCGAGGCCGGCGCCCGGCGACTGGCGGTCCACCCGTTGCAAACGCTTCCCGACGTCACCGGCGCGATCGAGCGGATCCCGGGGAGCGCGATCGCGGTCACCGCCGACGACGAGGAGGGGTACTTCCTGGGTGAGCGCATCGCCGAGGACCTGCTCGGTGAACCGTTCCGGCTCCAGGACGAGCTCCGGCCTCTGTACCATGCGGCCGCCGTGTTCGCGTCGAACTACCTCGT
Source organism: Actinomycetota bacterium (assembly GCA_030774235.1). Classification (GTDB taxonomy): domain Bacteria; phylum Actinomycetota; class UBA4738; order UBA4738; family HRBIN12; genus JALYLM01. The sequence goes on from JALYLM010000014.1 coordinate 5,518, forward strand.
GGCGACCTCGAGCGTGGCCGCCGACCTCTTCTCGGCCGCCGGCGTTCCCGATCCCGCCCGAGCGATGGCCCCGCTCCAGAGGGCCACGCTCGACAACCTCGAGCGGCTCGGCGCCGGGCGGGCGCTCACCGGTCCGGCCGCGCGGGGCGACGCCGGGACGATCGATCGACACCTGGCTGCGCTCACCGTCGCGGCGCCGGGGACGATCCCCGCATACGTCGCGATGGCGCGCCTCGCTCTCGACCTCGCCGAGCGCGACGGGCATCTCCCAAGCGATCGGCTCGCCGCTTGCGAGGACGTGCTGGCGCGATGGAGCTGATCCGCACCGCCGCTGAGCTGGAGACGGGGGCCGACGCCCGGCGTGCTGCGGGCGATCGGGTCGGATTCGTCCCGACGATGGGTGCGATCCACGACGGGCACGCGTCGTTGATCCGCCGCGCGCGGGGGGAGAGCGGGTTCGTCGTGGTGTCGATCTTCGTGAACCCGCTGCAGTTCGGTCAGGGTGAGGATCTCGAGGGCTATCCGCGCGACGAGCCCCGCGACCTGCGGATGTGCGAGCGGCTCGGCGTCGACGCGGTCTGGGCACCGCCGGTCGACGAGGTCTTCCCGCCCGGCGTCGAGCTGCCGTCGCCCGACCGCGGTCCCGCCGGGGACCGCTTCGAGGGCGCGGCGCGTCCCGGGCACTTCGCCGGCGTCCTCACGGTCGTCCGCCGCCTGTTCGACCTCGTCGGCCCGAGCACCGCGTACTTCGGCGAGAAGGACGCCCAGCAGCTGTTCCTGGTGCGGCGGATGGTCGATCACCTCGGCCTCCCGGTCCGGATCGTGGGATGCCCGACGGTCCGAGAACCCGACGGTCTCGCGTTGTCGTCTCGAAACGGCCTCCTCGGACCGGAGGAGCGTGAGCAGGCCACCTGCCTGTTCCTCGGCTTGAGCGAGGCAGCCTCGCTGGCGCGTGCCGGCGAGCGCGACGCGGCGGTTCTCGTGGCCTCGATCGCGAGGGAGGTTGGCGCCACCCCGCTCGCCTCGTTGGATTACGCGGGTGTCGTCGACGACGCCACCTTCGAGCCGGTGTCCACGCTCGAGCGCGGGGTCGCGGCCCAGGCGATCGTGGCGGCCCGATTCCCGAGCGCGCGGTTGATCGACAACCTGACGCTTCCCGATCCCGGATGATCGGCGCGCGGATCGGCCGTTGCCGGTTGTCGTCGCAGGCCGAGGTGGGCGACGATGGGCCGTCCCTCCGCTCGGAGATCGGAGACCGAAGTGCTGCTCGCCGTGGACGTCGGGAACACCGAGACCGTCGTGGGCGTGTTCCACGGCGAGGCCTTGCAACACACGTGGCGGCTCTCGACCCAGGCGGAACGGACCGCGGACGAGCTCGCGCTCATCTTCGAGGGTCTCCTGCGGCAGCGGGGGATGTCCTTCGACTCCCAGGTGACCGGGGTCGTGGTTGCCTCCGTCGTGCCCGACGTGACGGCCGCGGTCCGCGAGATGGCCGAGCGATACTTTCCGTTCCCACCGGTCGTGGTCGGCCCCGGGACGAAGACCGGCGTCCCGGTGCTGACCGACAACCCACGCGAGGTCGGCGCGGACCGTGTGGTGAACACGCTTGCGGCGTTCACCCGCTTCGGGGGTCCGGCGATCGTCGTCGATTTCGGCACGGGGACCAACTTCGATGTGGTGTCGGCGAGGGGCGAGTTCCTCGGCGGCGTGATCGCGCCGGGGCTGCAGATCTCCGCCCAAAGCCTGTTCTCTCGGACCGCCAGGCTCACCCGGGTCGACCTCGTGCCGCCCCGTTCGCCGATCGGCAGGAGCACCGTGGAGGCGATCCAGTCCGGCTTGATCTTCGGCACCGCTGCCGAGGTCGACGGGATCGTCGAGCGGATCCGGGCCGAGGTTGGGCCCGCGGTCACGATCGCGACCGGGGGCCTTGCACCCGTCGTGCTGCCCCACTGCCGGTCGATCGACCACCACGAGCCATGGCTCACCCTCGAGGGGCTGCGTCTGGTCTTCGAGAAGAACGTCGTGACCGCTGATGAGTGACGGGCCCGCCGGCGGCGTGCCCGCAGACCCGGAGGCGACCTCGCGCGAGGCCGAGGTCCTCGCCGCTCGCCGGGCAAGCCTCGAGCGGCTCCGGGAGACCGGGGTCGAGCCCTTCGCCACCGGGTTCGACGTGGACGCGCACGCTGCCGACCTGCGGATCGAGTTCCCCGAAGAGACGCTCGCACCGGGGGAGGAGTCCGATCGGCGCGCCGCCGTCGCCGGACGGGTCGTGCTGGCCCGCCGTCACGGAAGGCTCACATTCCTCGTGATCCGCGACCGCACGGGCGACCTCCAGCTGCTGTGCGAGCAGACGACGATGGGCGAGGGCTACGCCCTGCTGGACGAGGTCGACCTCGGGGACATCGTCGGGGCCACGGGTCGTGTCATGCGGACGAAGCGCGGCGAGCTCTCGCTGAAGACGGACGCGCTCACCATGCTCACGAAGGCGATGCGTCCTCTTCCGGAGAAGTGGCACGGTCTGAAGGACCCGGACCTCCAGCAGCGCCGCCGCTACCTCCAGCTGGCGACCGATCCCGATGCCTCCCGATATGCCATCTCCCGTGCCGCGGTGCTGAAGACGATGCGCGCGGAGCTCGACTCCCGTGGCTTCCTGGAGGTGGAGACGCCGGTGCTGCAGGCCGTGGCCGGCGGAGCGCTCGCGAAGCCCTTCACCACTCATCACAACGCTCTCGACATGGATCTGAAGCTCCGCATCTCGTTGGAGCTCTACCTGAAGCGGCTGCTCGTGGGAGGGCTCGAACGCGTCTACGAGATCGGTCGGAACTTCCGCAACGAGGGGATCGATCGAGATCACAACCCAGAGTTCACGATGCTCGAGCTCTATCAGGCCTACGGCGACTACGAGACGATCATGGGCATCGCCGAGGATCTCATCGTCGCGTGCGCCGCCGCGATCCACGGCGAACTCGCATTCGAGTACCGGGGGCGTCGCGTCGACCTGACCCCCCCATGGCGTCGCATCACGATCCTCGGGAGCGTGAGCGACGCCGCCGGCGAGGAGGTCACGTTGGATCGAGGGCAGCTGACCGGGCTGGCCGAGCGTCATGGCGTCGGTCTCGATCCGTCGTGGGGTCCCGGAAAGATCGCGCTGGAGCTGTTCGAACGGCTCGTCGAAGAGACCCTCTGGGAGCCGACGTTCGTCCGCGACTTCCCGCGCGAGGTGTCGCCGCTCGCGCGGACCCACCGGAGCGATCCGGAGCTCACCGAGCACGTCGACCTCGTGATCGGCGGGCTGGAGCTCGCGACGGCCTTCAGCGAGCTCACGGACCCCGACGAGCAGCGTGCGAGGTTCGAGCTCCAGGCGGCCCAGCGTGAGGCTGGAGAAGAGGAGGCGCACCCGTTCGACGAGGACTTCCTCCTGGCTCTCGAACACGGCATGCCGCCGGCGTGCGGCATCGGCATCGGCATCGACCGGCTGCTGATGCTGCTCACCGATGCGCCCTCCCTTCGCGACCTGATCCTGTTTCCGCACCATCGCCCGGAGTCATGACGTGACGGACGCGAAGGAGAAGAAGCGCACGATGCTGGTCGCGCTGCGGCATCGTGACTTCCGGTTGCTCGTGACCGGCCTGGTCATCTCGCAGACGGGAGACTGGCTCTACAACGTGGCGCTGCTGATCTTCGTGCTCGACCGGACCCACTCGGGGGGATGGGTGGCCGCCGCCGGGATCGTGCGCCTCGTCCCGTATGTGCTGTTCGGCACGTTCGGGGGCGTGATCGCCGACCGGTACGACCGCAAGACGGTCATGATCGTCTCCGACCTCGCGCGCGCAAGCATGATGGTCGCGCTTGCGATCGTCGCGGCATCGTCGGGCTCGGCGCTGCTCGCCGTCGTGCTCTCCGGCGCCTCGACCAGTTTCGCCGTCGCGTACGGACCCAGCGTGAACGCTGCGCTTCCCGGGCTCGTCGGGGAGGACGACCTCGCGGCCGGCAACGCCATCGTCCAGATGCTGACGAACGTCTGCATCGCCCTGGGTCCGGCGATCGGCGGTGTCCTGCTGCTGCTCGGCTCGCCCGCCGTCGCCTTCGGCGTGAATGCCGTGACGTTCGCGGGTTCGGCCGTGTGCGTCTTCGCCCTGCACGCCGACCTCGGGCCCACGAAGGGCGAGTCGCCCGCGGCAGACGAGCATCCGATCCCGCTTCGCGAACGGCTCGCCGAAGGGATGCGCGCCCTCGCCACCTCGTCGGACGCCATCCTCGTGGTCGGGGTCTGGGTGATCGGCGGCTTCACCTACGGGCAGGAGATCGTGTTGTACGCGCTGGTTGCGGGCCAGCGCCTCGGGATGGGCGAGAACGGTCTCGGGTTCCTGTATGCGTCCCTCGGCGTGGGAGGGATCCTCGCGGCGAGTCTCGCGAGCCGCGCCGCGACCCGACCGCGGCAAGGTACGACGCTGGTGATCGCCGCCTTCATCGCCGGCTCTCCCCTCGTCGCGCTGGCGTTCATCAGGATGCCGCTCGCCGCCTATCCGGTGCTGGCGCTCGAGGGCGCCGCGATGATCATCGTCGACGTCCTCGTCATCACGACCCTGCAACGGATCCTCTCGGCCGAGGTGCTGGGACGCGCATTCGGAGCCATCGACTCGCTGCTCGTTGCGGGGATGCTCGCGGGCTCGCTCACCGCTCCGTTCGTGATCGATGTGTTCGGGCTGCGGGCCGGACTGTTGTTCGCCGGCGGTCTCATGATGGGCGTCTCCCTGCTGATCCTGCCCCGGGGACGCGAGATCGATCGCAGGTCGGCGGACCGGGCGGCCGCCCTGGAGCCCAGGGTGGCCGCGCTCGTGAACCTCGACATCTTCGAGGGTGCGACGCGCCAGACGTTGGAGAGCCTCGCGGAGCTCCTGACCGAGGAGCGGGTGGACGCCGGCTCGATCGTGATCCGCCAGGGCGACCCGCCCGACGATCTGTTCGTGGTGGTCGCCGGCGAGCTCGACGTCACGGCCGCGGGCCCCGACGGCCGCGAGCGGAAGGTCGGCTCGCTGTCGGCCGGCGACTACTTCGGCGAGATCGGGCTTCTGCAAGGGATCCCGCGGACCGCCACCGTGCGGGCGCGAACCGCCGTGGAGCTCTACCGGATCCCCGGCCCGGACTTCCTCCGGGTCCTGAACGAGGGGCCCACGATGTCGACGAGCCTGCTCGCCAACATGCAGGCCAGGCTCTCCACCACGCGCTCGGCATCCCGACGCGAGGAGCTCGTCGACTGAGGACGCGGTCCGTGGCGCGGCCCGGCGCCCTCGGACTATGCTCCGCTCGAGTCACGAGCATGCGGTGAGGGGGTAGCGATGGCCGACGACCGGCTCCAAGCGCTGAGGGCGGTTCCGCTCTTTCGGGAGTTCTCGGACCGCGCCCTGCGGAAGGTGCTCGAGATCTCGAAGGAGGTCTCGCACCCCGACGGCAAGGTCGTGCTGGAGGAGGACGCGTCGGCCGTCGGGTTCCACATGATCCTCGACGGCAACGCCGAGATCTCGGTGGACGGGAAGGTCGTCGGCACGTTCGGCCCGGGCGAGTACTTCGGCGAGATGTCGTTGATCGACGGGAAGCCCCGATCCGCCACCGTCACGGCGAGGAACGGGCTGCGAACGCTGTCGATCCCGGCGTGGAACTTCGAACGGGTGATGATGGAGCATCCGGAGATGATGCGCGCGATGCTCGAGGTGCTCTCCACTCGGATCCGTCGGCTGGAGGGCTCGCACCGCGACTGAGGCCGGTCCTTGCTAGACGTGATCGGCCTGTGCGGAGGCGCCCTCCAGGACGAGCAGGAGATCCTGCAGGCTCGTGCCCTTCGCGATGAATCCCGATGCGCCCGCATCACGAGCCTCCCGCTCGACCCCGTCGTCGGCGTGTGCCGTGAGGATCACGACCGGGAGCCCCGGTCGGCGTTCGTGGATCTTGCGCATCGCCTCGATCCCCGACAGATCGGGCATCGACAGGTCCATCAACACGAGGTCGGGAGCGAGCGTCTCCGCCTCTCGGCAGGCTGCCACGCCGCCGCCCGCCTCTCCGGCGATCTCGATGTCGTCAATCATCCGCAACGCCGACGTCAGCGCGCGGCGAAACGCCGGGTGGTCGTCGACGACGAGGATCCGCACGGTCTGTGTCTCTATCTGTGTTGGCAGGCTTACGCCGAAAGGAATGAGCCCGCAGGAGAGAAGCGACGCCCTGATTCTCGCGTGCCCTCCCCCGCGAGGGCAACGGGCCGTCCGGGGGACCTTGGCTAGCCCGATCGGGGGATGGGCTCCTCATCCGTTTGGCAACTCATCCCCGAACGTCCAACGTCCGAATAACTGAAGTGAGGCCGAAGGCGTCCTTGGCCCGGGAAGAGGTCGGGTAACGATCGTGAAGCAACATGCGACCTTCGAGGGTTATCAGGGGCCACGGGTATACTCCCTGTCGATGGGCGCTGCGACCGGGCCTCGGGTGCAGCGCCCGAGGCACCTCGGGGGTAGGACGTGGTCCGCAGATCCCCGAGGGCGGACATGCGGGTGGTGGCCCGGAGGGCGCTGACATGTTCGAACGCTTCACCGATCGAGCCAGACGGGTTGTGGTCCTCGCGCAAGAAGAAGCGAGGATGCTGAACCACAACTACATCGGCACCGAGCACATCCTGCTCGGGCTCATCCACGAGGGCGAGGGCGTCGCCGCAAAGGCCCTCGAGTCGCTGAACATCTCGCTCGAGGCCGTCCGCCAGCAGGTGGAGGAGATCATCGGCCAAGGCCAGGCCGCTCCCACCGGGCACATCCCCTTCACGCCTCGCGCGAAGAAGGTCCTCGAGCTGTCGCTCCGCGAGGCGCTCCAGCTCGGCCACAACTACATCGGCACCGAGCACATCCTGCTCGGTCTGATCCGCGAGGGCGAGGGCGTGGCCGCGCAGGTCCTTCAGAAGCTCGGCGCGGACCTCAACCGCGTGCGCCAGACCGTGATCCAGCTGCTGTCCGGATACACGGGCGGCAAGGGCGAGCAGACGCCCGGCGGCTCGGGCGAGAGCGGTCAGCAGGGTTCGATGGTGCTCGACCAGTTCGGACGGAACCTCACCCAGCTCGCTCGAGAGAACAAGCTCGACCCGGTCATCGGTCGTGAGAAGGAGATCGAGCGGGTCATGCAGGTGCTGTCCCGTCGCACGAAGAACAACCCCGTCCTCATCGGCGAGCCGGGCGTCGGCAAGACCGCGGTCGTCGAGGGGCTCTCGCAGGCGATCGTGAAGGGCGAGGTCCCGGAGACGCTCAAGGGCAAGCAGATCTACACGCTCGACCTCGGCGCCCTCGTCGCCGGGTCGCGGTACCGCGGCGACTTCGAGGAGCGTCTGAAGAAGGTCCTCAAGGAGATCAAGACCCGCGGCGACATCGTCCTGTTCATCGACGAGCTCCACACGCTCGTGGGTGCGGGCGCGGCCGAGGGCGCGATCGACGCCGCCTCCATCCTGAAGCCGATGCTCGCCCGCGGCGAGCTCCAGACCATCGGAGCCACCACTCGCGACGAGTATCGCAAGCACCTCGAGAAGGACGCCGCCCTCGAGCGCCGGTTCCAGCCGATCACGGTCGACGAGCCAACGGTGGCGCACACGATCGAGATCCTGAAGGGCCTGCGCGATCGGTACGAGGCCCATCATCGGGTCAACTTCACCGACGACGCGCTCGTGGCCGCGGCGAACCTCGCCGACCGCTACATCAGCGACCGATTCCTGCCCGACAAGGCGATCGACCTGATCGACGAGGCCGGGTCGCGGATGCGCATCCGCCGGATGACCGCACCGCCGGACCTCCGCGAGTTCGACGACAAGATCGCCGACGTCCGCCGCAAGAAGGAGAGCTCGATCGACGCCCAGGACTTCGAGCTTGCCGCGTCCCTGCGCGACGAGGAGAAGAAGCTCACGTCGGCGAAGGTCGAGCGCGAGAAGCAGTGGAAGGCCGGTGACATGGACGCCGTCGCCGAGGTCGACGAGGAGCTCATCGC
>JALYLM010000015.1 GCA_030774235.1 Actinomycetota bacterium
ACAAGGTCGGCTTCACCGGCTCGACCGACGTCGGCGCGCGGATCGGCGAGCTGTGCGGGCGCCACCTGCAGTCCCCGTGTCTCGAGCTGGGAGGCAAGAACCCGCTCGTCGTGATGCCGGACGCCGACCTGGCCCTTGCGGTCGAGGGCGCGCTGTTCAGCGGGTTCGGCACGGCCGGCCAGCGGTGCACGTCGCTTGGCACCGCGATCGTCCACTCCGCGGTTCACGGAGAATTCCTCGCGCGGTTCGACGCCGCGACGCGTGAGGCGGCGATCGGCGACCCGACGAAGGACGTGTTGTACGGGCCCATGATGAACGCGAGGTTCTGCGACCGATTCGAGACCTGGCTCGGACTCGTGCGCGATCATCACTCTGTCCTCGGCTCGTCGGCCACGGGCCGGATCACCCGCGATAACCCGCGCGAGGGGTTCGTCGGCGATCCCGAGGCCGGGCTCTACGTCCATCCGACGATCGTCGACGGGGTCACCATCGACGACGAGCTGTACCGCACCGAGACGTTCGGGCCGATCGTCGGCGTGGCCTCGTTCGACACGTTCGACGAGGGCATGGCGCTGGCCAACGGCCACGGCTACGGGTTGTCGTCCTCGATCTACACGCGCGACCCTCTGCACGCGTTCCGGTTCCGCGAGCGGATCTCGGCGGGAATGGTCAGCGTGAACAACTCGACCAGCGGCGCCGAGGCGCATCTTCCGTTCGGCGGCAACCGGCGAAGCGGGAACGGATCACGACAGTCCGGCATGTGGGTGCTCGACCAGTTCACGCGATGGCAGGCGATGAACTGGGACTACAGCGGCCGCCTCCAGAAGGCCCAGATGGACGTGGCCGACGTGAGCGCCGACCCGTCGTTCCGGCTCGACGAGTAGATCGTCAGGGCGACGGCGACGGGGACAACGACGGGGACAACGACGGCGACACCGACGCGCCTGAACCGGATCCACGCGCGGCGGCGCTCGCCGCCAGCGCGTTCGCCTGCTTCACGAGGCCCTGCCCCAGCTTGATCTCGCTCTGATACCTGGCGAGGTCTTGGTTGGCGAGCGCGGCGTCGGCTGCGGCGAAATGCTGGAGGGCCTGGTTCAGGAGCGCGGTCACCTGCTGGTCGACGCTGCCACCGGTCGACCCGGGCTTCTGGCCGCCGGCCTGGCCCTGCAACGAGGCGCTCAGCGCGTCGGAGAACGTGTCGGCCAGGCCCACGACGTCGCCGTTCACGACGATCACCCGCTTCAGCTCGGGAACGGCCGTCGTCTGAGCCGAGCGCACGTAGACGGGCTCGACGTAGAGGAACGAGTTGCCCATCGGGATCACGAGGAAGTCCCCGAAGAGCACCTGCGAGCCGCCCTGACCGAGGAGGGTTCGCGCGGACGAGAACGTGGGGTTCTGATTGATCCGGGAGAAGATCTGGGCGGGCCCTTCGACATTCCTGTTCTCGAACACGAACGCGACCATGCGACCGTAGTCCGGACCGGGATCCGAGTTCGCGGCCATCCACGCCACCATGTTCTGGCGGCCCTGCGGGACGAAGGGCAGGACGAGCTGGAACCGTTCGGTCGCGTCGCCCGGAGTCTTCATCAGGAGGTAGTACGGGCGAAGCTTCGTGGCCTCCCCCGCCGCCGTCTGCACGGAGGTCTGCCCCGTGGTTGGGTCGTCGGGCACCTGCCACACGTCCTGGTTCTGGTAGAAGACGAGCGGGTCGGTCACGTGGTAGCGGCCGTACTGGAACGCCTGGACCTGGAACAGGTCCTCCGGGTAGCGGAAATGTGCCTGGAGGTCCGCGGGCGCCTGATCGATCGGTGTCAGCAGGCCCGGGAACGCGGCGCTCCATGCCTGGATGATCGGATCGGTCAGATCCGCGTAGTAGGTCATCTTGCCCGTGTAGGCGTCGACGACGACCTTCACCGAGTTCCTCATGTAGTTGACCGCGCCACCCATGTCGCCCTGGGTCGCGTCGGCCAGCTGCACCGACTGCGAGTACGGGTACTGGTTCGACGTCGTGTACGCGTTCCAGATCCACTGCATCCCGGTGCTGGTGATCGCGAGGTACGGGTCGTAATCGAAGGACAGGAACGGCACCGGCTTGGGCACGCGTGAGTAGATGTCGCGGTAGATCATGATCCGGCTCTGCGACGTGATCTGGCCCGAGATCAACAGGTTGATGTCGCGGAACCGCCACGCGAAGAGCGCCCGTTGCAAGAGGTTGCCCATCGGGATGCCGCCGGAACCGGTGTAGTTCTGCGGGGACGGCGCGCCCTCGTAGTCGAGCTCCTGCGTCTTCGTCCCGGTGATCACGAAGGGCACGTCGTGCAACTCTCCGTAGTAGATCCGTGGCTGCGCCGGCAACGGCTCCCCCGTCGGTGGGACGTCCTTCAGCGTGAACACCGGCGCGCCCTCGGCCGAGGTGGCGTTCGCCTGCGACGCCACCGCGCCGAACCCGTGGGTGAACACGAGGTGGGAGTTCTGCCAGGTCCCGTTGGGCACGCCGTCCTGGCTGATCTCCCTGCCCGCCACCATCAGCACCCGCCGCTGGTTCCCTATCTGGTACCGGTCGACGTCGACGTCGTTGAAGTCGTAGTACTGGCGGATCCGTTGCAGGGACTGGAAATTCTGGGCAAGGATCGTGGGGCGCCACAAGCGGACGTTCGAGACGGTGGCGTCGTTCGCCTGGATGTCGGACGGCGTGACCGACGATCCGGCAGCCAGCTGCGACGAATGGATCGTATCCAGCCCGAACGCCGCCCGGGTCCCCTCGATGTTCCGCTGGATGTATGGAAGCTCGCGCTGCTGCTCCTGCGGCTTGACGCTGAAGTGCTGCACGAACGCGGGCACCGCCGTGCCCAGGATTACCGACACGATCCCGAGCAGCGCCACGGCGATCACCGGCAGGCTCCACAGTCGAACCCGGATGTTGATCAGGAACAGGACGGCGCAGATCGCGGCGACGATGGCGAGGAAGCTGAGCGCCGGCATCTGGGCGTGGATGTCGGTGTAGGACGCACCCTCGACGACGCCGCGCTTCGACGTGAGCAGGTCGAACCGTCCCAGGTAGTAGCCCCAGGCCTTGGCCAGCATGATGAGCCCCAGCAGCACGGACAGGTGAGCGCGCACCGGCGGCGTGACCTTGTCGGCCAGCGCGGGCGCCTGCGGGCGGATGCCGCCCCACAGGAAGTGCGCGATCCCCGAGAGGAACGTCACACCGACGAGGGAGGAAAAGAGCCATCCCTGGAGGAACCGCAGCCACGGCAGGGTGAAGATGTAGAAGGCGGGATCGCGGCCGAACAGCGCCTCCGGATGGCCGAACACGACGCCGCTCGAGTGACGCCACAACAGGTACGTCTGCCACTGGCCCGAGACGCCGATGCCGACGAACAACGCGATCACCGCGCTCCCCACGGGCAGCAACCACCGCAGGTACGGCTCGACGCCCACGCGGATCCGCTCGACCACTTCCTGGTCCGGCATGAGGACCCGCGTCGACGGCGAGATCCACCGCACGATCAGCAGGTTCGCCAACAGCAGGGCGAAGAACAGGAGCCCGAAGACCAGGCCCAGCAGCGCCTTCGTGCGGATCACGGTCCAGAACACCGAGGTGAACCCGACCTCCCGGTACCACAGGAGGTCCACGTAGAACTGCGACATGAGGGTGAAGAGGACCGCGAGGGCGATCAGCACGGCGATGGCAGCAAGCGGCCACCGCCGCGGCCGGCCCGAGAGCCGCACCGTCGACATGTCGCTTCGATTCCCCCCTTCGCGGGGCGCCGGCGCCCTGCGAGCCAGCCTATCTCATGCCGTCTGGAAGGGAGGGCGCCGGCCACCTGCCCTCCCGAGAAGCCCAGGTCACGCCGTAGCACCTGGCTGTAGGTAATGCAGTGCATCCTGGAACGAACCGACCGGGACCACCGCCATCCCGGCGGTATCGACCCCGCGGAGGTCCTTCATGTTGTCCTTCGGGGCCAGGAATACCGTCGCGCCGACGCGCTGGGCGGCCACCACCTTGTCGGCGATCCCCCCGATCGGGCCCACCTTCCCGTTCAGGTCGATCGTGCCGGTACCGGCGATCGTGCGCCCTCCCGTCAGGTCGCCGGGCGTCAGCAGGTCGTACAGGCCGAGCGACCACATCAGGCCGGCCGACGGACCGCCGATGTCGCCGCTGGAGATCGAGAGCGGGAACGGGAACGGATTCACCATGACGATCCCGACGAGCGGCTTGTCGACCTTGGGATCGCACTTCTTGCGGACGAGCGTGACATCGTGCGTCTGCCCTGCCGCGCTCACCCGGAACGTGATGGTGGCGGTCGGCGCTGCGTCGGCCAGCACGGCGCTCGCCGCCGCGTCGGAGGTCACGGTCTTTCCGTCGATCGCCGTCACCAGGTCGCCGCTGAAGAGCCGGCCGTCCGCCGGACATCCCAGTTCGATCCCCTCGATGAGAGCGCCACTTCCATGCTGTTTCGGGTACCGCGTCAGACGGCGGAGCACGACGGATGCCGCGTCGATCTTGCTCTGGTCCATCTGCGAGATCGCGCGCTGCTGCTCCTGTTGCGGTGTCGTGCCCCCCGGGAACAGGACGCTCTGATTGACGACGGCGAAGTTCGGGTCGATCCAGGCCTGCAGGGCGAGCAGCGGGGTCACGCGGTAGTAGCTCACGGTCGTCATGATGAGCTTGCCCGCCGAGGCGTACGTCGCGTGGTCCTCGACCGTGATGAGCGGCTCGACCTCCCGTGCCGGCCCGGGGCCGACCGCGTAATACGGGAGCCGGACCCAGCCCGCGACGACGCCGAGAACGATCGCGGCCGCAACGAGGATGCGCATGCTGCGTCTCATGGGGGCGTCATCGTACGGGCGCCGCGGTTCCTGAAGCTTCACCGCGGGAGGGCGGAGGTCTACCCTGCTCAAGATGGGGGACGCGCTCGGGCTCGTCGTCGTCGTGCTCGCGGCCGCCGCTACGGCGGGGATCGTATATCGGCTCGCGGTGCGGCACGGGACCGGGACGGAGGGGTTGTCCCTCGGTGAGCCTCCTCGGTCGGATCCGGTCGGTAGTGACCCGCAGGCGACCGGGGGCAGTGCCTACCTACCGGTCGTGACGTCTGTCCCGTCGTTGCGCGATCGCGTGAGCGGGCTCGTCGGTCTGATCGTGATGGTGTCGTTCGGTGGGATCGCGTTGGCCCTCGCTCTATACGCGGGCGGCTCGATGCTGGCTCACCTGATCGCCCACGTCGCGCACTCGGGCGGCTGACGGCCGGGCGGCGTCAGCGCCTGCGCACCAGCTGGAACGCAGCCCGGTACTCGTCGAGGTGCTCGAGCATGCTGCCGGCGCCGATGGCGACGGTCTCGAGCGGTCGCTCCGCGACGTGCACGGGCACCTCGCACTCCTGCGCCAGCAGCATGTCGAGCCCCCGCAGCAAGCTCCCTCCCCCGGTGAGGAACATTCCCGTCTCGAGCACATCGTGCGTGAGCTCGGGCGGGGCTTCGGACAGCGTGCGTCTGGCGGCCTCCACGATGACGCGGACCGGCACGGCCATCGCCTGACGGACCTCGTCGGCGGTGATCTTCACCTCGACGGTGTTCCCGGTAGCCAGTTCTCGTCCGATCACGAGGGCTGCCTTCGCTCGTGGGGACGGGAACGCCGAACCGATCGCCACCTTGATCTCTTCGGCCGCCTTCTCCCCGATCGCGACCCCGTACGTCGCCCGCAGGTGCTCCTGCACGGCGGCGTCCAGGTTGAAGCCACCGACGTTCACCGACGTGCTGCTGATGACGCCGCCCATCGACACCACGGCCATCTCGGACCGGCCGCCCCCGACGTCGACGATGAGGTTTCCGATCGGCTCGTGCACCGGCAGGCCGGCGCCGATGGCGGCGGCGAGTGGCTCATCGACGAGCGTCACCTGGCGTCCCCCCGCGTATCGGACGGCCTCCTCGATGGCGCGCTTCTCGACCTCCGAGCTCATCGCCGGTACGGAGACGAGCACGCGAGGTCGCATCAGTCGGGAGACGCCGACGCGGCGGAGCACGGCCTGGAGCATGCGCTGGGTGATGTCGAACTCGGTCATCGTGCCGGCGCGGAGAGGGCGCATCGCCACCACGTTGCCCGAGTCGCCGCCGATCGCCCGCCACGCGTCCTCGCCCATCGCCAGGACCTCCCCCGTATTCCCGTGTAGGGCAACGACGGTGGGCTCGTTGAACACGATGCCGTGTCCCGAGCGGTAGACGAGCGTGTTCGCAGTCCCGAGGTCGAGCGCGAGGTCTCGGCCCATCTAGCTTCCCATCACCCAGTGCGCGTCGCCGCTGCTCAGGGCCTCTTTCTTCCAGATCGGGACGTCGTGCTTGAGACGCTCGATGCCGTGGCGACAGGCTTCGAACGCGTCCGCGCGATGCGGTGCGGAGCAGGCGATCACGACCGAGGCCTCCCCGACCGACAGGTCGCCGGTGCGATGCACGATCGCGACCCGAAGCACCGGCCAGCGTTCGAGCAGCTCGCCGGCGATCTCGCGCAACCGCGTCTCGGCCAGCTCGTCCCAGGCCTCGTACCGCAATCCGGTGACGTCGCCCGCGCCGGAGCTGTCGCGCACCGTTCCCACGAACACGCACGAAGCACCCGCGCCGGGATCGGCGACGAACGAGAGCGCTTCCTCGCTGGAGAGAGGCTGGGGCGTGACGCGAACCAGGACCGGGTCGGACACGCGGTCATCGTAACGGAGGGCCGGTCGTACGATGGCGGTCGTGAACGAGCCCTTCGGCTTCGGCGGCGGATCTTCGGAGGACCCGGAGGCGTTCCGAGACGCCCCGCTCTTCCGCGAGCTCCAGCGCGTCATGGCATCGTCGACCGGACCGGTGAACTGGGAGCTGGCGCGGCAGGTGGGCGTGGCCAGCGCGGTCGAGGCCGGCGACGACGCCGAGCCAACCGAGGCCGACCGCCACGCGTTCGAGGAGGCCGTTCGCGTCGCCGAGCTCCACGTCGCGCGGTTCACGGGCCTCGAGCCGCCGGGCGACGTCGCCCGGGTACGCGTCGTTCGCCGGGCCGAATGGGTGAACGCCAGCGCCGAGAGCCTCCGCACGATCCTGGAGCCGGCCGCGCAGCGCCTGACGGAGGCGATGGAGCAGGCCGCCCGCGAGCAGATGCCGCCCGAGATGCAGGGGATGGCCGGGTTCATGAGCCAGCTCTCGCCGCTGCTGATGGGCACGCAGGTGGGCCAGGTCCTCGGATTCCTCGCGCAACGCGTGCTCGGCCAGTACGACGTCGCTGTTCCCCGCGGCGGGCCCGGTTCGCTCCTGTTCGTCGCGCCCAACGTGACGGCGTTCGAGAAGGACTGGTCGCTCGACGCCACGGACTTCCGAACCTCGGTCGCGCTGCACGAGGTGACGCACCGGTTCGAGTTCGCACGGCCGTGGGCGCGAGACCGGTTCCGCGAGCTCGTCGACGATTTCTGGTCGACGCTGCGGATCGATCTGGAGGGGATGCAGGCGAAGCTCTCGACGCTGGACGCCTCGAACCCGGAGGCCCTCCAGGCGCTGATGGACTCGGACGAAGGCCTGTTCGGTGCGGAGCTCGACGACGAGCAGCGCCTGAAGCTCGCTCGGGTTCAAGCCTTCATGTCGGCATCGGAGGGCTACGGCGACCACGTGATGCACGCCCTGGGACGGGAGCTCCTTCCGAGCTACCCGCGGATCGAGGAGGCCATGCGCCGATACCGAGAGGGCGAGTCCGGCGACCCGGTGTTCGAACGGCTCCTCGGCATCGAGATGAAGCGCGAGCAGTACCGGCAGGGCCGGGCGTTCTGCGACACCGTCGTCGAGCTCACCGACGAGGCCACACTCGCGCGGATGTGGGACTCGGCAGACGCGATGCCCTCGCTGCCAGAGGTCGCGGAGCCGCGTCTGTGGCTCGCCCGCACCGTCTGAACGGTGGCGTCTCGCGGCTCATCCCGGACGCACGGCTTCCGCTATCCTTCCGCCGGATGACCATCGGAGAGCTCGTCGCCGCCGCCGTCGTCGACGAGCGCGTCTGGGACGCATACCAGGACAAGGCTCCCGACGGTGTGTACCTCGTGGGCCAGCCCGGCCCCGCGATGCCCTTCGTCGCCTTCCGCGCGTGGAAGGTTCCGACCGGCTTCGTATCCGAGGAGATCCGGTTCATCGGCCCGTCGGGACGAACGATCTACATCTGGGGCCCGAAGGTGATCCGCATGGACGGCGCGATGGACCTCACCACGCGCGTCGACGAGATCCGGGACGCCGTCTTCGACGAGACCGGCACCTTCGTCGCGTCGTTCATGCTTGACGACCAGATCGTCGGCGAGATCGAGTTCCCGATCTACGTCCAGGCGTCTCCCGAGAAGCTGCCCAAGGAGACCGAGGACGGCCTGAGGAAGTCCGACGTGATCTGGATCGGCACCCAGTCCGGCGGCCGCCGGCGCACCGTGCCGGCGTGGTTCGCCTACAAGAACGGGAAGATCTACGTGGTGTCGCAGAAGGAGCCCGGGCCCGAGGAGCAGACGGTACCCGGTGTCCCGGACGCGCATGAGCTCATCGTCGTGACACGCCACAAGCTTCGCGACACCGCGCTCGAGGAGTTCACGGCGGCGCAGCGAGTCCTTGAGGGCGCCGAGTGGGAAGAGGCGGCCAAGATGCTCGTGGACCGACGCAGGAGCCGAGTCGGGCCGCCTGTAGATTCGCTGAACCGCTGGCGCGGCTCCTGCCACATCGTCGAGCTCACGCCGAACGTGTCTGCGTAGGCCCGGCCGAGCGTCACCGGTTGACCGGGCGGCCGACCGCCTCCGCGACGGCGATCAGCTCCATCCCCAGGGTCGTCATCTCGTCGGGTAGCAACGCCTGCTGCCCGTCGCACAGGGCCTGCTCCGGGTTGTGGTGGACGTCGATCATCACGCCGTCGGCACCGGCGGCGACCGCGGCGAGCGCCATCGGCCTCACGAGGTGCCGCCTGCCGACCGCGTGCGAGGGATCGACGATGACGGGCAGGTGCGACTCGTGCTGGGCCACGGCCATGCCGGCCAGGTCGAGGGTGTTCCTCGTAGACGGCTCGAAGGTCCGGATCCCGCGCTCGCACAGGATGATCTCGGAGTTCCCGCGCTGCGCGATGTACTCGGCCGCCTGGAGCCACTCGTCGATCGTCATCGCCAGGCCACGCTTCAGCATGACTGGCTTGTTCGTCAGGCCGACCTCCTTCAAGAGCTCGAAGTTCTGGCTGTTGCGCGTGCCGATGCGGATGCAGTCGGCGACCTCGGCGACGTGCTCCACGTGCGAGACGTCGACCACTTCCACGACGATGGGCAGCCCTGTGACGCGGCGGCACTCGGCCAAGATCTCCAGGCCCCGCGCCCCCAGACCCTGGAACGAGTACGGCGACGTCCGCGGCTTGTAGACGTCGCCACGCAGGATCGTCGCGCCGGCGGCCTTCGCCGCCTTCGTGGCGATCGTCGCCTGTTCCTCGGACTCCACGGCGCACGGCCCGGCGATGATCGTGAACGTGTCGCGCCCGACCGGTGTCGTGCCGACCTTCACCGTGGTCGCCTGCGGGTGCAGGTCTCGCGCGACCATCTTGTAGGGCTTGCCGATCTGGATCACGTGGTCGACACCGGGGAGCTGCCCGAACGGGATCACCTGGAATCGAGCGGTGTCACCGACGAGGCCGATCACCGTGTGGACGGTCCCGCGGGAGACGAACGCCTCGCCCCCGGCGTTGCGAACCCTCTCCTCAACGGCCGCGATGTCCGCGTCCGTTGCGTCCGTCTTCATGACGACCACCATCTGCGTGACCTTTCGCTCCAGCGACCGTCGCCGGCCGCTCGCATCCGGCGGTACGCCCGGGGAAGGGAAGACCCCGGACGCTCCGGCCCGGGGTCGCTGTCCGCTCGGTGGCTTCGGGCGACTACGCCGGGCCGTGCCCGACGTAGAAGAGCCCGTGGCCGAGTGAGCGCCGCATGTCCCGGCAATGGTGACAGACGTTGCCGTCGGCTGGCAAGCACGCCCGTTCTGCACGACGGTGGGATGCGCCCCGACTACGATTGTCCGCCATGGCCGTGACCGTGCTCGACCATCCCCTCGCCGACGACATCCTCGCTCGATTGCGGAACCGCGACACGGGCCCGGCCGAGTTCAGGGCCCTTACCAGGCGCCTCGGGACGCTTCTCGTCGCAGAGGCGACCCGCGGGCTCCCGACCGAGCCCGTCGCGATCGAGACCCCGCTGGAGTCCACGAAGGGGAAGGCGCTCGTCGGGGGCCTCGTCGCGATCCCGGTCCTGCGCGCAGGACTGGGCCTGCTCGACGCCGTGACCGACCTCTACCCGTGGACCGTCGTCGGCTACCTCGGGATGGAGCGGGACGAGCTGACGCTGGAGCCTCGGGACTACTACGCGAAGCTGCCGCCGATGTCGGGATGCGTGGCCCTGGTTCTGGATCCGATGCTCGCAACCGGGGGGTCGGGCTCGGCGGCGTGCGCCTACGTGAAGGCGGCCGGCCCCGACCAGATCGTGTTCGTGTGCGTCGTCGCCGCCCCCGAGGGTGTGGCGAGGATGCAGAACGACCACCCCGACGTCCCCATCGTGTCGGCCGCGATCGATCGAGAGCTGAACGCCCAGGGGTTCATCATGCCGGGCCTGGGCGACTTCGGCGACCGGCTTCACGGAACGTCCCCGGCCTAGCGATCTGGCAGCGAGCGGACGCGGCGGTCGATCGGGACCCCTAGGTCGAGCCGCCCCCCTCGTACGCCTTGCCGGCGGCTGCCGGGGGTTGCACGCGTCCCACGAAGCCGGCGATCGCGATGATCGTCACGACGTAGGGGATCGTCCGGATGAACTGTTCCGGGAGGAGCCTGATCACGGGGGCGGCGTCCAGTCTCAGAGGGATGGCCTGAGCGAAGCCGAAGATGAGGGCGCCG
>JALYLM010000016.1 GCA_030774235.1 Actinomycetota bacterium
GCGTCGCTTGAGCTCCTTCGACATGGCTCGCGACGCATCCGTCTCTGCGGGAAGGTCCTGGAGGCGACGCCAACGGTTCAGGGTGGGTTCGCCGCCGACGAGACTCCACAGGAACGCATCCAGGGAACCGAACTCGCGCTGGACCGAGCGAACGATCCGCGCGTTCTCGACGGCCGACTCGATCTTCAGGCGGTTCCGCACGATGCCGGGGTCGGCGAGCAGGCGCTCGACCTTCCGAGTGTCGAAGCGCGCGACCTTCGTCGCGTCGAAGCCCGAGAACGCCCGACGATATCCCTCCCGCTTGCGCAGGATCGTCGTCCACGACAGGCCGGCCTGCGCGCCTTCGAGCACGAGCATCTCGAACAGGTGGCGGTCGTCGTGCGATGGCACGCCCCACTCGGTGTCGTGATACGCGAGCATCAGCGCATCCGTCGAGCCCGCAACCCACGCGCAGCGAACCGGTTCCTTCACGGTCCGACGACCCTACCTCGGCGCGCCGACAGGGCTCAGGCCCCGAAGCGTGATCCGTCGCTAGTACGAGATGGACTAGACTGGCGTGCACCCACAGGGCACGTACGGGGAGAGAGCGCAACGAGGTCCGCGTCCAAGGTCGAGGTGGTCGTGCTCGGGCTCCTTGCGGAGGAGCCCCTCTACGGCTACGACCTCTTGGAGCAGTTCCGCGAGAGAAGCATCGGATTCTGGGCAGAGGTGGGGAAGGCCTCCGTCTATCAGACGCTGCGCCGGCTCGAGCGGCGCGGTCTCGTCACCGGGCGGGCCCAAGCCGGCGTCCAGGGTCCCGATCGTCGGGTCTTCCGCATCACGAAGGCGGGCCGGCAGCGTCTACGCGAAGGCCTGGAGGAGCGCTTCGGAGAACCGGCACCGTTCGAAACCGAGGCCGGGCTCGCCCTCGGTTTCTCCCAGCTGCTGACGACCGCGCAGGCACGGAAGGCCGTCGCGGCACGGGAGCAGGCGCTGCAGGGGTTGATCGAAGGTCTCCGGGCCGAGCGCGCTCGTGCGTCGGAGGACCGGACCGTGCCACGCGCCGTCTCCAACGCGATGCTCGATCGGCAGGAAGCTCTGGCCAGGGCCGAGCTCGGCTGGCTCGCGACGTTCAAGGACGGCAGCCGCCGATGACGACCGCCACCGAGCTCAAGCCGCGTCGGTCCGCGACCGTACGATCGGA
The DNA here is from genome assembly GCA_030774235.1 of Actinomycetota bacterium. Taxonomy (GTDB): domain Bacteria; phylum Actinomycetota; class UBA4738; order UBA4738; family HRBIN12; genus JALYLM01. The sequence goes on from JALYLM010000016.1 coordinate 1,184, forward strand.
CAAGATGGGGGCCGCATTCTTCGACCTGGACAAGACAATCATCTCCCGGTCGTCGTCGCTTGCCTTCGGACGGCCCCTCTACAGGGCCGGGATGGTCTCCCGCTCGCAACTGCTGCGCGGTGCCTACGCCCAGCTCGTCTACCTGCTCGTCGGCGCCGACGAGGACAAGATGGCGCGGCTGAAGGAGGGCATGCTCGCCCTCACGAAGGGGTGGGACCAGCGCCAGGTCGAGCAGCTCGTGCAGGACGCCTTGCTCGACGTGATCGATCCGTACGTGTACCAGGAAGCCCTCGACCTGATGGAGCTGCATCGAAGCGAGGGCCGCCGGATCTTCATCGTGTCGAGCTCGCCCGAGGAGGTCGTCCGGCCGCTGGCGCGGCATTTCGGTGTGAGCGGGATTATCGCGACGCGCGCCGAGATCGGGCCGGACGGCCGATACACGGGCGAGCTCGAGTTCTACGCGTACGGCGAGCAGAAGGCCGAGGCGATGCGGGGCATCGCCGAGCGGCAGGGCATCGACCTGGGCGGCTCGTATGCCTACAGCGACTCGATCACGGATCTTCCGATGCTCGAAGTCGTCGGCAACCCCGTCGCCGTCAACCCGGACAAGGAGCTTCGGCGCGAGTCCGAGGAACGCGGCTGGCAGATCCGGTACTTCCGCCGACCGGTGCGGTTGCGCACGCGGATCGCCGGGGCGGTCCCCAGGCCGAAACCGAGCATCGCCGCCGTTGCCGGGGCGGCGGCCGTCGCGGTGGTTCTCGCGTGGGTCGCGTTGCGGTCTCGGTCCGCCGCCTCGCGTGGTCGGGCGTCAACGGCCTCCACGGGCCGGGAGTAGGGCCTCCCGCTCCGCCTCGGACGCGGGCATTGCGCCCTCTCGGTCACGGGTGTACGGTCGAGATGGTTGCCGTGAGGTAACCGCGGGGGAGGCAGAACCCACGCGCGAGTCACGCCGCGGGAGGCATGCCCAGGCCCCGGGGGCGCGTAGCCGCCCGGCGCCCGGACACGTGCAGACAGCGCCTGATACCTGTCTCCCTCGCACCACGTTTCGGGCGGCCGGCGCCGAAGACGCTCCCGCGCCTCAGGTGCCGACGCCCGGCACGCGGTACTCGAAGTGCATCCCGTCGGGAAGCGCCCACAGGCCTCCCCACGTGAAGCCGTTGCGCCGCATCGCCTCCACCAGCCGCGGATCCTGATCGGGCCTGGCGCCGAAGGGATTCTGCGCAGCGTTGATGTCGACGGCGGCGCCCCAGGCGTGGTGGGAGATCGGCGCCGTCGGGACCCGGAGTACCATCCGGGGCGAATAGCAGCCGGCGAACCCGTGGATCAATGATGCGAGGCCACGTCGCTGCAGCCCCCTCATCGCGGAATCGAGCGCGTCGAAGACCTTCGTGTTGCAGGTCACGGCCCCGAGCAGTGGAACCGCGCGGGTGGCGAGGTGGGCGCGGACGAAGGCCGGATCCATGAGCAGGTACCCGGGGTGCGCCGGGTCCGGCCTGGCCGCGAACTCGCCGAACCCGACCTTCATGAGGACCGGCGGCCAGACCGAGTCGGCGTAGCGTCGGAACTCGGGCTCGCCTGGGCCCTGGATCCGCAGAGGCTGCGAAGGGTCGACGAACGGTTGGATCTGGCGCGCGACGGCGCCGTCGGCCGGCGAGCGACGATACTCGAGCAATGCGAACCGGTCGTGGACGACGCCCAGCCGGCGGCCGAGCCGGCGGGGCACCAGGAGCTCCGCCCAGTTCACGGCGACGTCGGGAACGACCGCCCCGATCCGAACCGTCACGCCCCCCTCGAACGTGATGGAGCCGCCGACCCTCAGGTGCCGGAGCTTCGCGCTGGTGGCGCCGAGCACACCGCGGCCGCGCCGCAGAGCGGCCACGACCGCATTCCGCGACGCCGGGGGCAGGAACGGTGCGAACGACCGCGGACCCACGGCCTGGGTCTCGATCGGGATGAGGAAGGGAGCCGGCGCCGAATCGACCGTGTGTCCCGACGCGTTCGCAGATCGAACCATCCACGCGGTGTCGCCCGCGACCTCGACGGCGCGCTCGACGCCGGCCAGACGAGCGAGCTTCGGCTCGAGCCCCGGCGCGAGGCCGTCGTGCTGCCACGCCAGGTATGCGGGCGGCAATGCGCGGTCCGGGAGTGGGACCGGCGAGGCGGGGGTTGCGCCGGCGCTCGGCGATCCGGGGCCCGGGTCGCGTGCGACCGGCGCGGGCGGCACACCGCCGGCCGCGTGCGTGCATCCCACGAGCGCGACCAACAAGGCGACGGTGGGGCGGATCGGGATGGGCGATCGTCGGGACACAGATCGGGTCCTCGGCCGGGGACCCACAGAGCCTACGTGGCTACGCGCCGCCCCCGACGGCCGGGTGCTCGAGCAGGTCGGAGAGACGCTCGGCCCGCTCGGCGGCCTCGCGCGGGTCGCCCGCCGAGACCGCACCCGAGATCGCCGCGAGCTCACGCTCGATCGAGGGTGTCAGGCGCGTCGTTCGGTCGCGCACCAGCGGATCGAGCCGAGCCACCGCCGCATCCAGCCTCTGCAGGGCGGACGCCAGAGGATCGCGTTGTTCCCGGTACTCGTCCAGGGAGATGACCTCAGCCATGCCAACACGATAGTCGCGGAGTCCGACACGCCAAGCATCCGGAGATGAATGCTCGGTAACGGGACGCTCAGGCCACGCGGACCGAGGTGACCGGTGCGAGCCTCTGGCGGACCGTGAACCACGTGCTACCGGCGTCCGAGGAGCCGAACACGTCGCCGCTCGTCGCGCCGAAGAACAGGTTCATCGCGACTCCTTCGCCCTCCCGGGCGAACGCCTGGCGCAGCACCGTCAGGTAGGCATCGGGCCCGGGCAAACCGTCGCCTCGTGCCGTCCACGTGTCGCCGGCGTCGCGCGTCTCGTAGACGCGCACGTTCCCTCCGGGCGTCGTGCGATCCTCCGCCCCGACCAGCGGGATCACGAACGCGCTGTCGGGATCGTCGGGATCGACGACCAGCGGGAACCCGAAGCTGCTCGGCAGCCCTTCTCCGACCGACGTCCAGCTGTGGCCGGCGTCGTCGCTTCGGTAGACGCCGCCGTGGAACTGCATGAACATCCGCTCGGGCCGCCGAGCCGAGCGGTGCATGTTGTGGATGCACAGAGCGTTGGTGGTCGCGCGTTCCTCCTCGGGCACATAGTCGGGGGCCAGGCCCTCGTACCCCGTCCGCCACGTCTCGCCCCGGTCCTCGGTCAGCCACACGCCGGCGGCGGAGATCCCGATCGCAAGTTTGTCCGGGTCCCCGGGCCAGACCGAGATCGAGTGGAGCGCCAGCCCGCCGCCACCCGGCTGCCAGGACGGGCGCCCGGGCTGGTCCCACAGGCCCCGGTTCAGTTGCCAGGTCTCGCCGTCGTCCTCGCTTCGCCACAGCGCCGCCGGGTCGGTCCCCGCCCACAGGACCCCGGGCTCCTCGGCATGCCGGATGATCCAGGTCCGTTCGATCGCCTTGCCTTCCCCATCGGGGAGCGCGGGTCCGGACGCCTGCTTCCACTCGGCGGAAAGATCGTCGGTGAAGAACAGCCTGGGCCCGTAGAAACCGGAGGTCACGCTCGCGAAGTAGCGGCCGCTGCGAGGGTCGCGGATCGCGTACTCCACGACGTCGCCGGAGAATGCGCGCGCGGCGAGCTCGAACGTGTCGGCTCCTGCGGTATCGCCCTGCAAGACGAACAGGCCCTTCCTCGTGCCAACGAGGAGCTCGGTCATCGGTGGCCTCCTCCCGCGATCGAGGGGAGGACCTGAACGACGTCGTCGGCGCCGAGCGCCGTCTCCTCCCCGGTGCGTTCTCCGTTGACGAACACGTTGACGTGGCGGCGAACCCTCCCCTGCTCGTCCAGGATCCAGCCGGTGATCCGCGGATGTTCACGCTCGAGTGCTCTCAACACCTCGCCGACCGTCCCGCCTTCGACCTCGACCTTGGGCTTGCCGCCCGCCAGATCCCGAAGGGGGGAACGGAGCCTCACGACCACCATGGGCCCAGATTCTATTCCGGCCAGCCGCGCGCCACGTTTCCGCAGGACGCGCGGCTACGGGTTCGGTGGCGGCTTCACGTACTCGAAGTGCATCCCGTCCGGGATGGCGAAGTCGCCGCCCCACAGGAACCCCCATCTCTCGAAGATCTTAACGAGGTGCGGGTCCTGGGTCGGGGTGGCTCCGAACGGGTTCTCCGGCGCGTTGATGTCGATGGCGGCGCCCCACGCGTGCTGCGAGATGCCCGATGTCGGGTTCGAGGTCACCATCCGCGCCGCGTAGCAGCCGGCCGTCGAGTGCACGGCGCTCGTCAGGCCCTTGGTCTGGACCTCCTTCAGCGCCCCGATCAGCTGGGGGAACAGCTCGGTGTTGCACGTGACCCTGCCCAGGATCGGCACCGTGCGGGTCTGGATGTGTGCCGAGACCCACGCCGGATCCATCGCGATCCATCCGGGCCTCGCCGGGTCGGGTCTGCCCACGAACTCGCCGAAGCGTTGCTTCATGAGGACGGGCGGGACCGTTGTCCCGCCTACCCGCTCGTAGGGGCTCGCCTTCTCGCCGGGCGCGAACACGCGGAGAACTTGGCCGGTCGCGAGGAACGGCTGCAGCGCGGTCGAGAGCGCGTCGTCGGTCTCGGGCCGGGACAGATCCACCAACGCATACCGGTCCTCGGTGAGCCCGAGCTTCGCGGCCGTCTCCCTCGAGACGAACAGCTCGGTGGCGCCCACGACCGCGTCGGGGACCACCAGGGCGACGTCGATCTTCACGTCGCCGAACTCCAGGGTCCCGCCGGGGCCGACCTTCCGCAGTGCCGAGCTCGTCTGTCCGAGGACGCCCTGGCCCTGCTTCAGGGCCTTCGTCAGCGGCTTCTTCAGGGAGGAAGGGACGAACGGCGCGTAGTCCCTCGGCGTGGCGCCGAACACCTCGAGCGGGATGGCGTCGGGGGATGGGGGCTGGTCGACGACCGCGCCGGCGGCGTTCGTGGACTTCGTCAGCCACGCCGTGCCGCCCGCGACCGTGACGACATGGTCCGCGCCCGGCAGCTGCGCCAGGTGATCGCCGAACCCGGAGGGTAGCCCGCCGGTCGTCCACAGGACCGTCGCCGGAGGCATCGTGTCGGTGGAGGCGGCGGGGGATCCCCCGCTCGGTCGCGTGGACCCCGGCGGAGAGGCGGCCGGCGGAACGGCTCCGTGATTGCACGTCGCCCAGGCGGCGGCGAGGACGAGGACCAGACCGGCCGCGGTGGCGAGCCGCCCGAGACGCTGGGCGCGCGGCGTCCACCTGATCCCCGACGAGGACATGTCGCCCGAGCGTACAGGCCCGCCGAGGCTCGCGTGTCGGCACACGACGCGGAGAGTTCGCCTCCATCGGGACGAGCCGCTCCCTCAGTGCGTCAGGCCGGGCGCTTGATCGTGATCGCGGTCCCCGTGCTGTCGCCGTCGGGGTCGTGGTTGTCGGTGGCGTTGTAGGTGTAGCCCGAGAGCTTCAGCTTCGTCACCGTGAACGTGGCCGACGCGCGCTTCTTCGGGAACGTCTTCGCGACGCTGCACCTGCCGTTCGCATTCGTCACGCACGAGGCCGTCGTGTTGCCGGTCCACACTCCGGTGACGGTGACGCCCGCCACGAGTCCGTGGTTCTGGTCGTGGGCCGTGATGGTGGCCGTGGCCCGCCAGCCATTCGTCACCAGGCGGCTGGAACGGTCGAGATCGCCGACGTGGAGGCTCTGCGGTGGGGGCGGGGTGGTCGAGCCGACCGGACCCGTGAACAGGTCGACCGAGAAGCTCCCGCCCTTGCCGTTGTTCGGTGTGTCGGCGAACGGGGTGATCGTGATCGCGTAGGTCCCCGGCGCGGTCGGCGTGGTGTGCAGGGTCTCCTGCCGGCCGACCCCGCACTCGGCGGCGGCGGCGCAGGTGCTGCTGGCGACGACCAGCCCGGAGGGGTCGACGAGCTCGGCGTCCAGGTCGGGGCTCCACTCGTACGCCAGGCAGCCCAGTGGCCCGAGGTCCAGGACGCACACCGGGGCACCGTTCAGGGTGATGGTGGCGGCGATCGGCGCGCCCAATTCTCCGCTCGCAAGGGTGAACGTCCTGGTCCACGTGCCGCCGTCGGCCACGATGCCGGTGAGGTGTCGGTACGTCGGAAACGCAGTGTGCCCCGATCCGCCGGCGGCCCGCGCGACGGCCGCGTACCCGTCGAGCAGTCCGGCGCCCCAGTCGTCGTCCTTGCCGATCGGACCCACGTCGAACGCCGTGGCTTCGATGTCGGCGCGTACGTCGGCCTGCGTCCAGGTCGGCTGGAGCTGGCGAAGCAGCGCCGCGGTTCCGGCGACGAAGGGCGTGGCCATCGAGGTGCCGCTCTCGACGGCATAGCCCGAGGTGGTGCCGGCGAGCGCGGCATCGATCGTCTCTCCGGGCGCCACGATGTCGGGCTTGATCCGGCCGTCGTCGGTCGGGCCGCGGCTCGAGAACGGCGCCAGATACGGGCCCTCGGAGCGGTACGGGGAGTTCAGCGGCGCCGACCACTCGGCGGCCGCGCCCACGGTGATCGCCTGGACGGCGGACCCGGGCGAGGTGATCGAGTCGGGAAGGTCGCCGCTGTTGCCGGCCGCCACCACGACGATCTTGCCTTTGGTCAACACAGCCGCGTCGACCGCCTGCGAGACCGCGTCGAGCCCGTCTGAGGGGAGGGTCGACCCGAGACTGAGCGAGATCACGCCGACACTCGCGCGATCGGCACACCACTGGATCCCGGTCACGACGAGCGAGTCGTCCCCCGCGCCCGTCGAGTCCAAGACCTTGACGGCCGACAGTGCCGCGGCGGGCGCGACACCCTTCATCCGGTCCGCGAGCGAGCTCGACCCCACGCCGTCGCCCACCGCGATCGACGCCACGTGTGTGCCGTGGCCCTGGTCGTCGTACGCGGAGGCCTGGCCGTTGATCAGGTCGAGCCAGGCGATCGGGGTCTTCGAGTCGAGCTGCTCGTGGTTTGGGTCGACGCCCGTGTCGGGGATGCAGACCTCCACGCCCGCTCCGGTGACGCCGAAGTCGGTGCGGGCGCCGCTCACTCCGAAATCTCGGCTCGCCGCGTCATCCAGGGCGTGGACCGCGAAGTTCCTCTCGACACGGATCACACCGGGCCGACGGGCGAGCGAGCGGATCTGCCCCGTGGTCAGACGGGCGGAGAAGCCGTCGATCAGGGAGAAGCTCCGGCCGAGGGTACCGGCGCGCAGCGTGGATCGGGCGTCGCGAAGCGATGCGCGGTCGGCGAAGGTGGCGACCACGTCGATGCGCGTCGAGCGCGCCGTGCGAGCGAGTCGGCCGTCGAGGTCGTCGGAGATTCGGTCGCCGTCGTGGTCGGCGAGCGTGCGTCCGTGGGATGAGGTTTGAGGAACCGGTACGGCCGTGCTCGGCGCGGCCGACCGCGCCGCCGCCGCCGCCGCCGGCGCGATGGATGCGAGGGATCCGAGCACCGTGAAGGCGAGCGCGATGAGCAGCGCATCGCGAATCCGCCCCCTCATCATCCGGAAGTCCCCTCAGCCCGAGTGCGGGAAGTGTCGCACCCAACCTGTGATCGACGCGATAGGGCGTTGGTCGCGCTTCACGAGACCACAGGCGAGGGACGCGCGCGTCGGCCGGGCAGGTGAGCGTGCACGAGCCGCGGGCTACGTCGTGCGCGGACTGAGGTCCGCCCAGCGTTCGTGTGTCGGCACCGGCGTGTAGGGTTCGCACCCATCGGCGGCGCCGCTCCGTCGAGTCTCTCCCTCAGTTCCGTTACGTGGGCGCGCGGTGCGCCTGGGAGGGGCGATGGAGAACGTGGCGCGGGTGGTCCTGGCGCTCGAGGCCCACGACGTGGTCGAGGAGGTGATGCACTTCCTCGACCGCAGCGGGCGTGCGCGCGTGGTCGCTACCGCGAGCGACGATCGGCAACTCGCCGAAGCGGTTCGGCAGCTGGAGCCGGACGCCGTGATCGGACAGCCCGTGCTCCTGACAGCGGCGGAGACGTTCGGCTCGACCCTGCTGGCCGTGGACACCCACGAGTCCGTTGGCTCGTTGCGGGCGGCCATCGACGCGGGCGCCCGCGGGTACTTCGTGTGGCCGGCCGACCGCGAGGAGCTGGCTCGAGCCGCGGCGCGTTCGCTTGTCGCCCCGATCGTCGAGGGACGACGGGCCAGAGTGATCGCGGTGCACGGAGCCCGCGGCGGCGTCGGAACGACGTTCGTCGCGACGCATCTCGCGGCTGCCGTCGCTCGTCGAGGGCTCGACGGCGTCCTGGTCGATGCGGATCTGTCGTATGGCGACGTCACGGCCGCCCTCGGCGCGCCGACCGAGGGCGTGCACACGATCGCCGATCTGTTGCCGCTCGTCGGAGAGCTCTCGCGCATGCATGTCGTCGACGCGCTCTGGCCGCACGAGGCGGGATTTCGCGTGCTTCTGGCCCCCGCCCGCAGGCGGCATCACCGCGGGGGAGGCACACGACCTTCGGACGATCGTCGAGGTCGCGGCGTCCTGTTGTGACGGGCTCGTGTTGCAGCTGCCGCGGGTCTTGGATGAGACCGCACGAGCGCTCGTCGAGCCCGCCGACAGCGTGCTCGAAGTGTTGACCCTCGACGTCCTTTCGTTCCGCGCGACGACACGGGTGTTGGCAGACTTCAAGCCTCTGGGGTCGGACGGCAAGGTGGCGTTCGTCGTGAACCGCGCGAAACGGAGCGAGATCGCGCCGGGCGACGTCGCCCGCGTGTTCGGCTCGTCCCCGCTTGCGGTCCTGCCTCACGATCGCTCGGTCGAGCGAGCGCAAGATCGCGGCCGGTTGTTGCGGGCACGCTCTCGGATGACGCGCTCGTTCGACCGGCTCGCCGCTGCGATGTTCGCGGCCGATCGCGACGGCGATCCTCTCGGGGGTGAGGGCACATGAGCGCGCCGCGAGTTCCCCTTCCACCGTCCACACCCGTCCCCCGACAGGAATCGCGAATCCGCCGGCCTGGGGATTCACTCGCAGGACGACGCGACGTAGCGTTCGGCATCACCTCCGGCACGAAGGGGTCTCACCGCCGGATCTCCTCTCCCTCGATGAACGAACGTGTCCGAAGAGGAAGGAGGCTCGGCGGATGGCAGTGGTGAGCTCGTGAGCGCCGACCCGCTTGCGATCGTGCGACGGCAGCTGCGCGATCAGCTGCGGCAACGCGTCGACGCCAGGGGGTTGTCGACCGCTCCGCGGACGGAGCGGCGCGTGCGAGTTCGAGAGGAGGCGCTCGACCTCCTCCGGGCGAGCGGCGCGATCCTGCCGCAACGCGAGCTGACACGCATGGTCAACGAGGTGTCCGACGAGGTCGTCGGGTTCGGGCCGATCGAGTTCCTGCTGAAGGATCCCGACGTGACCGAGGTCATGGTCAACGGGCCCGACGACGTGTACGTGGAGCGATTGGGGCGGCTCGAGCGGGCGCCGCATGGTCTATTCGAGGGGGAGGAGGCCGTTCGGCACCTCATCGAACGCATCGTGGGAC
>JALYLM010000017.1 GCA_030774235.1 Actinomycetota bacterium
ACCTCCGATCCCCTCGGCGAGATCGTGCTCGTCGTACACCCTCGGATATGGACGGTCAAACACGCCCGATCGCCTCACCTTGATCACGTCGCGATCCGCCGGCCATCCTCCCGTTGGGGGAGGAGGGAATCACGAGAATGACCGACTGATGGTGATCGGAATGGGAGCCTACGGTTGCCCCGACGACTCGTGCGAGGGTGCCGTGGCCGAACGACGAACACGCAGCACGAACACCGGCGTCTCGAAGGCTCTCTGGGACGACGACGTGGAGTACCTGCTTCACTCGTGGCACCGTCGCGTGGCGGCCGCCGAGGCCGGCCATCGGCTCATGGCCGAGCGGATGCGTCGCCGGTACCTCATGCTCGGCGTACCGATCATCGTTCTCACGACGGTCGTGGGGACGAGCGTCTTCGCGTCGCTCCAGAACGCCAAGGTGCCGACGACGGTCCGCATCGTCGTCGGTTCGATCAGCATCCTCGCCGCCGTGCTGTCGAGCCTGCAGACATTCCTACGGTACGGGATGCGCTCCGAGGGACATCGGATCGCCACGATCCGGTACGAGACGCTTCGGCGGGACATTTCCGAGCTGCTCGCCCTCCCGCGCCAGGCGCGCCCGGACCCGGTGCGTCAGCTCGACAGCGTTCGCCAGCGCCTGGATCGGTACGCGAAGGAGTCACCCACGATCGACGAGCGACCGTGGGCGAAGTTGGAGCGTCAATTCCACCTGTCGCGGGTCCCACCCGATCCTCGATGGGGCGACCGACCCGTTCAGATCCCCGAGCCGAGTGCGGCGCCGCCGGCGCTGCACGAGACTGCTGGGAAGGGAGGCACATGATGGACGCCGATCTGGTGCTCGAGGGAGGTGGCGTCAAGGGCATCGGGCTCGTCGGCGCCTACGCCGCGCTCTCGAAGGCCGGCTACGAGTTCCACCGGATCGCGGGAACGTCCGCGGGCGCGATCGTCGGCTCGCTGATCGCGGCGGGCGTACAGCCCGCCGAGCTCGAGCGTGTCATGCGGCAGGTCGACTACGGGCACTTTGAAGACGAGGGCTTCATCGATCACCTCGGGCTGGTCGGCAAGGGGCTGTCGCTCCTGTTCGAGAAGGGCATCTACGAGGGCCACTACCTGCGAGAGTGGCTCGACGGCCTGCTGACGCCGCTCGGGAAGAGGACGTTCGGGGACCTGCGCATCAAGGACAAGGGCTCCTCGTTGCCGCCGGAGCAGGCCTACCGGCTCGTCGTGATGACGTCGGACGTCACCAGGGGAGAGCTCGTTCGGCTCCCGTGGGACTACCCGCGGTACGGCCTGAAGGCCGACGACCAGCTCGTGGCGGATGCGGTGCGGGCGTCGATGTCCATCCCCTTCTTCTACGAGCCCCTGCAGCTCAAAGCGCGCGACCCGGACGGTAAGGAGGTCGTCTCGTTCATGGTCGACGGCGGGATGCTCTCGAACTTCCCGATCGAGGTGTTCGACCGGACCGACGGCAAGCCCCCGCGGTGGCCCACCTTCGGGATCAAGCTCTCCGCCAGGCCCACGGCACCGGTGATCCATCGGTTCGACGTGAAGGGGACGTTCGGCCTGGCGCGAGCGATGGTCGGAACGATGAGCAACTTCCACGATCAGATCCACATCGACGATCCGTCCGTCCTTGCCCGAACGATGTTCGTGGACACCGGGACCGTGAAGGCGACCGATTTCGACATCGACAAGCCGGCGCAGGACACATTGTTCGACAGCGGTCGGCACGCGGCCGACGCCTTCCTCGCCGCCTGGGACTTCGACCGCTACGTGAAGGAGTTCCGCAGCGGAGGCATGATCGACCTCACGGCCGCTCAGACCTCCGTCGACGCCGGCTGAGCGACCCGAGAAGGAGGTCGATCATCGCGGGCCACGCGGTCCCGGCGTTCCTGCCGAGCACGTCGGGCTTCCGCTTCGCCAACGACTTCCCGCACGTGCCCGTGCGTCGCATCGGCATCCCCGGTCTCGTGAGCATCCCGATCGGCGACGCATCGAACGGCCTCTGCGGCGGCATGGCCTTCGCCGTCCGCGACTACTTCGAGGCCGGGCGACAGCCGCCGCAGGAGACGACGGCCCCGGGCGAGGGCCCGCTGTTCGACTATCTCGTCGACCGCCTGTTCGACAGCTTCGATCTGCCGTTGGGTCCGGCTCGGTACCTCGAGCTGATGAGCCCCATAGTGCCCGACGGCGAGACCGTCTGGAGCCGCTTCGGTCTGGGGCCCCACGGGCGCGCATGGCGGATGGTGAACGAGGAGTGGCCCACGGTGCGCCGGGACATCGACGCCGGTCACCCCTCTCCCCTCGGGCTGGTCAAGGTGAAGTCGACGAACCCGCTGGACTTGAAGGAGAACCATCAGGTTCTCGTCTACGGCTACGACCTGGAGGACGGAACCCTCACCCTCCGGCTCTACGACCCGAACCGGCCGGGCCGTGACGACGTCACGTTGTCGCTCGGGGTCGACGATCCGACGCGACCCGCCGCCCTCACGGCGTTCCCCCCCGAACCCGCGGTGTACGCGTTCTTCCGAACCGGCTACACGGCGGCGTCGCCGCCATGAACGAAGGAGGAGTCGCATGGTCCAGGACGTCCGTTCCCTCGATGACATCGAAGAGCGGACCGCGCTCGGGCGAGCCCTGATCGCCCGGGGCGTCGGCGAGCCGGATCTGCTCCTCACTCTCGCGCCGGAGCGCACGGGCCCGCTCGCGCGCCGCCTCGACATCCCCTTCCCGCAGGGCCTGGCACCCTCACCGGCTCCCATCGACCTCGGGCCGGATCCCGCCGGCGCGCTGCCAGCCGCCGATGTGGTCGTGATCACGTGGACGGTCGACGAGCAGGACGCCCTGTGCGACGTCTTCACCCCCGGGTTCGGCCGGAACGCCTGGTACCGATACACGCGCCGCTTCGCCGACTATGCCCCTCGGATCCGAGCCGGCGCGCCCGCATCGACCGCACGCCGGCTTGCCAGCTACTTCCCGTGCACGGTGGGCAACACGTCGGTGCTCTGTGTGAAGTCGGAGCTCCACCTGAACCAGGACGGGATCCGCACCGGCGAGGGAACGGCCACGCTCCCGGTGAAGGACCTGTTCCTCCAGATCATCGACGAAGTGCGGCCGACGGTCGTCTTGACGATCGGGACGGCGGGTAGCGTGGCGGAGGACGCGCAGCTGGGCGACGTCGTGGTGACCCGGGCGGCGAAGTTCCGGCTGGCGTCGGAGTTCCGCAACGAGCCGTTCAACGGCAAGGTCTTCACCAGCGACTGGCAGGTCCCGACGACGCGTCTCGACGACGCGCAGACGCTGATGCAGCTCTTCGCCGCCGAGCTGGCCGAGCCCCCCTTCCTGCCCCCGACGAAGCGCTACCACTATCACGGGTCCGCGATCCACCCCGACGTGAACGTGCCCGACATCAAGCTCGACGGGCGCGACATGCCGCCGTTCCATCCGATCCTGACGACCGACTACTTCGAGTACGGCACGTCGACGAACCGGCTCGACCTCGAGGGCGCCGCCGTCGAGATGGGGGACGCCGCGCTGGGGCTCGCGGCGTCGGAGCTCTCGAACCCTCCCCGGTGGGCCGCCGTCCGCAACATGTCCGATCCGCAGATCAACGGCGACATCCCGGTGGGTGGATACCGGCTCAACGCCCAGACGCAATGGGCGGTCGCCTACTACACGAGCTACGGGTATTGGACCAGCGTCACCGGCGCGCTCGCGGCCTGGGGGATCGTCGCCTCGATGTAGTCTCGAGGAGGGGGCGAGCGCGCGTGCACGTACGCCTGGGCCAGGATGATGACGGGACGACGGTCGAGGTCGTCGCCGGGGACACGATCGTGGTGCGGTTGGAGGAGAACCCGACCACCGGCTTCCGATGGGCGGTCGACGGCATCACGGGTGCGTCCGTCTCCGTGGCGGGCGACGACTTCCAGCCGGCCGAGGACGCCGGCATCGGCGGCGGAGGGTGGCGCACGTTGACCTTCTCTGCGACGCAGCCCGGCTCGAGTCGGATCGATGTCAAGCGGTGGCGAGACTGGGAGGGAGACCGCTCGATCGTTCAACGGTTCGGCGTGACCGTCCGCGTCTCGGGCGGTGACGACCGGGTGATGTCCGGGTGACGCCGGTCCCGGACGATCCCTCGGTCAATCGACGACTGGGACCGCGAGGAGGCGAACCATGAGCGAGACGATCGGCCCCCATCTGCTGGGGCGCAGGTACCAGCCCGACGACCGCGACTGGAAGATGGCGGAGCTCCTGGCGCTGGACAACCCTGGCTCGGATCTCCTGGAGAAGACCATCCGGCAGGTCCACGACGAGGGGACGTACTTCTCGTCATGGCAGGCCATGCTGATCTTCTGGCGATGGATCAAGACGCTGGACGGTGCCGTACCGTCGCCGCCCCCGATCGTGGAGAAGAGCAAGGTGTGGGAGGACCCGATCCAGCTGGACCAGGGACAGACGGGCCACTGCGTCGGGTTCGGCTGGGCGGGATGGGGTGACTGCGCGCCGACGACGGACCGGTATCAGAACCCGGACGCCCACGCGATCTACTACGAAGCCAAGGTCATCGACGGGGAGCCTCGTTCCGAGAACGGGTCGACCGTCCGCAGCGGGGCCAAGGCCATGGTGCGCCGCAAGCGCCTCGGCGCCTACGTGTTCGCCACCGCCGTCGACGACGTCAAGGCCTGGGTGCTCTCTCGGGGACCCGTCGTTGCGGGGACGGACTGGACCTACGACATGTTCCATCCGGACAAGGAAGGCTTCGTGAAACCCACGGGCCGGATCGCGGGCGGCCACTGCTACTTGATGATCGGATACGACGAGACCTCCGACACGTTCACGTTCGACAATTCGTGGGGTCCCCAGTGGGGCCTCGAGGGCCGGTTCCGGATGCACGCCTCCGATTTCGCGCAGTTGCTAGCGCAACGCGGAGAGGCGTGCGCCGGCCTGGAGCTGCCCCTGGCATGAGCTGCTCGCCATCAGGTCCTCCATGAGGCCGGACGGGGCCACCTGGAGCTCATGCGCCAGCAATCGTCGGTACAGCTCGTATTGCCGGATCGCGCTCGCCGCGTTGCCTTCGGCGAGATACACGCTGATCAGGGCGCGGTGAGCGCTCTCCCGGAGCGGTTCGGCGTTCACGGCCGCCAGGGCCGCCTCCACGGCCTCGGCGAACCTGCCGGCGGACACGAGGCGACCGCTCAACCGTTCCAGCGCGTGCAGCCGGAGTTGGAGCAACCGTTCGCGCTCGATGAAGACCCAGTCGTCGTACCAATCGGGAAGCAACGTTCCATCCAGGCGCAGGAGTTCGAGTTCCCCGGGTTCGACGTCGTTGGAAGACCCGAGGATCGCGCGTGCCACCGAGGTCGCCTCCCGATGATCGACGTCGACGCGCTGATCGAGCTCCACGTGATCGGCGGTCGCGTTGAGAAGGGCGAGTCCGAGCCTGTGGAGTCGCCACAGCGCGGAGCGGAGGCTCGCCAGCGATCGTCTCTCCGAGACGTCCGGCCACAAGGTGCCCGCGACGAAGGTCCGCAGCAGGGACCGGTCGTGCAGGGCGAGGAACGCCACGACCCGCTGGGCACTGGTCGGCACGTCGACGGCATCGTGGTCGCAGGAGAGTTCGAAGCCCTGCAACAGGCGGAGGCGAATCCTCGGCTCGTCGGGAGGATCCGCCGGGAACGCTCTCCCGCCGATCGATGCCCGTCCGCGGACCTCGACGCTCATGTCCCTCCCCCCGGTGGAACGCAAGGAGTCTTGCAACGGAGCCGACGTCCGTCGTCAGGGTGCCGCAGTCAAGCTAGTACAGACCGCCTCGACACACAGTGGGACAGACGGCCGTCACCCGTTCGACGCAGTCGCCGTAGGCAGGATTTGACCGCGAGCGTCCGTCACGCCACAGTGCCTGGGGTCGGATCACCGAGCGAGGAGAATCGCGATGCCGAAGCGGTATACGATCGTGCTGAGACTCTCGAGCGATACGAACCCACAGCTGGAGGAGACGACGGAGGAAGAGTTCTACGACGACGACGAGCAGGCGAAGAAGAAGTTCGCAGAGAAGGACAAGGCCGCACGCGCAGCCGGCAAGGGCAAGCCATCGGGCTAGGGTCTCCTGATCTGAGCGACGAGGCACGCGTCGCCGCCTGCACGGAGCCGGCGAGCAGAGGTCGATGAAGCGAGGTCTTCTCTCCAGAGGGTTCGGTGGACTCGCCGAGGTCGTCGACCGCAGGATCGGGTGGTCTCGCCTTCCCAAGCCGGTCGGCATCCTCACGCTCGTCGGGCTTCGCACCCGGCTGCGGGAGCAGAATCTGTACGACACCGGTGGCCCCGCAGACGAGAAGGCGAACGCTCCCGGGGTTCCCGAGGCTCGGGCCGACGACCTCACGGCTCGGACGATCGACGGGACGTACAACGACCTGCAGCATCCGTTGATGGGGAGCATCGGAAGTCGGTTCGGACGCAACGTTCCGATCGCGCTGACCTACCCCGACCCCGAACCGGCGATCATCGCGCCCAACCCCCGCCGGGTGAGCCGCGAGCTCCTGACCCGTGACACGTTCATCCCGGCCACGACGCTCAACCTCCTGGCGGGCGCCTGGCTGCAGTTCGAGGTGCACGACTGGTTCAGTCACGGCAAGAACGCGCGACAGGATCCCTGGGAGCTGCCCCTCACGAGCGACGACCCCTGGCCGGAGCGGCCGATGCGCATCCCGCGCACCGGCACGGATCCGGCCTACTCACCGAACGGCGGGACGCCGCCGACCTTCGTGACCGCCGACACGCACTGGTGGGACGCCTCGCAGATCTACGGCAGCGACCCGGTCTTCGCCGCCAAGCTGCGGTCGGGGGAAGACGGCAAGATCAGGCTCGACGAGCACGGCTCCTCCCCCAGGACCTCGAGCAGGGCATCGATCTCTCCGGCGTCGCCGGGAACTTCTGGGTCGGTCTGGGGCTTCTCCACACGCTGTTCTCTCTGGAGCACAACGCGATCTGCGACCGGTTGCGGGCCGAGTACCGGCACTGGTCCGACGACCAGGTCTACGAGCACGCTCGTCTCATCAATGCCGCGCTCATGGCGAAGATCCACACGGTCGAATGGACCCCGGCCATCATCGCCCACCCCACCACCCAGCTGGCGATGCGGTCGAACTGGTGGGGGATCGTCGGCCGGGGAATCACGTCGCGGTTCGGGCGCATCGGATCCAGCGAAGTGATCAGCGGCATCCCGGGTTCGCCCACCGACCACCACGGCGTGCCGTACTCCCTCACCGAGGAGTTCGTGGCGGTCTACCGGATGCACCCCCTGCTTCCCGACGAGTTCACTTTCCGGTCGCTCGCCACGGACGAGGTCGTCCAGGAGCTGACCTTCCCCGAGATCGGCGCGCTCCAGACGCGAGCCCGGTTGGAGGAGATCGGGGTGGACAACAGCTTCTACTCGTTCGGCCGCTCGCACCCGGGCGCCATCACGTTGCACAACTACCCTCGGTTCCTCCAGCACTTCGAGCGCCCGGACGGAACGCTGATGGACCTCGCCGCCACGGATCTCTTGCGGATCCGAGAGCGCGGCGTGCCCAGGTACAACGAGTTCCGGCGGCTCTTCCACAAGAAGCCGGTGGAGTCGTTCGAGGAACTGACGGGCGATCGGGAACGCGCGGATGAGATCCGGCGCGTCTACGAGGGAGACCTCGAACGGGTGGACCTGATGGTCGGCCTCTACGCCGAGCCGCTGCCGCAGGGCTTCGGGTTCAGCGACACCGCGTTCCGCGTGTTCATCCTCATGGCCTCTCGCCGGCTGAAGAGCGACCGCTTCTTCACGATCGACTACCGGCCCGACGTCTACACGCCGGCGGGCTTCGAGTGGATCAACCGGAACACGATGGGGAGCGTGCTGATGCGGCACTTCCCTTCCCTCGAGCCCGCGCTTCGCGGTCTCGAGAACGCATTCGTCCCGTGGAACAACGTGGCGTCGTGACACCCGAACCGGGAGTGATGGGACGACCCGGCCCTTTGTGGGGGTCCTGACCGGAAAGGAGGGCGTGGTGCGGAGACGAGACGGGGCGCGGGTCGCGCTCGGCGTCATTCGATCGATCAACGGCCTGGTCGCCCTTCTGGCGCCTCGCAAGATGGTGCGGCGGTTCGGCCTGGATCCCGAGGCGAACGGGGCCGCCATCTACGTGCTTCGACTCTTCGGCGTCCGGACGGTGATCCTCGGAGTCGAGATGCTCGTGCTGGAAGGGGACCGTCGGGAGGAGGCACTGCGCACCGGGGTGGTGATCCACGCGAGCGACGCCACGGCGGCGTTCATCGCCGGGGTGCGCCGTCAGCTTCCGCGCAGGGCCGCCGCGCTCGCCTTCGTCATCTCGTCGGTCAACACGGCACTTGCGATCGTCGCCCTGAAGCGTGACGAAGCGGACGTGGAGCTCCCGACCTGAGGTGGGGCTACGGGTCCAGGCGAGCCAGGTAGCGAAGCGCCGCGACCCCCGGGAGGAAGAAGTAGGCGCCTCCCCGCACCGAGACGAACTCCGGCATCCCGGACAGCCGTTTGCGGGTCGGACTCCCCTGGAGGGTGAAGGTCCGTCCCGCCCCGGCGGGCGCGCCCATCAGCGGGTCGGGATCCTCGTAGAGCTCACCGAACTTGGGGTTGTTGAGCCACGTGTGCTGAACGAGCTCGAACTGGCGGGCGATGTTGGCGTTCAGGCACAGGAAATGGAGGCCGCGTTCGTCGCCCGGCTCCTCATCGCCTTCCAGCGCCGCCTGCAGATCGATGCGTGGGCCGTAGCTCCGGCCGCGGCGAAGGAGCCGGTGGCGTTTGCCCACCGCGACGGACTTCCGCGTCCCGGGATCTGGATCCAGCGAGTCCCGGGGATTGGCCCGCCGGATGTGCGCACCGATGGGACACCGGTCGCCGTACGGATCGATGCCGTGGTAGGCGAAGTCGTTCGAGTCGGACAGACGTTCGTCGTCGCGGTCCGGCGACCGCACGAGCGGGGCGCCGGAGGGCCATCGGCCCACCAACTTGGATGCCAACGCGACGGGCGCCATCGGATCGTCGGCCCGACCGGATGCCCTCGCCATGAGGTCGGCGTACCGCCAGAACCGGTGCACGTGCTGGCGCAGCTGCCGCAACACCAGGTAGGTCCCGTTCCGCCCGAAGTCGCGGAATCCCCGATCCGACGGATGCGCCACGAGCAGGCCCTCCGGATCCGTCGACCCGCTCACCAGCGGGCTCGACGTGAAGAGGCCGTATTCGTTCGGATAGCCGAGCACGAATTCCCCGGCGCTCACGGTGTCCGCCCACGGGCCGGTCTTCGACAGCCCCGTGATGATCGGCTGCGAGATGCCGTCGTGGAACCCGAAGTGCTCGAAGGCGTCGAGCTCGCGCGTCGGGAGCGTCACGACCTCGCGGAGCCCTTCGGCCGCCAGTCGCTCCGTGTGTGCCGCGCGGAGCGCGTCCAGCTCGCTCGGGTCGCGCGCGTAGAACAGGAGCAGCACGTCGATCTGAGGGGTGGCGGGGCCGCCCCACGCCCATTCCTCGGGCCCGTTCGCATCGACGTCCCCGAGCAGCCGCCGACGATGCGGCGTGGTCATCCCGCCGACGAACTCTGGCGAGAACCCGTCGGCCCCGGAGTGTTTGACCCCGAGCTTCGACAGGCCCCCGTGGGTGAACGCCACGTGGAGGGCGTGATCCTGGGGTCGGGCGCTGGCGGGTGTGACCATCTCGGCCAGCGAACGCAGCCACGTCCTCGCCGCCCGCGGCTCCTCGACGCCGACCGCCACGAAGCACGCCGACGGCAGGTGCCCGTAGCCGCGGGCCACGAGGCCCTGGATGTCCTGCAGGTCCAGCGCGGCCCCGGCGCCGATCACAGACAGCGGAGCCACGCTGCTGCTTCCTTCGGCGTCATGTCTCCGTAGAGGCCGGCCCGGATTCGGGCGTTGTTCTCGACGTTCGACGCGGTGAGGTCCGGATACGCCGAGTACCACACCGGTGTGAGTACCTGATGCACGCGGAGGTAGCGCTTGAAGGCCTCCTCGTTCTTCGCTCCGTCCCGCACCAGCCAGTTCGTCCTCGGGTATCCCTGGCCGTTGCTGAACACGGCGTTCAGACCCCAGGCCACCTTGTCGATGAAGTCGTCCATGTAGCTCTCCTGGCTTCCGTCGTAGTTGCTGGCGAAGAAGAGCCGGCGCTTCCCGTCGATGAACACCCACCGGGCGAAGTGGATCGTCTTGATCCCGGACAGCCGCCCCTTGTTGTAGACGTGCCGAACGCCGTAACTGACGATCCCCAACACGGCCTCGAACGTCAGTCGCCGGAATGCCCCCGGCTTCAGGAACCCGGTCGCCGTGAACGGGTTCTGCACCACACGATCCTCCACCGCGGTCAACGCATCCACGTGCGAGGGGTCCGGCCGAGCGTCTTCCGGCACGTCGGATCGCTCGTGAACGCGCAGGATCACCGCCCACACCGGCAACACGATGATGATGAGGGGAAGGAGCAGGAGCACGAGGAGGGGTGCGAGGATCGCATGCGCGGCCTCCTTCGCCCGCCACGAGACCTCGGGGCGCGCCGCCGGCCGGCGGGCCCATCCGAGCGACTCCTCCCCGAACACGAAGCCCCTGATGGCCGCCCGGATCTCCGTCGGAGTCACGTGCGACCAGTCTCGGTCCGATCCGTCCAGGAAGCCCTCGATGGCACGACGGAGCTCCGCCTCGCGCCGGATCTGCTCGACCGAACGCCCCACGGTATTGACGTAGGCCGCCGCCGTCCCCACGGTCTGCTGCTCGAGATACGCGATCCGGTCGGCTCTCGTCCGGGAACCTTCGACCGGATACCCCACGCAGTGTCCGAAGATCTCGTCCAGCATCGTCCCGAACGCATCGACCAGGGCCGTGAGGTACGGACCGACCGGTGCGTCGATGTCGCTCAGGAACACCAGCCTCGGCGGGATCGCCGTGCCCGCCAGGTCCTCGGTCGCTTCGAGGACGAAGAGGCGAGCGAAGTGCAGGGTGGGGATCCGATCGAACGGCGGCCCACCGGGGCTCCCTCCGAGGTCGTGCAGCAACGTCTCGAGCTCCTCGACACGGCCATCGGCGACGGTCGCGACGATCGTCAGGGCGACCTGATGGGGCATGGCGGCTTCGACCTCACGGCGGGGGGAAGGTGAGCGCGAAGTTGATCAGCTTCGCCCGACCCCAGTACACGATGCCCAGGAACACCCCCGGCGAGACCTCACGGATCTCGTCCCGGATCTTCCGCGCGACGAAGGACGTACGCGAGTAGTCCAGGACGATGCATTCCTTCTGGTCGAACCAGCTGGGTGCCTTGTACACCTTTGCGCGGATCGCCTTGGCGCGCAACGGGGAGATCTCGTTGCGAAGCTCTCCTCGAACGGGGTCGAAGACCTTTCCCTGCCAGGCGATGCGGTGTGCGATCCTCGAGACGAGGACGGACAGCCACCGGCCCATCCGGATGATGACCGTGCCCCGCGCCTCACCCTGTGGTATCTCGCCGGCGGCATGACTGCCGAAGAGCTCGTCGAGCTGTCGCTTCGACATCCCGAGCATCTGGTCCGCCGTGACGGCCATGCGAGACCCCTCCCCGACCATGCGAGACCCGCCACCCGGGAGTATAAGTTGGCGCGATGGACCCCGAGGGACTGTTCGCGTTCTACGTGCTTCGACCGCTGAGCGATCTGTTCCTCTGGCTCTGGCGGTTGGAGCGGCGGCTGGAGTTCCTCTATCGGCCGCAGTTCGACGAATGGGCCAGGCCGCCGCTGTTCGCGCTCCTGCAGGCGGCCCAGAACGCGCTGCGGCGCGATGAGCATCTTCAACTCGCCGAGGAGCGGATGCTCCGCCACGAGGATCGGTACACCCGCGAGATCATCGACGAGATCACGTCGTTCACTCGGGAGAACTGGCTCCCCGGCTCCGCCCAGCGCTTCGGGAACACGAAGACGTTCGGCGTCGTGCGCGGCGAGTTCACGGTCCTGTCCGAGCTCCCAACACACCTCGCACGCGGCGTGTTCGCAGAGCCGCGGACCTACCCCGCGTGGGTGCGCTTCTCGGGGCCGGGGCCGTACGCACCGCCTGACCTCGAGGATCTCGGCCAGTGTTCCGTTGCCGTCAAGCTGATGGGCGTCGAGGGCCCCATGCTCATGGACGACGAGCGCGCCACCCAGGACCTGATCCTGGTCTCTCCCGCAAGCTTCGTGACGCCCAACATCCGGGAGAACGCGAAGTTGCAGCGGTGGGTGCGCGCGAAGGCGCCGTTGGCCTACTTCGTGAACCCGTTCGGGCGACATCTGCTGCATCTCGGGATGCAGTTGCTCTACTCCCCCATGCAGGCGAACCCGCTCGAGGTGCAGTACTTCAGCAACGTCCCGTTCCTGTTGGGCGAAGGGCAGGCGGTGCAGTATTCGTTGAGGCCCCGATCGTCGGCTCGAAGCATGATCCCCGTCCGACCATCGGAGAACTACCTGCGGGAAGCCATGGTCAGAACCCTGCGCGAACGAGACTGGATCTTCGACTTCATGGTGCAGGTGCAGACGGACGCCCATCGCATGCCGATCGAGGATGCCACCGTCAAATGGCCGGAGCGTTTGTCTCCCTATGTGCCGCTGGCGCAGCTCAGGCTTCCCGCCCAGCGCTTCGACTCGGACGCGCAACTCGCATTCGCCGACGTCCTTCGCTACAACCCGTGGCACAGCCTCCCCGAGCACAAGCCCCTCGGGAACTCGAACCGCGCACGCAGGCAGATGTACTGGGAGCTCGCGAAGCTGCGCCAGGCCATGAACCAGGTCGAGCACGTCGAGCCGACGGGCGACGAGACGTTCGAAGCGTGACGAGCTTCTCGGGCGTCGTCACGACGGGGATCTACTGCCGGCCGGGGTGCGGGGCCAGACCGCTTCCGGGGAACGTTCGCGAGTTCTCATCGGCGGCCGCGGCCGAGGCGGCCGGGTACCGGGCCTGCCTCCGTTGCCGCCCGTACCGCACGGAGCTTCCACCGACGAGCGCGGCTCCCGAGCTCGTGTGCCGGGCCGTGCAACTCATCCTCGACGGAGCCCTCGACGGCGGGACCGAGCATGAGCTCGCCGCCCGGCTCTTCATCTCCTCACGGCACCTGCGTCGGTTGTTCGACGAACACCTCGGCGTCACGCCCGACCAGCTCGCCCGCTCACGCCGGGCGCGCTTCGCTCGCCGTCTGCTCGACGACACGGATCTGACCGTCGCCGACATCGCGTTCGCGTCGGGCTTCGGCAGCGTCCGGCAGCTCAACCGCACGTGCCTGGAGGTGTTCCGCGCCGGGCCGATCGAGCTCCGTGCCCGTCGTCGAGTCGGCGATCTCCTCGTTGCCGACGGCGGTCTCGCCCTGCGGCTTCCCTTCACGCCTCCACTCGACTGGGACTCCATGCTCGGCTACTTCGAGGCTCGCGCGATCGCCGGCGTCGAGAGCGTCTCGGGAGGCACCTACCGACGGACGGTCGTGATCGACGGCGATCCCGGCGTGATCGAGCTGTCACTCGGCGGCGAGGATCACCTCGTGCTTCGGGCACATCTTCCCCATTGGGAGGGGCTGATCCATCTGGTGCAGAGCGCTCGGCGCATCTTCAACCTCGATGCCGACGTCGAGTCGGCGACCCGAGGTCTCGGGCACGACCCCATCGTCGGTCCACTCGTGCGTGCCCGGCCGGGGATCCGCGCGCCCGGCGCGTGGGATCCGTTCGAGGTCGGCGTGCGCGCCATCGTCGGCCAGCAGGTCAGCGTCCGCGGCGCGGGAACGATCACCACGCGGATCGTCGAGCGGCACGGCGCGCCCGTGCCCGGTCTGCGGGCTCTCGGCCTCACCCACGTGTTCCCCTCGCCATCCGCGCTGGCCAACGCCGACCTCGGCGGCCTCGGCCTCACGACGGCCCGGATCGGCGCCATCACGGCCTTCGCCCGTGCCGTCGCCGGTCAGGAAGTCGTTCTCGACAGGAGCGCCAAGCTGGATCGGCTCGTCGACTCCGTTACCGCGATCCCCGGCCTCGGGCCGTGGACGGCCCAGTATCTGTCCCTGCGTCTCGGAGAAGCCGACGCATTCCCAGCGGGCGACCTCGGGATCCGACGCGCGCTCTCGAACGGGGCGAGGCAGCCGATCCCACCTCGCAAGGCCGGGAGGCTGGCCGAACGCTGGCGACCGTGGCGCGCGCTCGCAGCGACGCACCTGTGGCTCGATCATCCGCCGAGCGCTGCCTAGAAACGCTCGTCGGTCGAGGGATGTGAGCCATCATGTGCACGTGCGCGCGGAGACGAGTTTTGGCTCGAAGACTGCAGTGACCGTTCGGCGTCTCGTCGTCTCCGGCGGAGCCACGGTCGCCGGCCCGGCGCTGATCATCGCCTGCATCGTGATCGTGATGCGCGGGTTCGTCGTCGACGGAATGGTGTCATCGCAGCACGTCGACATCCTTCCCATGTGGACGCCGACGTTCAGCTTCTTGGGGAAGACCCTGGCCTCCGGTCACATCCCAGCCTGGAATCCCTATTCCATGGGCGGTGTGCCCTTCGCGGCCGACCCACAATCGGGATGGACCTACCTGCCGGCGATGCTCCTCTTCTCCGCGTTCTCGAGCGACGTGGCGATTCGCTCGTTCATCGTCCTGCAGCCGGTCCTCGCGGGTCTTGGGATGTACTGGTTCCTGCGTGCGGAACGACTCGGGGCCGCGGCCTCGACGGTGGGTGGGCTCTGCCTCGGGCTCGTGATCGCGCACTCGGTGATCGCGCTCGGCCTCCCTTTCGCCGGCACGCTAGCTTGGACCGCGATACTTCTGGCGGCCGCCGCCCGCCTCGTGCACGCGAGAGGCTGGTCCGGGCGGGTCGGATGGGCGATGGTGACGGCAGCGTGCTGGGGACAGCTCGCCAACGCCCACCTGTCCAACGGCCTGGTCATGGGGAGCGTCGCGCTCGCCTCATACGTGGCTGCGGCCCTGTTCAGGGCTGTTCGCAAGGGCGCGATGTCCGGACGCGAACGCATCGAAGTCGGACTCCTCACGTTCGGGACGTTGCCCCTCGTGAACCTCGCGGTCCTGCTCCCCCGTCTTGCGTATCTGCCCTCCACGACTATCGGAGTGGGGTACAACCGGCTGGACGCGTGGGGCACGGCGCTCACGAGTGTGTCGACCCGGGGGGGCGTCGTCGGGCTTGGCGCTCCGTCGAGATGGCCGGCGGGACTCGCGATGCCGCCGGGGCCCTATCTCGGCGTGATTGCGATCGCCCTCTCCCTCGCATGGTGGAGAAGTCCGCGGTATCGATGGCTGGGCGCCCCGATCGTGGCGTTCGGATCGATCTTCTACCTCCTGTCCCTCAGCGGCGTCGCCAGGGCTCTGGCGCCGCTGATCTCGAACACGTCATGGGGTCAGTTCTACGTTCACGAGCCGTATCGGTTCACCTACGCGGCGATCTTCGCGCTCTGTGTGCTCGCCGGCCTCGGGGCGGACAGCCTGCTGCGAGGCACATCCCTTCGATCATCGGTCGAGATGATTGCCCCCGGTGCCGCGCTGTGGGTCGTCCTGTGGGCGATCGCCACGCCCAAGCGGGAGGAGGGATTGATCGTTGTGGGTCTCGCCGCGAGCGCCGTGTGCGTCGCCAGGCTTCGGCACGTGCCGGTGCTGCGATGGGGCCTGCCAGCAATCGTGGCGTTCGAGATGACGGCCGCGGGGCTGATCGGCCAGGGCCGGACCTACGCGTCGGACTATCAGCCTCTGCACGTTCTGACCGTCGACGCTGCCGCCTACGTCCGGCCGACGCCGATCTCCGACTATCTCGCCGCCCGCCAGGCCGGGGGCGGAAGGTACGTCCCGTACCTGCCCGGACTGAGCCAATACGGGTTCGAAGGACTGCAGGGGCCCGCCTATTGGGGATCGCTCGCGAATCAACGGGCGATGATCTTCGACCTTCCCGACGTGAACGGCTACAACCCGACACAATCGATCCGGTACTGGACCTTCGTCCGGACCCTCGATCCGAAGCCGATGCACTACAACGCCGCCTTCCTCTCGAATCCCCGGCCGATCGTCCTGGACCTGCTGGCGATCCATTGGGTGATCACGTCGGGCACACCGCCCGCGTGGGCGACGCCCGCTTCCTCGGGTTCGAAATCGGCGTCGCCGCCCGTTCGCGTGGATGGACGCTGGTCGCTGCGTGCGATACCGGGCATTCCTCCGGCCGCCACGGTGGTCGGTCGCTGGACGACGGTGGGGAGTCCCGCGGCGGCCCTGAGCGCCGTGCGAGCCGCCGGCTTCGACCCCGAGCGCACGGCCGTCCTGGAACGTGACCCACAACTCGCGATGAGCTCGGCGACGGGGAACCGGTCGGCAACCTTCGGCATGGACGGCCCCGGCGCGGCAACCGTCGACGCGACCGCACAGGTGCCGAGCATGCTCCTCATCCGGATCCCCTATGAGAAGCACTGGCACGCCTGGATCGACGGAACCCCCACACCGGTGATCCCCGCCGACTACCTCGACATGGCCGTGTCTCTTCCGAGCGGACACCACACGGTTCGACTCGTCTACTCGGATCCGACGATCGGCTACGGGATGGCCGGGTCCGCGGTGTCGATCTTGATTCTGGCATCCGCTTGTCTGCTCTTGCGCCGTCGCGAGTTGCTCAAGAGCCGCACGTGACGAGGCTGCGGTCCGCGGGATCTCTCGTGGGCCCCGCGCATGGACCGGGCGGCGCCTGGGTAGGACTCGGAGGCGACGACGAAAGGAGTCCGTCATGCCGAGGCAGGCGTGGAGCGACGAGCGGGAACGCCAGTACGAGCACATCAAGGAGGGCTACGAGGATCGCGGCGTCCCTGAGGACCGAGCCGAGGAGATCGCGGCGCGAACCGTGAACAAGGAACGGGCGCGCGCAGGTGAGTCGAAGACGGCCAGCCCATCCTCCGTGAAGGACATCTCCTCCGGCCGGCGCGGCGGACTGCGATCGCACCGCGGGCCGGGCGGCCGCACCTACCACCAGCTGTACAACGAGGCCAGGGAGCACGGCATCAAGGGCCGGTCCACGATGACGAAGGCCGAGCTCGAGCGCGCTCTGTCGCGCCGAGCGTCCGCCTAACACGAGACGGTTCCCCGACCTCGCGGCGAGCGTGCGGCGCGGCGGGCCTACGTGCCCCCGCGCACGCGATCGGGGGTTCCCTGGTCGGGACCCTCGTTCAGCCGCGCGGTGCTCTCCGACTGGGAGATCTGCTTCAGCGCCTCGCCGACGGTCCTTGCCGACGCGTCCGCCCAGGCAACGTCCCCCATCGACAGGATCCCGACGAGGGCGTCGCTTTTCACGACGAGGAGCCGCCGCACCTTCGCCTCGGCCATGAGGTTGCGGGCATCGGAGACCTGCTCGTCGGGACTGACCGTGATGACCTTCTCGGTCGCCACGTCGGCGAGAGGCGTCGTCCGGGGATCCAACCCCTTCGCGACGACCCGGATCACGATGTCGCGATCCGTCACCACGCCGATCAGACCGTCCTGCTCGGACGCGACCGGGATCGCGCCGACGTCGTACTCGCTCATCAGGCCGGCGGCATCGGCCGCCGTCATGCCGGGACTCAGCGTCTTCGGCGCCTCCGTCATCGCGTGCCGTACGAGGATGGACACGGGCATCACCTCCTGCGGGCTGATTCCCTCGATGTGCGCACGCGAAACGGCCGAGTGAGCTCGCAGCCGTCGCGCCGCGGGATAAGGTTCGTGTTGATGGAGGCGGAACACGACGACGATCGGGACACACGCCCGGCGGGCCAGGTGGAGATCCACGTGCGGCCCGACGGCTCCTACAAGGTGTACGGCCCTGTGCGCGTCCTTGACGCGGACGGACAGGCGTTCGATCTGACGAATCACCGGAAGACGGATCCGCGCGGCGAGCGCATCAAGCTCTGCCGGTGCGGTGCGTCCGGCACGATGCCGTTTTGCGACGATTCCCACGCGGAGACCGGATTTCGCTCGACTCCGCGCGCCACCGACGTCCCCTGAGGTGAACGAAAGCACAACGGCCGGATGGTTGGCCGGATGTTTGGGACTCCGCGATGTCGGGCATACCGGGCACAATGCCCTGGGCTCGTCGGTCTGGAACTAGTCAATCGGGAGGGGATCCCGGTGGGACGCGAGTCCCCCTCGAATCTGAAGACGGGCGACGGAAAGATCGGCTAAAGACCCTGGCCGTACGCGTCGATACCTCCCGCGACACTATGAGGCCCCGAGGCGTACTCCCGTTCATCGCGATGATGTTGTTCACCATGATGCTGGTGGCCGGGCCCACGACCGTCGCCCACGCTTCGACCCGCACGGCGAACCGCAACCTCCTGCTCAAGCTCATCAACCGCTCTCGGGTCCACCACGGGCTCCGTGAGCTCAAGCTGAGCGCCACGACATCCGATTACGCGTATCGACACAGCCGCGACATGTGTGACGCCGACACGCTGTTCCATTCGACGACGCTGACGTCGAGGATCACGTCGACGACCAGCGCGTCGTATTGGGGCGAGAACATCGCGTTCGCATCCACGCTGAGACAGATCCGCAAGATGTGGATGCACAGCGCCCCTCACCGCGAGAACATCCTGAACCGCCACTACCGCCGCGCGGGCGTCGGGGTGTACGACGGGCGCGGTTACCTGTGGGCCACCGTCGACTTCTACGGCTGACCCGGACGCGCCGTTGCGGCGCGCTCACCCCATCAGGAGTGAGCGGATCTGGCGAAGCGCAACCGTCAACTGTGCCAGGTCGGTCACGCCCTCCATCGCCAAGCCCTTCATGAACCCCTGAAGCCTGCCGAACGCGTCGGCGCGATCCTGGAGGAACGCCTCCACGGCCTCGTCGATCGGCGCCCCGCCTGCCAGCGCCAACACCTTCTCCACCAACTGACGACGGAGTGTGAACAGGTCGTCCTCCAGCGACTGCTGAGCCCAACGCTGCCACCGCGAACCGGACGGCATCTCCTCCAGCCGGCTCTCCAGCCAGTCGATGTCGAGCCGCTCCCCCAGCAGGAAGAATCCGCGCGCGACCTCCAGCACCGAACGGCCGGTCGCGTGCGACACCGCGATGATGTCCGGCCCGTGCACCAGCTCGGACTGGAACGCGTGGCGGCGAGCGACGTCCACGGGAACACCCTCGGCCACCAACCGGCGCTCCGTCTGCTCGTGCTCCTCACGCCATGCGTCGGAACCGATCTGATCCAAGACGCCCGAGAGCTCGGCGAACGCCGCCCTGGCCCCTCCGACCGCATCGGAGAGGCGAACGCCGTGTGCACGCACGAGGTACCAGCGGGCCGTCGTCTCGACCAGCCAATCTACGCCGGTCATCAGCTCGTTCTGAACACGGGGGTCGATCTTGCCGTCCAGCGCTTCGATCGCCGCCCAGCGCTCGACCGCCCCCGTCACGTCCCGCGCGATCCGGAACGCTCGGACGACGTCGGCCGGCTGCGTCCCGGTCTCCGCGACCATGCGAGAGACGAACGTGACCCCCTGGGAGTTCACGACGTCGTTCGACGCCATCGTGGCGATCAGCTCGCGGCGCAGACGATGCTCGGGGATCAGGTGACCGAATCGCTCGACCACCTTCGGCGGAAAGTACCGCTCGAGGTCCTGCGCGAGGTAGGGGGAATCGGGGAGGTCGGAGGCGAGGAGCGCCGTGGCGACCGCTCGCTTCGCGTACGCCAGAAGCACCGCGAGCTCTGGACGGACCATCCCCGTGCCCTCGGTTCGGCGTTGCATCATCTCTTCGCCCGTCGGCAGGTACTCGACCTCGCGTTCGAGCTCGCCATCGGCCTCCAGCTGCTGCATCAGGTCCTCGTACGTCTCGATCCGCTGCGCGCTGACCTCGACCTCCTGGGAAAGGATCTGTGCCTGCAGGTAGTTGTCGTACAGCACGTGCTCGACCACGTCGCCCACGCACTCGTGCAGCAACGCGTTGCGCTCGTCCATCGACAGCTCGCCGCGCCCGATCGCGAGGCCGAGCAAGATCTTCAGATTCACCTCGTGGTCGGACGTGTCGACGCCCGCGGAGTTGTCGATGAAGTCGGTGTTGATCCTCCCACCCGCGAGGGCGTACTCGATCCGCCCGCGCTGTGTGAACCCGAGGTTGCCGCCCTCGCCGACGACGCGGGCTCGGACCTGCTTGCCGTC
Source organism: Actinomycetota bacterium (assembly GCA_030774235.1). Taxonomy (GTDB): domain Bacteria; phylum Actinomycetota; class UBA4738; order UBA4738; family HRBIN12; genus JALYLM01. The sequence continues at coordinate 20,159 of JALYLM010000017.1, forward strand.
GACGCGGACGGAGTCGTTCGTCCGGTCTCCGACGTCGGCGTTTGACTCACGCGAGGACTTGACGTACGTGCCGACGCCACCGTTCCACAGGAGATCGACCGGCGCCTGCAGTGCCCAGTGGATCAACTCGTTCGGGGTCATCTCCTCCGGCGCGTGCTCGGGGATCGCGAGCACCGCCCGCACCTGGGGCGACGGCAGCACGCTCTTCGCCTTGCGGTCGAAGATATCGCCGGCCGGCGACATCTTCGTGCGGTCGTAGTCGTTCCAGGTCGAGGCCGGCGTGTGGAACAACCGTTGCCGCTCCGAGAACGACACCGCGGGGTCGGGCTCGGGGTCGACGAAGATGTTCCGATGATCGAACGCGAAGACCAGCTTGAGATGGGGCGAAAGCAGCATCCCGTTGCCGAACACGTCGCCCGACATGTCGCCGATCCCGAGCACCGTGATCGGCTCGTTCACGGCGTCGATCCCGAGCTCGCGGAAATGGCGCTTCACCGACTCCCACGCGCCTCGCGCCGTGATCCCGAGCGCCTTGTGGTCGTAACCGTGTGACCCGCCGCTGGCGAACGCGTCGCCGAGCCAGAGCCCGTACCGCCGACTGACGTCGTTCGCGACGTCGCTGAAGATGGACGTGCCCTTGTCGGCCGCCACGACCAGGTAGACGTCGTCGCCGTCGAGCACGCCCACGCCGTCCGGGTGGACGACCTCTCCGTGCACGAGGTTGTCGGTGATGTCCAGGAGGCCCTGCATCAACACGACGTACTGCTTCGTGACCTCGGCCTTCAGCTCCTCGGTCGTACCCGGGGACCGCTTCAGGATGAACCCGCCCTTCGAGCCGTCCGGCACGATGATGGCGTTCTTCACCCGTTGGGCCTTCATGAGTCCGAGGATCTCGGTGCGATAGTCCTCTTTGCGATCGGACCACCGGATGCCGCCGCGCGCGATCAGTCCTCCTCGCAGATGGATGCCCTCCATCTCCGGGGAGTAGACGAAGATCTCGACCAGCGGGATGGGCTTTGGCATGTCGGGAACGTCGGCAGAGCGAAGCTTGATCGACAGATAGCCGCGGTCCGGCAGGTAGGCGTTCGTGCGCACCGTGGCGTCGACCGTGCCCAGCAGCCCGCGGATGATCCGATCCTGGTCGAGCGACGCGACGGCCTGCAGGTCGGTGAGGATCTGGTGACGGATCGCCTCGATGTCGTCTGGCGAGGCCGTCGACGCGGGATCGAACTTGGCCTGGAACAGACGGATCAGGAGCGCGGCGATGTGGGCGTTCTCGGCGAACGCGTCGTTCTGGTACTCCTCGGTGAAGCCGGCCGACACCCGCTGGCGGTACTTCCGGTAGGCGCGCAGCGTCGCGACCTCGCGCCACGTGAGCCCGCCGAAGACGACGAGACGATTCAACGAGTCCGACTCCGCCTGACCCCGCCAGACCGCGGCGACGGTCTCGGACACCCGGTCGGCCGAGTGCTCGAGGTCCAGCACCGCTCCGCGCGAATCCAGCACACCGAAGTCGTGGATGTAGACCTTCCCCTCGCCGAGCAACGCGGTAGGGATCTCCTCGACGGCGCGGAGGCCGAGCGCCTCCAGGATCGGCATGAAGGCGCTCAGGTCGACCTTCCCGCCGGTCTTGTACAGCTTCACCCGCGTGAGCCGCTCGCCGGAGCTCTCGTTGCCGATGCCGACGACGAAGCCCTCCGGATTGGTCTCGAGAGCTTCGAGATTCAGCACGTCGTCGACGATCAGCTCCCACTCCTCGCTCGTCTTGTAGTAGTTCGGGAACCGCGGCCCGTACTTCTCGGCGAGCATCATGCCGCGCTCGGGGCCGAGCCGGGCCGTCAGCGCATCGCGCAGGTCGTCGTCCCACGTTCGCGCGAGTCGCTCGACCTCCTGCTCCAGCTCCTCGTACGGCACCTCGGGGATCTGCACGCCCGCGTCGACGTGCACCGTGAAGAAGATGCGCGCGGACTCCGTCTCGCCCAGCGACAGGTGGTAGTCGACGGTGGATCCTCGAAACCGTTCCACGAACAGGTCCTGAAGGCGCTTGCGGAGCTCGGCGTTGAACCGGTCGCGAGGGAGCGCAACGATCACGCTGACGCTGCGGCCGTAGAGGTCGCGGCGCACGAGCACGCGGATGCCGCCGTGCTTCTCCAGCTGCAGCAGCCCGACGACGAGATCGCGCAGCTCCTCGGTCGAAGCCTGGAAGAGCTCGTCTTTCGGGAACGACTCGAAGAGCTCCGTGACCTGCTTGTAGTCGTGGGAGCCGGGGATCAGGTCCTCCGCGGCGAGGATCTGCTCGAGCTTGTGCTGCAGCAGCGGCGTCTTGGCCGCGGGCTCCATGTAGGCCTTGCTCGTGAACAGGCCGATCAGTCTTGCCTCCCCGACGATCTCCCCCTCGCTGTTCACCTTTCGGACGCCGATGTAGTCCATCCGAGCCCGGCGGTGGACGGTGGAGTAGGCGTTCGTCTTGCTGAAGACGAGCAGATCGCCGTCCTCGATGCGGGCACGGATCGCAGGATCGAGCGCGTCGAGGGGCGTCGCATCGGCGAAGGCCGAGCGGGCTGTGTCCGACAGGATGCCGAGTCCGCTGGAGGGGACGGTCCGGATGGCCCTGCCTTGCGGCAGGTCGACGAGCTCGTACTCGCGATAGCCCAGCAGGACGAAGTTCAGTTGGGCCAGCCAGTCGAGGAAGTCGACGGTCTCACCCACCTCTCTCGGGCTGTACCGGACGGCGGCCGCACGGGCGAGATCCGTCATGTGGCGAAGGCGCGCCAGCATGGGCTCGAAGTCCCGCACGACGAGGCGGACGTCGCGCAGGATCGTCCTGAGTCGCCGCTCGAGGTCGGCTCGGCTCTCCTCGTTCAGGCGTCGGTCCACCTCGACATGCATCACCGATTCCCGGTGCGAGGCAGCGCGTCCCGACAACACACGTTCGATCCGCCCCGCCTCGTCGCGGACGGTGCCGATCACCGGATGCAGGAGCCGACGAACGCTCAGGCTCCGGGCGACGAGCTCCTCGGTGACGGAGTCGACCAGGAACGGCGTATCGTCGACGTTGCACTCGATGACCGTCCCGACGACCTGGTATCCATCCGCACTCGGATCCGGATCGAAGACCCTGACGGCGGATGGATGCAGCCCACGCCAGTCCACGAACTCGAAGGTGGAGCGAACGAGGCCGAACAGATGATCCGGGGTCGCCTCGGCCAGGTCCTCGTCACTGAGCCGGCGCGTATAGGCGGTCGCGAAGGCCGCGACCGCATCGCGGCGCTCGACCGGGATCTGCTCGTCGATCCGGGAGAAGAGCTCCTGAAGGACGGGGTGGAGCGTCTCGGTTTTCGAGTCCACGAGAGGTCATTCTGGCAGGTCTGGAAGGGGCGGGTGGCGGCCGTAGTCGCGGTCACCGTCACGGTCGTGGCCGCCTCCTCTTCTCCCGCCGCCGCCAACGTCGGTGATTCGTGGACGCTCCGGCGCCGCCTCCCACGCACGACCCAGCACGCGGGGGGCGCGGCATTGCATCGCCGCCTCTACGTCGTCGGCGGCGAGAACAGGCGCGCGCCCATCCGGACCGTCCAGCGGTACGACCCGGGAACGAACCGCTGGCGCACGCGAGCTTCGTTACCTGCGCGTCGGTCACGGGTCGGCGTCGTCGCCGCGGACGGGCGCATCTACGCGATCGGCGGGATGGCGCCCGACCGTGGGCCCAGCCGATCGCTCTTCCGCTACAACCCATCCAGCGACCGCTGGGGGTCGAGGACGCCGCTGCCGACGGCGCTGAGCGGCGTGGCCGCGGCGACCGCGCTCGCCAACGGCCACGAGACGATCTTCGTGTTCGGCGGTCGGGACGACCGGGGTCGGCCACGCGACTCGGCGTTCGCGTACGACACCGAGACCGACGGATGGACGGCCTTGACGCCCATGCCCGTGGCGTTGACCGATGCCTCCGCAGTCCGGATCGGGAACGTCGTCTTCGTGCTCGGCGGTGTCGACGCCTCTAGAAGTGCCTCGTCGAGGCTGTTCGCGTACGACGTCGCGACCGATACGTGGGCCGCCGCGGCATCGATGCGGTCGAACACGTTCGGGCCGATCGGCGCGGTCGCCGGGCGCGACGGACGCATCTACGCGATCGGCCTCGACTGGTCGGGCCGACGCGTGGATGCGTACGACCCCGCGACCGACGGGTGGAGCGGGTCGCCGCCCGACCTTCGCCGCGCCCAGGCCTTCGCGGCCGTGGGACGGATCGGGAGGAGGATCTACGCGGCCGGCGGCAACCCTGCGAGCCTGACCCTGTCCTCCTCGACGCTCGAGTCGCTGAGGGTCACGTAGCGCGCGCGGCCTCGACGACCTCCGCGGCCAGGTCGTAGCGTCCGAACTGCGGCATCACGTAGACGCCACCGGTCCCGATCTCCCGCAACCCCGTCACGAGCTCTCCGGCCATCGCCAGCCCCTCTCGCCACGCATCCTCGCCCGCCTTCCGCATGCGGTCGCGGGCGTCGTCGGGGACAGAGATGCCCGGCACCTCGTTGTGCAGGAACTCCGCGTGACGCGAGGTGACGAGCGGCAACACCCCGGCCAGCACCGGCACACGGAGCTCGGCGCCGTGCTCGCGCTCGTAGGCCGCGCGGAGCCACTCGATCGCCGCCACGTCGTACACGGGTTGCGTGAGGAGGAACGCCGCTCCGGCATCGACCTTGCGCTTCAACAATCGGATCTCGTGATCGAGGTCGGGAGCGTTCGGCGACACGGCGGCGCCGACGAAGAACGCCGTGGGCTCGCCGATCGACGACCCGGCGCGATCGCGGCCGCGATTGAACTCGTCGGTGATCAGGGCGAGCAACCCGGTCGCGGTGACGTCGACGTTGTTCGATCCGTGCGGGTAGTCGCCGATCGTCACGGGGTCGCCGACGCAGACGAAGAGGTTCCGGATGCCGAGCGCGTACGCCCCGAGCAGGTCCCCCTGGAGCCGGAGGAGATTCCGCCCTCGCGTGGGGAAGTGCAAGACCGTCTCGATGCCCACCTGCTCCTGGACCAGCCGACAGGCGGCCCACGCGCTCATCCGCATCTTCGCCATCGGCGAGTCTGAGACGTCGATGACGTCCGCGCCTGCATCCCGAAGCGTGCCGGCCGCGGCGACGAGGGTCGCGGCGTTGAACGACCGGGGCGGCTCGACCTCGACGGCCACGACGAAGTCCCCCCGAGCGAGCATCGTCTGCAGGGCCGTCGGAGGAACGGCCGGCGCGGTGCGAACGGCCACGTTCGACGTGACGGGGAGCTCGTGGGCCGGTTCCCTGGCGACCCGTGGAGCAACTCCCGCCTCACGCACCGCCGAGGCGATCGCCTCGGTGTGCGCCGGACCCGTCCCGCAGCATCCGCCGACGACCGCCACGCCCTCTTCCACGAGCGTCCGGGCCAGGTCGCCGACGTAGTCCGGCGTCGCGGGGTAGACGAACCGGCCTCCCACCTCCGCGGGTCCGCCCGCGTTCGGCCTCGCGATCAGCGGCAGCCCCGCGGCGTGCGGCCTCATCGCTCGGATGACGCGAAGCACCTGCGCCGGGCCCTCGCCGCAGTTCACGCCCATGGCGTCGACGCCGAGCTCGACGAGGCTCGCCGCGACCTGCTCGGGCGTCGAACCGAGGAGAGTGCGGTCGTCCTTCGTGTACGTGGCGCTGACGATGACGGCGACCTCCGGGGCCGCATCTCGCACGGCGGCGAGGGCCTGCTCCATCTCCCGAATGTCCGTCTGGGTTTCGATCACGAGGAGATCGACGCCCCCGTCGGCCAGCGCGAGCGCCTGCTCGCGATACGCGTCGAACGCGTCCCCGGGCGAGACGCGGCCGTAGGGCGCCAGCCGAACGCCGAGAGGACCCATCGACCCGGCGACGTGGGCCGCGCCTGCGCGGCGCGCCAGGACCACGGCGGCGCGGTTGTAGGAAGAGACCCGATCGGCGAACCCATGCCCGTCCAAGCGGAAACGATTGCCGCCGAACGTGTTCGTGAGAACCAGCCGTGCTCCCGCCTGGACGAAGCCGCGGTGGACGGACTCGACGAGCGCGGGCGCGCTCACGTTCAGGCTCTCGAAGCACCCATCGACCGGCGCACCCCGGTCGATCAAGGACGTGCCCATGCCGCCGTCGGAGATGACGGGACCGAGGGAGAGCAGCCGGCGGAGCTCGTCGGCGTTCATCGGTCGATTCTCCCAGGGCCCCGGGTCCGATCGACCACCGCCCCCGTCGCCCACTAGGATGCGCCGAGATGGAACCGCGGTCGGGGGCGCCCCGGTCACGCGCGATGCACCTCGTCCTGGCGCTGGTGCTCGGTCTGGGGGCCTGCACGTCGAACGACGCCTCCACCCCGACGGCTGCCGTCTCGCCGACGGCCCTCGCGGGGCTCCGCGCCGAGCGGCCACCGTGGCGGGGCGATCCCTCCACGTGGTCGGTGACCCTGACCTGGGACCCGCCGGCTCCCCCCTTCGTCGCCGTTCACTTCGAGATCACCCGCGACGGTGACACGATCTCGACGACGGTGCGGGGCTCATCGTTCGACGACACGGGAGTCCTGCCCGGCCATCGATACGAGTACACGGTCGTCGCGGTCGACGCCCGGGGGACACGGACCCCCGCATCGGCCACCTCGGTCAAGACCCACGGGCCGCCGCTTGCCGATGCACGCCTCTCGGGCCGCTACTTCACGAAGATGCGCGTGACGTCGACGACCCTCGGGCAGTCGAGCCTGAAGACCGACTGGGTGTTGAAGCCCGCATGCGCGGCTGGACCGTGTCGGGCGAAACTCGTGATCGTCGGACGAGGGGCGCTGGGAACGCTCGCGCGCGCCGGAGCCCGCTACTCCGGCACAATCTCGGCCCCGTTCCTGATCCTCAGCTGTCAGCACACGCACATCGACGAGACGCTGGTCGTTTCGATCCGGATCTCGGCGGCACGCGCCGTCGGGCGTGACTGGACCGCCACCGCGTTCTCGGGATCCTTCACGGAAACGGGCGCCGCCGGTGGCTGCGTGACCGGGCACAACTCGTACTCCGTCGACGGGAGGAGAGTCTGATCCGCACCGCGGAACCTACTCCGCGGCGGCGACCTCGACGGAGAGCGTGAGCGACACGACGTCGCGGAGCGTCGCCGCGACCGAGCAGTACTTCGATTCGGCGAGATGGACCGCCCGCTCGGCCTTCGCGGGATCGACCTGTCCGGTGAGCACGAAATGCATGTGGATCTCGCGGAAGGTCCATGGCGGATCCGGATCCTGCGTCGTGCGGGTGACGACTTCCATCGCGCGCAGCTCCTGTCGCTGCTTGCGAAGGATCACCACGACGTCGTACGCGGTGCACGCGGCCAACGAGAGCGGCAACAGGTCGGACGGCTTCGCGCCGCGGCCCAGCGTGTCGCCGCCGATCTCCAGCGGCTCACCGTACGCGGCGTTCCCGAGGAACTGCAGACCGTCGCCCGTCCACCGCAGACGCTGTTCGCCCACGTTCCCTCCCTGCGCGCGATGCACGCGGCGGGGCTAGTCTATGGCCCTAAGGCCTTTGGACTCGCGATACGACCATCGACCGAAGCCCGGCCGGGGGACCCCAAGCTAGGCTTCGCGTACGTCATGAGTCGAGAGAGTGGAGATGGAACAGCAGCGCATCCGCGTGGTCGTCGGGGAGGGGCGGGCGCAGCGACAGGGACTCCTTGGGTTCGTCCTCGAGGGCGATGGCATGCACGTCGTCGCAACCGCGACGACGTGTGCCGAGCTGGCCGCGACCCTGGTCGAACATCGACCCGACGTCGTCGTGCTGGACGACGGCATCGGATCGATCGCGGTCTCGATGACACGACAGATGCTTCCGGCGGCCAAGGTCGTGCTCGTGTGGCCGCGTGGCGTCGTCGCCATCGACGGCGACGCCAGCGTCGAACCCTCTGAGGTGCTTCGCGAGCTCGGCGCCACGGTGGGCCGGGTGATGGAGGCCAGGACTCACGCCGGCGGCGCCGCCGAACGGGGATCCCTCGGGCCGGCGTCGAGGAGCCGGGCGAGCCACCGCGACGGGCCACGGCGAAACCCCTCCGACCAGCCGCCGCGGCATCCCAGCGTGACGCAGCTCCGTCGCCGTGGTGATCGCCTGCACCCGAGCACGGGCATGGGCACGATCGAGGCCCTCCCCCGCCGCCTCTCGCCGTCCGAGGGACCCGTGATCGAGCATCGCGACCTTGCGCCCGTCGTCGTGCTCCCGGTTCCCAGCAGCGTGGCGAACGGTGGCCTGAGTCTGCGAAGCGCGACGGCCGACCGCGTGGTCGTGATCCCCGAGGTAGACATGCGCCGGCATCGTCGTCGGGACGCGCTGGCGAAGGCGGCCGTGGCGGCCGCGTGCGTCCTGGTCGTCGGCCTGGCAATCGGCTCGAGCCACCGGATCGGCGGCGAAACGGTGCGCGCGGCTGGTCCGGCGTTCGCGCCCGCCACGGGGAGCGTGGGATCGACGTTGCCGCGCGGCCGTGGCCGGGTCGCCGGGGCCCGCGCGGATCGCATCACGGAGACGAGCGCGGGGGTCTCGACACTCGCCGCGGCAACGAGCGCGAACACCGGCACGGTGCCGAGGGTCGTGAAGACGAGTCCCGCTGGCGCCGTCGGCGGCGGATCGGGCTCGGGCGGCGGTGGAGGCGGCGGCAGCGGCGGCGTCGACACGGTCCCGGGCATGAGCGCCGTGCACAATCCGCACGGCGGGCCTCCGGGTCAGGCGAAGGACCACCCGCCCGCGACCGGGTCGGCGCGAGCCTGAATCCTCGCGAGCGGCTGGCCGCACCCCGGTCCGGTGCCCGATACTGACGCGGTGCCGATCCAGGACCAGACCTCCCAGCTGCGGCGCGTCCTCGTCCGACCACCCGTCGACGAGGACCTGGGCGCTTGGGCGAGATACGGGTGGCGATCCCGGCCCGACCCGGCCCGCGCCGCCGACGAGCACGCGGCCTTCCGCGACCT
>JALYLM010000018.1 GCA_030774235.1 Actinomycetota bacterium
GTCTGCCACCTCAAGAACCGGATCTCCCCGAACCGGGTGAGCAGATACCGCCGCCGGCGGCGCTGCTTGGCCCCTTCGAGCACCGCCTCTTCCACCGAGACGAAGGCCTGCAGCAGCAGCTGGCGACCCGCGGCCTGAAGGGCCTTGAAGATCGCCTTCTCCAAGGCCGTCATGGTGGGCTGCTTGGGCAGGGGAACCCGGACAGTTACAGTCAGCTCGGGCACGGTGGCGACCTTTCGTGTGGTAACGAGCGGACGCTACGTGCCCCTTCCTTTGAGGTGGGGGATGTTCGTTGGGAACTGGCTCGTGGGCGACGCTAACACCGGCCGGCACGCCCGTTGACGGGCCGTGGCGATTCCCGCACACTGGCCGCCTCGCGTGGGAACGTCCCACACGTCCGAGGCATGGAGGTTGTGACATCGCGGAGATCGAGGTCGGGGCGGTGATCGACGGCACCGTCGAACGGATCACGCCGTACGGAGCGTTCCTCAAGCTCGAGGACGGCAGGCTCGGGCTCGTTCACATCTCCGAGATCGATCGGAACTACGTGAAGGACGTTCACGACCACCTCCGCGAGACGGACGTCGTGCAGGCAAAGGTGCTGGCGATCAAGGAGGACGGCAAGATCGACCTGTCGATCAAGGCGTTGCAGGATCCGCCTCCCCAGCGGCAACGACGGGGCCACGACCCCGAGTTCGAACAGATGCTGAAGAAGTTCATGAAGCAGTCGGAAGAGCGTCTGGTCGACTACAAGCGCGCGGTCGAACACAAGCGCAAGTAGCCTGCCACCCGGTGGGCATCGAACTCCGAACCGCCGATCTCATCGCCGTGCGCGAACAGCTCGGCCGCGATCCGTCGACGCGCTTCTCGGTCGTCTGCCGCTGCGTGCCCGGGCACCCGCTCGTGATCCGCAACGCGCCGCTCGACGCGAACGGCGAGCCCTTCCCGACCACGTACTGGCTGACCTGTCCCATCGCGGTCAGGGCGGTCTCGCGGCTGGAATCCGGCGGATGGATCGCCAAGCTGAACGAACGGATCCACGACGACGAGGCGTTCGACGAGGCGGTGGAGGCGGCTCATCGAGCCTACGCGGACGACCGAGCGGCCGAGCTCCCGGATGCGCGCGGATGGGGAGGGGTCGGTGGGACGCGCACCGGCGTGAAGTGCCTGCACGCGCACTACGCATATCACCTCGCCGGCGGAGAGGACCCGGTCGGCGCCTGGGTCGCCTCTCATGTCGAGCCGCTGCACTCCGAGCGGCTGGGCGGGCGGGTCGCCGCGATCGACCAGGGGACGAACTCGATCCGGTTGCTCGTGGTCGCTCCGGGCCCGGGGCCGTACGACGTTCCCGCTGAGCTGGCGCGAGACATGGTGATCACGAGGCTCGGACAGGGAGTCGACCGCACGCGGCGGATCGATCCGCAGGCGTTCTCGCGAACGGTCGCGGTGCTCGCCCTCTACTGCCGGCGCGCGCGGGCGCTCGGGGCCGGACGGATCCGGGTGGCCGCGACCAGCGCGGTTCGCGACGCCGAGAATCGGGACGAATTCGCCGCGGCCGTGCGCGAGCACGCGGGCAGCGACCTCGAGGTGATCACCGGCGAGCGGGAGGCCGGCCTGTCGTTCCTGGGTGGGACCCTGGGCCTGGAGACGATTTCGAGCTCCGGCGTGGAGCCGCCATACCTCGTCCTCGACATCGGGGGCGGTTCGACGGAGCTCGTCGTCGGCGCTCGAGCCGGTCGGGCCGATCGCGCGATCTCGACGCCGATGGGAAGCGTGCGGCTGACCGAGCGGTTGGTCACCGGCGACCCACCCACGCCCGAGGATCTCGCCGCCCTCGAGCGGGAGGCCGGCGACATCATCGAGGGCGCGGTCCGCGATGCCCCCGGGCTCGCCGATGCGCGGACGCTGGTCTCGGTGGCGGGCACGGCGACGACGCTTCAGGCGATCGCGTTGGAACTCGAGCGCTACGACCCCGACCGCATCCACAGAACCTGGCTCGCGCGCGACGAGGCCGAGCGCATCCTCGTCGACCTTGCCCGGATGACGAATGAGGAGCGCGCGGCATTGCCCGTCATGGCCCCCGGCCGCAGCGACGTGATCGTGGCGGGCGCCGTGATCTTGGTCACCGTCATGGGCAGGTTCGGGTTCGCGCGAACGCTCGTCTCCGAGACCGACATCCTCGACGGTCTGGTCTTCGAGATGCTCGGCATCGGGTAACCTCAACGGCCGGATGCCCAGTCGCTCCCGGGATCGTCAACTCGCGAAGCTCGCCGAGCGCCGACGTGCCGAGCGCATGGCGGCCGTGCGTCGCCGCAGGGTGTTCATCGGCGTCGTCGCCGGTGTGCTCGTGATCGGAACTGCGTCCATCGTCGCGGCAAAGGTCTTCGGCGGCAACGGTTCGGCCGCATCCGGGGCGCCGACCCGGTCGGCAACGCCGAGTGCATCCGCGTCGGCCAGTCCGGGTGCCGGCCGCCAGACCGGGACGGTGAAGACCGCGCCGGCTCCCGCGAAGGTCGCGTGCGGAGCAACGGCTCCCCCGACCGCGACGAAGCCGAAGCCGCAGTTCGCCGGGCCGGTGCCGGTGACGATCGACGCGCAGAAGACCTACGTGGCGACGATGCGAACCTCGTGCGGGTCGATCACGCTGAAGCTCGATCCCGCGGGAGCGCCCGAAGGCGTCAACAACTTCGTGTTCCTCGCGAAGCACCATCTGTACGACGGCACGTGGTTCCATCGGATCGCGCCGGGATTCGTGATCCA
>JALYLM010000019.1 GCA_030774235.1 Actinomycetota bacterium
ACCCCTATACGGAGGACGACCGGCGATGGCCCGTGTGTTGGTGATCGACGATGAACCCGACGTCGTCTGGCTATGCAAGCTGAACCTCGACTATGCCGGGCACGAGGTCATCGGTGCGCTCGATGGAGAGCGCGGCCTGGCGCTCGCCCGCGAACACCGGCCCGATGCCGTCGTGATCGACCTCATACTGCCCGCCATGGATGGGTACGAGGTCCTGCGGATCCTGGAGCTCGAGCGGGCGGCCTGTGACGTTCCGCTGCTCGTGCTCACCGCCAAGGTTCGCCGGGAAGATCGGATCCGATGCTTCCGCATCGGAGCCGACGCGTTCCTGACGAAGCCGTTTGCGCCATACGAGCTGGTCGAGACGCTGACGGAACTCCTGCAGATGGGATCGGAGGAGCGGGCCGTGCGACGCGCCGCCGCCTCGGCCGCTCGCTGAAACGCAGGGTCCTTCCGCCACTCCTATAGATAGGTATCGCGTAGATTAGGTATCGTCGCGAACCGGGACCGGGATGCGACCGGTGTCACGTCCGTCAAGTTGGTGTAATTCCACCGAGTCATCCTGATCATCAACTCGCAGCCACGAGCTCGCCTCTCACCGCCTCGACCGCCTCGCCGTCGATCACCTCGAGCCTCGCCCTGGCGAGCGACTCCGCGCTCATGTAGCGCCGGCGGATCTCCTTGTTCAGGCGCTCCTGCGGGTTGTTAGACCGGACCTGTCGCCAGTGGGCTTCGGGGAACGAGGTAAACGCCAAGATGTCGGGCCCGGCCTGCTCGAGCAGCTCGGCCGCGGCACCGAACCGTTCCGCCAGTTGGTCTGCGATCCTCATGTGTTGCTCACGGGTCGTGGAAGCGTCGGGTTGGTCGAAGATCGAGCGTACCGCGGAGGCGACGAACGGCTGGGCGGCTTTGGGCACCCTGGTGAGCGATGCTACATCGGCGCTGGTCAGGCAACGAGTGAGAGAAAACGTACCCTTCAGTCTTTTGTCCATATGACTGAGGTTGTGGTGAACGGGCTGGAGGTTTCCCCTACCTCCGTGAAGGGGCATCCCGACTCGGATCACGGCGGCAGCGCGCGCCCCGGCTCGAGCTAGGTCTTTCTATATGAGCTCGAGCGGCAACCGCCAGGGATTCGCTCGTTCAGCTAGACCAAGCGAAAGGCGCCGAGTGGCCGTTCTTGCCGTCCTGATTCAGGTCGTACCCGAAGGCGTTGATCCGGGACCTCGTGGAACGCGCGATCGTGACCGTCGACGCGGCCGGAAGGGCGATGCCGGTCAGCATGCTCACCTCGCCTTTGGGGCTTCCCGGCGGTACGAAGTCTTCGATCTCGATGTCGAGCAGGTCACCGGCCCTGATGGAGTGGCGCCGACCGTCGTCGACGTATTCCATCGCAACCGTCTCCATGCCGAGCATCTCGCCGACCAGCGGGGCGACCGCCGCCATCGGACCGCCTAGCGCGCCGCCGAACACACCTCCCACGGCCTCCGCCTGCTCCTTCGAGGCGGCCGCGTCCATGAACATACCGAGCTTCCAGTTGCCATCGGTCATAAGTGGCGGCGTGTCGGCCAACACCGCGACGTTGAGGCCACTCACGTCGACGCCGTTGATATCCCCCTCATCGATGTGGAACGCAAGCACGACCGTGCAGCGGTCGTAGTCCGCAGGCATCGACATTCCGGACGTCGTGCACGGGCACACCATGTTGCACGGGCAGTTCTCAAAGTACGTGCCTTTGATGCTCCAGGCCATGACCTGCCTCCTTCGCTACCTCGGCCCATCCTGACTTTGCTGCGCACGTCGGTCAAACGCGCAAGGATGCAGCAGGCAAAACCTATCGCGCGCCCCGGCGCGTGCGGGCCACCCGGAAGGTCAGGTTGTTCACGTCTCTCACGTCGTAACCGCGTCGAGAACGAAGTCGTCGGTGTCTCCACGCACCACGATCTCCATCACGGCGGGCGTCCCGCTCTCGACCTCGATCGGGAGACTGTGCGGACCGAGCCACGTCGCCAGCCGACGGGGATCCCCTGAAAGCTTGAGGCGAGCGATCTGCAATGAACCTGCTCTATGAGCCGCCGCCGCTCGACCAGGAAGGGATACGCCCTTGCCCCATTCGATGAAGAAGGGAAGAGATGGCTCGGCAGCTGCCTCCTTGACGCCAGCCAGCCGCCACTGAACCAGGTTTCCATTGGGCCCGATCCGCGAACCGGCCTCTACAAGCAGATGGAGCCGTCGGGCAAGACCGTCGAGTTCCCCTGTTCGCACCGCCCAGCCCAGCGGCCGGCCGACGGTCGGAGTTGCGCGAGCGACCCAACTCTCAAACGTGCTCCTGCTGGCCTCGGCCCGATCGACGACGGCGACGAGTTCGATGTACGCCTCCCCGAGCGGCACGATCCTGTTCGCCGTTCCCCAGTTCGGGTGGTGGCTGCCCTCGATCGAAACCAGGCCGTACCGGGCCTCCATCTCTCGTCCGGCTGCTTCCAGGTCGGCGACGGAGAAGATCACATGATCGAGTTCCAAGACCGTGAGCCTAGACAACTTCTTCCACGACCGGATTTTGAATCGCCCCGGGTTCATCGGCGGCTCGACAGTATGAGTCCGGCCTTCGTGTCGCGGTCTTCGCTAAGCGTCTCCTTCCGGTGGTGGGCGGCCTCGAACTCTGCCGGTGGAACATCGCCGATCGGCTCGAGCAGCCGACGGTAGTTGAACCAGTCGACCTATTCCAGGGTCGCGAACTCGACGTCATCGATGCCTTTCCAAGGACCGCGCTGGCGGATCAGCTCGGTCTTGTAGAGGCCGATCATCGTCTCGGCCAGGGCGTTGTCGTGGGAGTCGCCCTTGGATCCGACCGAGGTAACGGCGCCGGCCTCGGCCAGGCGTTCGGTGTAGCGGATCGACAGGTATTGCGAACCTCTATCGCTGTGATGCACGAGCCCTTGAAGATCCCCGTTGCGTTGCCAGATCGCCATCTCCAGCGCATCGATCGCCAGGTCGGTGCGCAGCGACCGCGAGGTCTGCCACCCGACGATGAAGCAGCTGTAGACGTCGATGACGAACGAGGTGTAGACGAACCCCGACCAGGTCCGAACGTAGGTGAGGTCGGCGACCCAAAGCTGGTTGGGCCGGGAGGCCGAGAAGTCCCTGGCGACCAGGTCGGCGGGTCGAGCGGTGCTCTTATTGGGCGTGGTCGTCTTGCGGGCCTTGCCGCGACGGACGCCTTCCAGGCTCATCTCGCGCATCAGCCGCTCGACGGTGCATCGAGCTACGGAGATCCCTTCGCGGTTCAGCCCACGCCAACACTTGCGGGCTCCATAAACGCCGAAGTTGGCCTCGTGCACCCGAGCGATCTCGGTCTTCAGCTCCTGATCACGCGTCTTGCGGGCCGAGCGCGGGCGTGTCTTGGCTCCTCGATAGGTCGACGGGGCGATCGGCAGGTGTTGGCAGATCGGCTCGACCCCGTAGCGGTCTCGGTGCTCATCGATGTAGGCGATCATCGTGTTGGTTGGCGGTCGAGCTCCGCCGCGAAGAAAGCCGACGCGGACTTCAAGATCTCGTTGGCCCTGCGAAGCTCACGGTTCTCCCGCTCCACGGCCTTGAGTCGCTCACGCTCGTCGGTGGTGAGGCCCGGGCGCCGACCCTCATCCGTCTCGGCCCTGCGCACCCAGCGCCGAAGCGTCTCGGGGGTCATCCCGAACTTGGCGGCGATGGAGCAGATCGCGGCCCACTGGCTATGGTGCTCGGCCTGATGTTCGAACACCATCCTGGTGGCCCGCTCACGCACTTCTTGCGGATACCTGGTTCCTGTCGTTATGGCTCCAACCTCTCACGGTCGGGAGCCCCAGGAAACCCGGGGCGGTTCAGATCCGGCTCCCGACATGCAGTTCTTGGCGTCCGGGGAGCGGAATGGCCTTGGTAAGGGTCCTCCAGTTAGAGCACCAAACGCTCATGCTTCGCTTCCTCCGGACTCCCCGCGGCCAAGTGGACAGGTGACCCCGCCCTCGCCTCGCGACGGGCGTCGCATCGCAGGTGACTCGGAAGATGCAGGTCATGAGCCGAATCGGAGTTTCTGTACCCTTCACGCCGCAGAACTCGTCGATCCGGCCCGCACGGTCGTAGTCCGGAAGCATGAGGACGTGAAGCAACTTGGCACGCGGCCCGGGACGAGCTCCCGGCGTCTCACCGGGGTCTGGAGCTCCTCTACGGGGTCAACG
>JALYLM010000020.1 GCA_030774235.1 Actinomycetota bacterium
AAGCCGTTCGCCTGGCCAACGAGACCGAATACGGCCTTTCCGGTTCCATCTGGACGCGCGACCTTGGACGGGCCATCCGGGTGGCGAAGGCGATCCGCACCGGAGTCATCAGCGTGAATTCCTCGCACAGCGTCCACACCGAAGCCCCGTTCGGGGGCTACAAGCGGAGCGGCATGGGACGGGAGATGGGGATGCACGCGGTGAACCTGTACACCGAGGTGAAGAACGTCTACTTCTCGGAGGCCTAGTTACACGGAACGCCCGTAGCGCTCGCGTTCCCAGTCGGTCACGGTCTCGCGCCAGGCCTTGAGCTCCCAGGCGCGCGATGTCCGGTAATACTCGCTGAACCGTTCCCCGAGTCTCGCCCTCAGGACATGGTCCCCGTCGAACGCGCGCACGGCGGCCTCGAGCGAGCCGGGCAGTTCGGGGAGGGCCGCGAGCGCAAAGGCGTCACCCTCGATCGGGGGCGGCGGCTCCGCCTTGTTCTTGATGCCGTCGGCGGCGGAGGCGGCCACGGCGGCGAGCGCGAGGTAGGGGTTGGCGTCGGCGCCCGGCCTGCGGCACTCGAACCGCCACAGCTCCGGCCGGTCGGAGCTGATCGCTCGGACCGCGCAGGAGCGGTTCTCGTACCCCCAGGTTGCATTGATCGGGGCGAACCACCCCGGGACCAGTCGCTTGTACGAGTTCACGGTGGGATTCAGCAGCAGCGAGGCGGCCGGCAGGTGATCCACCACCCCCGCGATGGCCGAACCGAAGACGGATGGCAACGGGTCGGTCCTGTCCTCCGAAGCGAACATGTTCGTCTCGCCTTCCCAGCACGACATGTGGACGTGGCCGCTCGATCCTTCCTCGCCGGGCGCGGTCTTCGCCAGGAAGCTCGCGCGCAGACCCATCGTCGCCGCCAGCTCCTTCACCGCGAATTTCACCAGCGCGGCGTCGTCGGCGGCGCGCAGACCGCGCCGGGGTTCGAGGTTGAGCTCCAGCAGCCCGGGGCCGGCCTCCGTGTGCACCGCGGAGAGCTCGACGCCCAACCCCTCGAGCGCCGGGACGAGTTGGGACACGAACTCCCCGTATCGCCCGATCTCCGCGAGGCTGTAGCTGATGCCGCTCGACAGGGGCTGCCCCCCCGAGTCCCACAGTCGGATCTCGTATTCGAGCGCCGCCATGACCTCGAACCCGAGCTCCCCCATCCCGTCCAGGACGTGCCGGAACACCTCTCGTGGGGCGAAGTCACAGGCGGTGCCGTCCGGCCAGCTCGGCGTCGCCAGGCAGACGCGCCAACCCGGACGCCAGCTGAGGTCGTGGACCGTGTCCGGGTCCGGGCGTACCAGCAGGTCGGCGGCTCCGGTCCGGATGCCGAAGCGCGCGAAGTCGGTGATCGGCGTGTCCACCGGATCCAGGCCAAGGATCAGGTCCGTCATCACCGTTCCGTGGCGAAGCGCCGACTCGAAGGCGGCGGGACGCAGCGCCTTCCCTCGGATCGACCCGTTGACGTCGGGGATCCCGAGAAGCACGAACCCTTCCCCGGCGGCACCCTCACCGGAGGTCACGGGTTCGCCGCCGAGTTCATCAGTGAGGTCTTGATGGTCCGCTCCACGTCCCCGACCGTGGCCGCGAACCGCTCGACGATCTCGGCGAGCTCCGCGTCGGTGCTCGTATACGCCGGGGCGAGCAGGACCTGATCGCCCGCGTAGCCGTCCGCCTGCGAGTGCGTCGACGTGACGAGCAGGCCGTGTTCGAACGCCGTGTCGTCGAACAGCGATGCTGCATCCAACTCGTCGGGCAGGAACGACGTCCCGTCGCGCGGGTCGACGAGGTCGACCCCGAGCAGGAAGCCGCGACCGCGTACCTCGCCGACGATGTCGGAACCGGTCACGGCGGCGTCGAGGTCCCCGCGAAGGCCCGGCCCGCGCTCGCGAACGTGCTCCACGAGGCCTCGCTCGACGATCGTGTCGAGGACGGCGAGGCCGACGGCCGAGGAGAGGGGCGCGCCGTCCCAGGTGTGCCCCAGGTCGAACTCCCGCGACCCCCTGTCGATGGCGTCATAGACGTGCTGCCGACACAGGACGGCCCCGAGGGGGGCGTGGCCGGCGCCCAGTCCCTTCCCGAGGGAAACGATGTCGGGCTCGATCGGGAGCTGATGAGCGGCCAGCCAGCTCCCGGCGCGACCGATGCCCGTCACCACCTCGTCGAAGCAGATGAGGAAGCCGTGCTCATCGCGGCGGTCGGCGAGGCCCAGCCAGAAGCGCTCGGGCGGTGAGTGGCCGGGGAGGGCGGCCGCGCCGATCGGCTCACAGAAGAAGGCGGCGATCGTTCCCGGGCCCACCTCCTCGATGAGGCGATCCAGCTCCTGCAACGCGGCCTCGCCGCTCGGGTCGAACCGCCACGTGCTGGGCGGGATGTGCAGATGGTCGGCCAGGTACGGCGCGTACGGCTCCTGCAGGGCGCGTCGGCCGGTGAGCGCGAGCGTGCCCATGGTCGAGCCGTGATACGCCTGCGCCGGGGAGATCACGCGCCAGCGCTCCGCCTGGCCCCGGTCGACGTGATAGATCCGGGCCAGCTGCAGGGCCGTCTCGTTCGCTTCGGACCCGCCCGAGACGAACCGCACGCGCGCCATCTCGGGCGCGACGACCTCGAGCACCCGGTCCGCCAGTTGCTCCTGCGGTTCGCTGGTGAAGTGGTGGTTGTAGAAGTAGGCGATGCGCTCGGCTTGTTCGGTGGCCGCCTCAACGAGCTCCGGCACGGCGTGGCCGAGACACGTGACCATGGCGCCGCCCGAGCACGCGTCCAGGATCCGCCTCCCGTCCGTCGTGGTCAGCCAGACGCCTTCACCCCGCTCGACGTTCGGGTAGTCCAGGTCGAGGAAGCGTGGGAACACGCTCGTATCGTCCGACCGGATCATCCCGTTCACGGCGCAGCCCGGGATCCGAGTCCGGCAACCCCGTCGAGGTATCCCTCCAACAGTCGCCACGACGTGCGTTTGCTCTCCTGTGCGCGCCGGTTCGTCTCCTCGAGCAGTGCGTCCGGATCGACGCCCTCGGCATCGAGCTCATGGCGATAGGTCCGGACCCACGCATCCATGATCTCGGGCGTCACCTCCGGGTGGAACTGGAGGCCGAGACTGCGCCCGGCGACGAACGCCTGGGTGCCCAGGTCCGTCTCGGCGATCACCGTCGCGCCGGGCGGCGCGGTGATGACGTCGAAGTGCCACTGGAACCACGGGCCCTCCGGAACGAGGTCGGGGTCGCGAGTTCGCACGGGAAGCCAGCCGATCTCCGACCCGGAACCGCGGCGTACCTCCCCTCCCAGCACCCGCGCGAGCATCTGGCCGCCGAAGCACAGGCCCAGGATCGGCACGTCCGTGTCGACCGCCCGCCGCATCAGCCGAGCCTCACGCTTCACGAATTCGTGCGTGTCGTCGTAGGCGGCAAACTCGGAGCCGAGCGAGACAATGAGGTCGTACCGGCCGGGATCGACCTGGGAGTCCTCGAGGTCGATGCGGAGCACCTCCACGTCCGCGCCGTGTCCGTTCAGCCACTCCGTCACGTGGCCCGGCGGCGTCGGCTCCTCGTGCTGCAGGATGAGAGCCCGGAGCGCACCCGCGTCGTCGGACGCCGAGGAACTCACGTCTCGGCTCCTGTGGTTGCCGCATCGGCGGCCAGCTCGCGATCCACGTCGTCGGCGACCTGCCGAACGACGTCGGCGAAACGGGACACCATCTCTCCCAGCTCATCGTCGGTCGTCGTGAACGGCGGCGCGAACAGCGTTTGGTCGCCCGCGTAACCGTCGCGCGTCGGCTGCGTGGACAGGACGATCAGGCCCCGCTCGAAGGCAGCCTCGTCGATCCTGGCCCCGACCCGCAGCTGCCGGGGGAGGAACGAGTCGCCGTCGCTGGGGTCGACGAACGAAACGCCCAGCAGGTACCCGTGCCCCCGAACCTCCCGCACCATCGGGATGCCGTCCAGGGCGGCACCGAGCTCCTCTAGCAGCTTCTCCCCGCGATCGCGAACGCGTTCGACGAGACCCTCCGAGCGCATGGCCTCCAGCACGGCGAGTCCGACGCCACACGCCAGCGGCGCACCGTCCCACGTGTGCCCCAGGGCGAATCGCCTCGAGCCCCGCGCGAACGCCTCGTACACGTGGTCGCGGACCAACACGGCCCCGATGGCCACATACCCGGCGCCCAGGCCCTTCGCCGTGGCGATGATGTCGGGCGCGCAGTCGGTGCCGGCCCCCGCGAACCAGCGCCCGGTTCGGCCAACGCCCGTAACGACTTCGTCGAACAGGACGAGGAAGCCGTGCCGGTCGCGCCGCTCGGCAAGACCCTTCCAGAAGCGCGCGGGCGGCGTGTAGGCGGGCAGCGCCGCGGCGCTGATGGGCTCGCAGAAGAACGCCGATACCGTCTCCGGACCGGCCTCCTCCAGGGCCCGGTCGAGCGCCTGGAGCGCCTCCTCCCCCGTCGGGTCGAACCGCCACGTGCTCGGGGGGATGTGAAGGTGGTCGGGGAGGTACGGGCCGAACGGTCCGTGGAGTCCCGGACGCCCGGTCAGCGCCAGGGTCTCCATCGTGGGACCGTGGTAGGCCTGGGCGGGAGAGATCACCTGCCAGCGAGCCGACTCGCCTCGCTCCACGTGGTAGCTGCGGGCCAGCTGGATGGCCATCTCGTTGGCGTCCGAACCGCTCGTCACGAAGCGGACACGAGTGAAGCCCTCGGGCGCGACCTGGATGAGCTCCTTCGCCAGGCGCTCCTGGGCGGGGTTGGTGAGCCGCTCGTTGTGCACGAACGCCAGTTGCTCGGCCTGGGCCCGGGCGGCGGCGATGACGTCCCGGCGACCGTGCCCGAGGGTCGCGGCCATCGAGCCGCCGCTCATGGCGTCGAGGTATCGGCGCCCCGCGGCGTCCTCCACCCAGACGCCTTCACCGCGAACGATGACCGGATAGCGACGATCGAGCTCGAGGGGGAGCACGCGGGTCCCGGTGCTGTCGATCATCGAACGGGAGACTACATCCCGGTCGGCGCCTCCATTAAGACCGTCGGGAGCGACGATGCCCCGACGCCGCCGGGACGCTATCCTGCGGCTCAGTGACCGGCGTGGACGAGATCCTCGAGGGGTGGCAGAAGGACGGCATCCGGTGGGTCCGGTTCGAGCTGCCGGACATGCACGGCACCTCGCGGTCCAAGACGATTCCCATCCGGCATGCCTCCGAGTACGCGGAGCGGGGCCTCAACATGTACGGCGGGGCGAGCGTCCTGGACAGCCGCTCGGACGTCGTGGGCGGCACCCTCTACAACGAGGAGCGACAATACGCGGACCAGCTGCTCTTCCCGGACGGGGACACGGCCGCGGTCGTTCCGTGGGCAGACCGGACGGCCCGGTTCATCTGTGACGCGAGCTGGTACGACGGAACGCCCCTCGACGCCACGCCCCGGCAGGTGTACCGCAGAGTGCTCGATCGGTGCCGAGCGATGGGCTTCGAGCCGGTCACGGGGTTCGAGTACGAGTTCTACCTGCTGGACGCGGAGACCCGGCAGCCGTTGTTCGGCGGGTACCACATCTTCAACACCGTTCGAAACGCGTACGTGCCGACGATCGGCCGCATCCTCGAGCTCATGCCCGAGCTCGGAGTCGACATCATCACGTCGAACTGCGAGTACGCCGGGTCCCAATGGGAGATCAACTTCGCCCCCGGGGAGGGCCTCGCGGGCCCCGACCACGCGTTCAGCTTCAAGAACGGCGTGAAGGAGATCGCCCGCAACGACGGCTACATCGCGACGTTCATGAGCAAGCCGTTCGCGGACTCCGCCGGAAGCGGCTGCCACACGCACATCTCGCTCGTCGATGCGAAGAGCGGAGAGAACGCGTTCGGGGACACCGCCGACCCGCAGGGCATCACCGACGTGTGCCGGTCCTTCATCGCCGGGCAGCTCCGGTATGCGAAGGCCGTCGATGCGCTGATCGCCCCGACGGTGAACTGCCACCGGCGGCGCAGGAAGCACACGTTCAGCCCGACCAACATCTCCTGGGGCTTCGAGGACCGGTCGGCGCTGTTGCGGGTGAAGGGCGGGAGGCCCGAGTCGACGCACACCGAGAACCGCGGGCCGACGGCCCTGTCGAATCCCTACCTGGTCGGCGCGGCGCTGCTGTCGGCCGGCCTCGCCGGGATCGAGCAAGGCCTCACGCCTCCCCCGCCGACGAGCGGCGCTCCCGCCGAGGAGGACCCCTCGCTCGAACCGCTCCCCTCCTCACTCCCCGAGGCGCTCGGCGAGCTGGCCGGCGAGCCGGCCACGAAGGAGTTCTTCGGAGAGGAGTTCCTGAAGGTCTACACCGCCATGCGGAGCCACGAGCTCTCCCGGTTCGGCGACTCGGTCACGGACTGGGAGCGACAGGAGTACCTCGAGCTCTTCTGACGCGGCGCGCTGCTACCGCAGCGGGTAGATCCGCAGCGCGTTCCCTCGGGCGATGCTCTCGGCGATGCGCGTGGCGGTCGCTGCGTCGCAGTGGTCAGCGTCGATCCACCCCTGCAGGACTTCCCGGAGCGCCCGGCGGAAGAGCATCGCTCCCAGGTGGTATTGCTCGGCGAGTCCGAACGCGTCGGACGAGAAGAGGAGCTTCGAGAACGGCGCGACCTCCATCGCCTCGGCAAGCAGGCGGGCCGAACTCGGCCCGTGGTAGTGGAGGGCGGACCCGACATCGAAGTAGACGTTCCCGTACACCGAGGCGAGGTAGGCCGCGTCCCGGTGGAACGGGTAGCAATGGAGGAACACCATGTTCACCCCGAGCCGGTCGAACTCCCTGATCAGGCCGGTGAGGAGCGTCGGGTTCGAGCGGTGGAGCTCCAGGTCCGCGTCTCCCCAGCCCGTGTGGAACTGGATCGGCAGACCTCGCTCGCGGGCGAGCCGCGCCGCCGACCAGATGCCGAACCGGAGCAATACGGGATCCCCGACCCGGGGCCGTCCCGACGCTGCCGTCTCCAGCAACGGCCCCGCGGCCCGTACGGCCTCGGCGTCGTCGGGTTCCTCCGGGTCGAACGAGAACCCGCCCCGATAGGCCGCGATGGTCTTGAACCCCGCGGCGCTCGCCGACGCCTCCTCGAGCGCATCCCGATACGCGCTCGGGTACCGGGATGCATCGACCCCCGAGGCGGCCACCGCTTCCGCCACGGCTTCCAGCCGGACGATCTCGTGGACCGGGACCGCGGCCAGCGCTCCCATCGCCGGAAGGTCGACGAGCTCGTCGGAGCGGTAGCCGCTGTCGATCAGGAGCGCGCCCAGACCGGCTTCCCGGAGGAACGAGCGGGCAACGTGTTCCGCTCCGAGTTCCACTCGGCGGGCTACGTAGTCCGCGGGCGAGGAGAACGGTTCGAGGCCCAGCACCGGGGCGCACCATCGCCGGACGCTCAGGCCGAGAGGCGAATCGAACCGGCTCGTTCCCGGGGGCGGCGGGTCGAAGCTCTCGCTGATGAGGCGCTCGAACCCGGCGAGGTCCAGGTCCGTCTTCACCACGCCATGACAGTGGTGGTCGACGAGCCTGAGACCTTCCACGTCGTCGGCGAGCACTCGCATCACCTCCCCCGAGCCCACGGACGCGCCCGAGCATAGTCTCGGCCGCCCCGCGCCGGGGCATCGCGTCCTCCCGCCCGTCGATGGCATGATTGGGTCGCTTCGAGAGGCCCGGAGCCCGACACGAGGCAGGCACGAGGAGGTGCAGCGGTGCAGGGCGGGCAGACCATGGGATCCCGAGAAGAGATCGCCCGGCGTGCAGACAAGGCAAGGACCGTGACCGAGTCGCTTTCGGCTCACGGGGTCCGCGCCGTGGCGCTCAGCCAGGTCGACAACGCCGGCGTCACGCGGGTGAAGACCGTTCCGGTGTCGCTCCTCGAGCGAGCGGTGAAGTACGGGATCGGCATGTCTCCCGTCTTCGAGGTCTTCATGGTCAACGACTCGATCACGTCGAGCGACGAGGTCGGCGGGCCAGTCGGCGACCTCCGGCTCATGCCCGACCCCTGGGCATTGAAGGTGCTCGCCGCGCAGCCGGGGTGGGCCTGGGCTCCGGTCGACAAGCACACCCAGGAGGGCGGGGTGTACGCCGGCTGCCAGCGGACCTTCGCGAAGCGCCAGGTGGCCCGGGCGGCCGATGCGGGGATCGAGCTACGGATGGCGTTCGAGCTGGAGTGGTTCCAGGCCGGAGCAGATTCGGAGGTGGAACATCCCATCCACACGGGTCCGGCGTACGGGCTCCCCGTCCTGGCAACGATCTCCGACTACGCCCGGGACCTCATCGTCGCGCTCGAGGAGGGGGGCGTGGGGCTCGATCAGTTCCACCCCGAATACGCACGAGGCCAGTTGGAGGTCTCCGTGCCCCCCGCCGATCCGGTCGGGGCGGCCGACACGACGGTCCTCGTCCGCCAGACGATCCGGGCGGTGGCGGCGACGCACGGGATGCGTGCGTCGTTCTCCCCGGTGGTCATCGCGGGCGACGTGGGAAACGGCGGGCACGTTCATTTCAGTCTGTGGCGCGATGGCGTGAACCTGTTCGCCGGCGGGCAGGGTCCGTACGGGATGACGGACACGGGCGAGGCCTTCGTGGCAGGCGTGCTCGCGGAGCTTCCCGCCCTCGTGGCCGTGGGCTCCCCGAGCGTCCCCAGCTACCTTCGGCTGATCCCGTCGCACTGGGCCGGGGCGTTCCAGTGCTGGGGCCGGGAGAATCGGGAGGCCGCCATCCGCTTCGTCACCGGGATGGTGGGGACTCGTGAGACCGCCGCCAACACCGAGGTGAAGTGCTTCGACCAGAGCGCAAATCCGTATCTGGCGGCGGGGGCGCTCATCGCCGCAGGCCTGGCCGGGATGGAAAGAGACCTGCGGTTGCCGGACGAGGTCACCGTCGACCCCGGCGCCCTCTCGGACGCGGAGCTCGCTCGGACGGACATCCGGCGGCTGCCTCAGTCCCTCGACGAAGCGCTGTCGAACCTCGAGAAGTCCGAGGTCCTGCGGGACGCCATGGGACCGATGCTGTTCGGGCCCTTCACGGCGGTGCGCCGTGCGGAGGCCGAGGCCTTCGCCGGACTGGACCCGGATGAGATCGTGGCAGCCCACAGGTGGCGTTACTGAGTCGAGCCGTACCCCTCCCGGCGGGCGCGGGGACCGCCCCGCGCGTTACTCCCCGAGCGCTACCCCCCGGCGCCTCCGCCCCCGGCCGGGGCCAGCTCCTCGGTGAGCAGTTGCGCGTCGGTCTTGCCGCGCCTGGTCCGCTGAGAGATCAGATAGATCACGATGCCGGTGATCACCGACCCCGCCGAGATGCCGACCATCCACGCGTTCCACTCGGAGAGCCTCGGGAACCCGGTCGGGTACCACGAGCCGATGAAGATGAAGAACACCGCGAGGACGTTGACGACGAAACCGACGGCTCCGCAGACGAACAGCCACCCGAGCGAGATGCGGCGCTCCTGCTCGAACCTCGCCGGATCCGCCCGCTTGGCGAAGAAGATGTCGAGGAACAGCAGCGCCGTCGAGATGCACCACACGATCGTCAGGCCTGCGTAGAGCGCGTAGAAGACCTTGTACGGGTCGCCGCCACCCGCTCCGAGCACGAAGAAGACGAGGATCGCGATCAGCGACGCGATGGCGGTCTGCAGGGTCACGGCGTTCGCCGGCACCTTGTTCTTGTTGACCTTCCCGAACTGGTGCGGCAGGCGCTTCTCGAGGCCGGAGACGAACAACAGCCTTCCGAACGCGTAGTTATAGACGACCGCCACGGTGAGGAGAACCCACGCCAGGGTCACCGATACGAGTACGCCCGCCCACTTGCCGATCGCGAGACCCACGGTTTGCGCCCCGCCCGTGGTCGCGTTCGCCCCCCCGGCCTTGATCACGACCATGTTGCCCCATGTCGCCCAGAGGTACGCGGCCATCACGATGATGCAGCCCCAGAACAGGTACGTTCTGATCGCCTTCTCACCCCCGTTCACCTCGACCCCCATGTTCAAGGGCGTCTCGATGCCGAGGAGGGCGAGGATCGCGAACGAGAAGAACGTCAGATTCGCTGGGACGTGGAGGGCGATCTTGTCCCCCTGGAACGGGTTCCAGCCCGACGCGAAGGACGTCGCCGATGGATGCCCCTTCAGGAGCCACACCACGCCGGCGAAGCCGATCAGGAAGATCGCGGCCGCGTACGCGAAGAACTGGACGTTCACGTAGTTCTGGGTGACCCGCATCCTGAGGTACGACATGGTGGCGCTGAACCACAGGACGACGAGGACGACGATCCCGATCTGCCAGTTCTCGGTGAGGATCGCGCACGGCTGGCCGCTGCACGTGAAGAATGCGGCGGTCTGCTGGAGGAAGTTCGCCACGAGCACGCCGATCACGACCATCGTGATCGGTCCCGGCCACCAGGCGACGAACCCGGCGAAGAACCCCCAGAACGGACCGAGGGCCTTGTGCGTCCAGACGTAGAGCGACCCCTCCTCGGGGAACATCCGGCCGAGCTGGGCGGTGACGAACCCGCCCGTGATCAGGAACGTCGCGAACGCCACGACCCAGAAGACGAACACCGACGGTCCGGCGGCCTGCAACCCCGCCGAGTTGATGATGAACAGGACGATCGCCACGAAGATCACGACGAGGTCGAACGGTCCGAGCGTCCTTGCGACCAGGACGGGCGCGATCTTCTCGGAGATCATCTGATCCTCGGTTTGCATCGCCATGTCCACCCCCTCTGACGGCGGCG
>JALYLM010000021.1 GCA_030774235.1 Actinomycetota bacterium
TCGCCAGCAGCACGCGGTCCAGACCCATCGCGAACCCGACCGCCGGCGTCGGCGCGCCGCCGAGCACCTCCGCCAGTCCGTCGTAGCGGCCGCCGCCGCAGACGGTCGCCTGCGCCGGCGAGAGCGCCGCGCTCACGAACTCGAACGCCGTCCTCGTGTAGTAGTCGAGGCCGCGGACCAGCCGCGGGTCGTGATCGAAGGCAACACCCTCGGCCGTCAGGCCCACCTGTACCTGCTCGAAATGTGCGGCGCACGGCTCGCACAGGTGGTCGCTGATCAACGGCGCCGAAAGCACGAAATCCTTCCCGCCGTCGACCTTGCAGTCCAGGATGCGTATCGGGTTCGTTCGCAGCCGCATCTTGCAGTCCTCGTCCAGCTCCGACTCGTGCGGTTCGAGGTGGGCGATCAGACGCTCGCGGTACGCGGGTCGACACACCTCGTCTCCGATCGAGTTCACGCGGAGTGTCGTGCCCCGCAGGCCACGCTCGCGCAGGTAGCGCTCGGAGAGCGCGATGACCTCGACGTCGGCCGCCGGGGCGGCGGTGCCGATCACCTCGACGCCGAATTGGCGGAACTCCCGCAGCCGGCCCGACTGCGGGCGACCGTGCCGGAAGTGGAGGCCGACGTAGTACCCCTTGTACGGAGAGGGCAGATCCTGCCGATGCCCCAGGAAGGCTCGCACCACGGGTGCCGTCGATTCCGGTCGCAGGGTCAGCGAGCGGCCGCCCTTGTCCTCGAAGGTGTACATCTCCTTCATGACGACATCGGAGGTCTCTCCGGAGGTTCGCGAGAACAGCTCCGTGTGCTCGAACGTCGGCGTCTCGATGTACCGGTAGCCGAACAACGCCGCGGCGCGGCGGGCCTCCCTGTACAGGCCGAGCATCGCGTCTGCGCGCGGAGCCAGCAGGTCCTGGGTACCGCGCGGTGGTGCGATCTCCATCAGCGAAGCTCCGCAAGGAAGGGGTTGGAGGCACGCTCCCGCGCGACGCTCGTCGTGGGCCCGTGGCCGGGGTGGACCGGCAGCACGTCGGGCAGCCTGAGGAAACGGCGGAGGCTCTCTCGCATCGCCGCGGGATCCGAGTTCGGGAAATCGGAGCGCCCGATCGAGCCGGCGAACACCAGGTCGCCGGACAGCACCAGTGCATCGGTCACGAAGACGCAGTGGCCCGGCGTGTGCCCCGGCGTGTGCTGGACCTCGACGGCGAGGCCCCCGAGCTCCAGCACGTCCCCATCGCCGATCGAGCGGAGGTCCTTCGCGGGTGCGAGCGCGTTGCCGAAGCCCGGGTTCCATGCGTCGGCATCGGAGAACGCCAGCGCGTCCCCGTCGTGGATGTAGACCGGGACGTCGTCGCCGGCGAAGTCGCCCGCGGCGCCGGCGTGATCGACGTGCGCATGCGTCAGCAGGACTGCAGCCGGCCGTTTCCCCGCCGCGTCCAGCAGCGCCCGGACCCGCGCGGGCTCGAACCCGGGATCGACGACCACCGCATCGGTGCTGCCCTCCGAGGCCAGGAGCCAGCAGTTCGTGCCGTAGGGGTTCTCGCTGAAGACGTCCAGGTACATGAGAGCGCCATCTTAGCGGCGGTGTTTGCGGCCGCCGTGGCCCCGCGGATCAACGATCACGCGGTCGTTGCGTCGAGACCTGGTCGGCGTCGAGGACGAGCGTGACGGGCCCGTCGTTCAACAGCTCGACCTCCATGTTGGCGCCGAAGACCCCGCGCGCGACCCTCACACCCCGGTTCTCCAACGACTGCGCGAACGCCTCCACGCGCGCGGCCGCGACCTCCGGGTCGGCCGCGGCGGTCCACGAGGGGCGGCGGCCCTTGCGGAGATCGCCGTAGAGAGTGAATTGCGACACCACCAGCGCGGCACCCCCGACGTCGTCGAGCGCGAGATTCATCTTCCCGTCGGCATCGGCGAACACGCGGAGGCCGGCGATCTTCTCGGCCAGACGGTCGACCTCGTCCTCGGCATCGCTCGCCCCGATCCCGACCAGCAGCAGGAAGCCGAGGCCGATCTTCGCGACGCGCACACCGTCCACCGTGACCGAGGCGCGGGCGACCCGCTGCGCGACCACGCGCATCTAGCTGGGGACGATGCGATAGGCGTCGAACACGCCCTCGACCCGCTTCACCGAGGCGAGCGTGCTCGACA
>JALYLM010000022.1 GCA_030774235.1 Actinomycetota bacterium
GCCTCGGCGAGGTAGGGCACGCTCATGCGGTCGACCACGATCCTGACGCCGAACTGCTCGGCGGCGGCGTCCTTGTCGGTCACCTGGTCGTCGAGGAACATCGCATACCGCAGGCCCGAGCATCCGCCGGGCTGCACGGCCACGCGCAGGGCGATGTCGCTGCGGCCCTCTTCGGCCAGGAGCTCCTTCACCTTGCCGGCGGCGGATTCCGTCAGCGTGATCATCGTTCCTCCGTCGAGGGGGTCGAATGGCTTGATGGTGGACTCAGGGCTTCATTGTACGCGGGAACGCCCTCGATGCGCCCTTCGACCCGACGTCGACGAAGGCGGCGGTGATCCCCCCGCTCGCCCGCAGCAGGTCGGCGGGCGTGAGTGGGAACACGGAATCGGGCGTCCCCGCCGCCGCCCAGACCTCGTCGAACGCCAGCAGGTTCTCGTCCAGGAACGTCCGCACGCGCGATCCGTGGCCGAACGGCGGGGTGCCTCCGACCGCGAACCCGGTCGCGTCTCGAGCCTCCTCGGGACTCGCCCGCCGAACACCCGCGGCGCCGGCCACGATGGCCAGCCGGGCCGGATCCACGCGGTTCTTGCCCGAGGTGAGCGCCAGGACCGGTCGATCGTCGGCCATGAAGACCAACGACTTCACGATCTGGGCCACGTCGCAGCCGACGGCGAGGGCTGCCGCCTCCGCGGTCTTCGTCCCTTCCGGGAAGCGCCGAACGTCCGGGTCGAGGCCCCGCGCACGGGCCGCCTCGACGAACCGATCGATCGCGCGGCTCATGCCCTCGCTCCTCGCCGAGCGAGATCTGAAGCGCGGCCGGCGAGCTCGGCCGCGACGAGTTCGACGGACCGTCGGGCATCGCCGAGCGCAGCCGCGGCGCCGACGCGGTCGACGAGGGAGACGACCGTCGCGCCCGGCAGGGTCATCTCGGCCCGGCCGCAGACGATCGCGATCGGGATCCCCGCCAGCTCCGCAACGCGCAGGATCCCGGCGGGCACCTTCCCTCGAAGCGACTGCGCGTCAAGCGAGCCCTCGCCGGTGAGCACCAGGTCGGCGCGCGCGATCCGTGCCTCGAGGCCGAGCGCCTCCATGACGACGTCGATGCCGGGTCGCAGCCGGGCGGCGCAGAACGCGAGGAGCCCGAACCCCAGGCCGCCGGCCGCTCCGGCGCCCGGCTCGTCCTTCGGCGACACCCCGAGGTCTCGATGGACCACGGCCGCAAGGTGGCCGAGCGCGCGATCCAGCAGCAAGGCGTCGTCTGAGCTCGCCCCCTTCTGAGGTCCGTAGACGAGGCTCGCGCCGGGCGGACCGGTCAGCGGGTTGTCGACGTCGGTGGCTCCGACGATCTGCGTGAGCTCCACACGGCGGTCTCGCCCGGTGGCATCGATCCGTACGAGATCGAGCAGGGCCGCGCCTCCCGGCCGGAGCTCGCGGCCGGCGGCGTCGAGGAACCGAACCCCGAGCGCGCTCGCCATGCCCGCACCGCCGTCGTTCGTCGCGCTGCCTCCGAGGCACACGAGGACGCGATGGGCCCCGCGATCGAGCGCGGCCAGGACAAGGTCCCCCGTCCCGGCCGACGTCGCTCTCAGCGGGTCGCGCCTCGCCTCGGAGACGAGCGCGAGGCCCGAGACGGTCGCGGATTCGACGACCGCGAGCCGACCGTCCTCCGCGTCGATCAACCCCAGCGGCGCATCGACCGGATCGCCGAGGGGACCGCCGGCCCGGACTCGAACGATCTGCCCTCCGCCGGCGTGCACGAGCACCTCCAGCGTTCCCTCTCCCCCGTCGGCCATCGGCACGAGCTCCAGCTCGTCGTCGGGCCGAACGCGGCGCCACCCGATGGCGATCGCCTGCGCCGCGTCCCGAGCCGTGAGCGTGCCTCGGAACTTGTCGGGTGCAACGAGGACGCGCATCCCGCGAATGTACAATCCGCGCCGACGCCGCCGCGGGTGCGGCCCGACCCAGGGGATTGATCCCACGTGAGCTTCGAACGGGGAACGCTGTTGGGCGTCGCGTACGCCGAGCGGCAGCGGCTCGGTCGAACGATCCAGTACGCACCGCCGGAGACCTGGGAGAAGCCGAGCGCGTGCGACGGCTGGTGGAACCGCGACGTCATGGCCCATCTTGCAGCCAGCGACACCGCCGCCGCCCAGATCATGAAGGGCGACCCGGCCGAGGAGCTGGAGGAGTATCGCGCCGGCCTCGGCGACGCGGAGTTCACGGTCGACGGCTTCAACGCGTGGACCGTCGACCGGCGGTCGGGGTTGCCGGTCCGCGAGATCCTCACGACCTGGGGCAGGGCCGCCGAGGCCTTCCTGGCATACGCGGCGCTCCTGTCCGAGGACGATTGGGAGTCGAAGCGGTTCGCGTGGCTCGCCGGGGACATCGCCGCCCGGTATCTCGTGCAGACGCGCGTCGTGGAATGGTGGCTCCACGGCGAGGACGTCCGGGCGACGAACGGGCTCGGGCCGCAGTGGCAGCACTGGCCGATCCACCTGACGATCGACCTCGGGGTTCGCATGCTCCCGTGGGCGCTCGCGCGGGCTGGCTTCGAGCTGACCGGCCGGAGCGTCCGCGTCGAGGTCGAGGGGGCCGGCGAGGGCTCCTGGCACTGGGGGCTCGGAGCCGGCGAGGTTCCACCCGACCGCCGGCAGCCGGACGCGGTGATCGAGGGGCGCGCCCCGCAGCTGGCGTTGGTGGCCGGGCGTCGACTGGCCCCGGAGGAGGTCCTCGGGTCGGGCGCGATCGTGCTCGGCGGCGACGTCGACCTCGCCGAGGTCGTCCTGCGGCACATCCGCGCCTACCCGTAACCACGTCTGCGCGATGCGCCGCGTGGTCGCCGTCGCCGCATGTGTGCTGGCGCTGATCGGATGCACCTCCGGACGATCGACGAGCGGGGATCGCGCGGCGACCCGAACCCTCTCCCCGACGTCGACGCCGACGACCAGGCCGGGGTCCTGTCACGCCAACGTGTCCGCGTACCGCATCGCGTTCGTGGTCGGCCCGGGCGTGCCCGCCGCGGTCGCGGCCGAGGTGAAGAGGGAGAGCCGCGTGGCCCGGCGCGCCTACCCCGTCGACACGCCGGTCTGCGGAGTGGGCCGCGTGCGGACCCTGATCTCCGACCGCGCACGTGGCCAGGCGACGGCCAACACGGCGTCGAGAGGGTACGGACGGTTCACGATCCGCGTCTGGACGGGGGGTGCCGCCTGGCGGGATGCGCCCGCCGACCTGAGGCCGCTCATCCTGCTTCACGAGTGGTATCACGTCGTCCAGTTCTCGTTCCTCGATTGCTCGAGGGGAAACGATGCGTGCAGGCCGGCGGGCAGGCTTCCCCTGTGGCTGCTCGAGGGTTCGGCCCAGTACGAGGCCGAGCGGATCGGTGGGGCGATGGGCATCGGCGGAGGGTACGCGGCCCGGCGCGCGATCGAGATCCGCGAGGCGACGCTCGTCCGCTCGCCGCTGTCGCATCTCGGCAGGATCCAGGGGGCCGATTATGCGCTCGCCTTCGCCGCGGTCGAGTTCCTCGTGGCCCGGGCGGGCGAGGCATCCCTACTCCGCTTCTGGCGGTCGGCCGCGAAAACCGGCGCGTGGCGGGTCTCGTTCCTCAGGGCGTTCGGGTCATCCGTAGTCCGTTTCGAGTCGGCGTTCGAACGGTACCGGGCGCGGGGCTTCCGGTCCTGACCTGCGACGGAGCGCAAGCCGGGCCGGCCTCCCGTTCGTACTGCTTCCAGTACCGTGCTGAAGATGCGATCTCGTGAACCCGAGTCGGACGCCGCGCTGATGCGCGCGTTCGCCGTACGCGACGAGCAGGCGGCCGACGTGCTCTACGGCCGGTTCGCGTCGCGGGTCTACGGGCTCGGCATCGTGATGCTCGGCGGCGACGCAGCCGCCCAGGACCTCGTGCAGGACACGTTCGTGAAGCTCTGGCGCAACGCAGAGAAGTACGACACCTCCCGCGGCAAGTTGGAGACGTGGGTGCTCCTCGTGGCCCGATCGCTCGCGATCGACGCGCTGCGCCGCCGCGTGCTCGAAGTTCGATCGCTCGAGGCCACCGGCAGGCCACGCGAGGACGACCCATCGGCCGGGCCGGAGGAGCTGGCCGAGACCGGGGACCTGGCGGACCGCGCACGCCGCGCCATGCAGCGGCTCACGCCCGAACAACGGGCCGCGCTCGAGCTCGCCTACTTCGGGGGACGCACGAGCGCCGAGGTCGCCGAGATGGAGGGGATCCCGGTGGGCACGGCGAAGACGAGGATCCGATCCGCGCTGCTCCGGCTGCGCGAAGCGATGAGCGAGGAGCACCGAAGTGACGACGTGTGACGAGGTCAGGGAGCGGCTCCCCGAGCACGTGCTCGGCACGCTCGACGACGCCCAGGACCTGCCCGTTCGGCAGCATCTGCGCGGCTGCGCGGGCTGCCGTCAGGAGATGGCCGCGCTCGGCGAGGGCATCGCCCTGTTCGCGCGAGCCTCGCACGATCGCACCCCGCCCCCCGAGCTTCACGATCGTGTCCGCACGGCCCTCGACCAGGAGTGGAGCGACACACCGGCGATCGCCGGTCAGCATCGGTCGCGGGCGTGGCTCGCGGCGGCCGCAGCCATCCTCGTCGTCGTGGCCTCGCTCGGCTTCGGGCTGTCCCAGCAACATCGGGCGAACCTCGCCGCCGCCGACGCCCTGAGCTACCGAAACCTGATCCACATCCTGGGCGGCAAGGAGTTCCGCGTCGGGCAGCTGCATGCCGCGACCGGGCAGACCGTCGTCGAAGGCAGCGTCGTGGTGTACGACTCGTCGGAAGACCAGTCGTGGGTCGCCGTGTTCGTGCGCGCGCCCGGGGTCACCGGTGACGCGGCCGCCGTCCTCCATGCTCCGGACGGCCGCTCGATCAGCCTGCGGCCGATCACGATCGCCAGCGACGGAGCCGGGTCCACGTGGCTCGCGACCGCGACGAAGCTGGAGTCGTTCGATCACCTGACCGTCTCGGCCCCGGACGGCACTCCCCTCGCCGATGCGACCATCGCGTCTGCCTGATCGGCGGTCGGCGGCGGCGCACCTCTACCGGGTCACGATGAGTCGTCGCACCCGCCGCGGGCGAGCACCGAAGCGGTACTTGTACGCGTAGTCGCCCTTCAACAGATCGAAGCCCTCGCACCCGTCCTCGATCGCCAGGCGGATGTCTTCCGCCACGAGCACCATGCCCGGCGCGAGCCGCTGCCAGTCCCGATCGAACGCCGAGTTGTACAGGGAGAACGTGCCGCCGCACGTGAAGCCGATCGTGCCGGCCGCCTTCTCGCCGGCCAGCTCGATGAATCGCAGGTGGAACATCCCCCGAGGCAGGAACTCCTCAGCCAGGCGACGGAAGAAGATCTCCATCCCGGGCTGCATGAAGACCCCCTTCGGACCCTCGCTCCGACGGTGCAGCTCGACGAAGCGATCCAGGAACTCGACGATCGTGGCCTCGGTCGCCGTGACGACGCGGAACTCGCCGGCCTCCTCGACGAGCTTGCGCTCCTTCCGCTTGATCTCGTGGCGCAGCTTCGCCGGCAGCGACGCGAGGTAGTCGTCCCAGCTTCGAGGGAGCGGAAGGAAGGGCGCCACCCCGTTCTGATCGTCCGTCTCCTCGACGGCGAGACCCTGTGCCGCTGCGGCATCGCGGAGCAGTCCCAGCCACGGCCGGTCCTCGGCGAGCCCGCGCAGGTCGGCGTCCGCCCAGTCGTCGCGGGTGAGCAGCGCCGACCACAGCTCCTTCGCGATGGCCTCCCGCGCGCCCGGCAGACCGACCGGCCCCATGTAGTCGGTGACCTCGGTGCCCCCGAGGAACCGCAGGGTCTCGCCGATCCGCTCGAACGCCACCGCCCCCACCTGGTTCCCGCCGTCCTCCTGGGCGAAGGCCAACAACAGGTGCTCGGGCTGCTGGCCGAACTCCTCCCAGTAGAGCTTCAGGTACTCCGGCGTGTGGAAGATCGTGCCCGCCGGATCGCCTCCCACGAGCTCGGCCCACCCGCGGCCCTGGAAGTCCCGGCCGTCCTCCGAGAACACGATCCGCATACGGCGATGCTACGGGCTCGCGAGCCCGGCGAACGCGTCTGGTTGTCTCAGCCCGCGGCGTGCGGCCGTGTGCCGCTGGCGGCGCCCGCACCGTCCAGGGCGTCCTGGAGGACGTCCCACGCCAGGACCGCGCACTTGATGCGGATCGGGTACTTCACGACGCCCTTCAACGCTACGAGGTCGCCGAACGCCGACTCGTCGGGCTCCGTCTCTCCGGCCATCATCCCGCGGAACTCGTTCGCCAGGCCGAGAGCCTCGTCGACACTCCTGCCCTGAACGGCCTCGGTCATCATGGACGCCGACGACTGCGAGATGGAGCACCCGGCGCCCTGGAACGCGATCGCTTCCACGTTGCCTCCGTCCACGTGCGCGAAGACCGTGATCTCGTCGCCGCACAGCGGATTGTTCGCCGTGCATCGAAGCTCGGCCTCGGGCAGCTCGCGCTTGTTCCGGGGGTTCTTGTAGTGATCGAGGATGACTTCCTTGTAGATGTCGTCGAGCGCCACGGTCCCTCCGTCAGTGCCTGAAGAAGTCTTCCGCTCTCGCCAGCGCCTCGACGAGGACGTCGACCTCTTCCTTGGTGTTGTACACGTAGAACGATGCGCGCGCGGTCGCCGACGTGTCGAACCGCCGCATCACGAGCTGTGCGCAGTGGTGCCCCGCACGGATGGCCACGCCCTCGTCGTCCAGCACGGTCGCGAGATCGTGCGGATGGATGTCCTTGTACCAGAAGCTGACCGCGCCGCCGCGGATGCTTGCATCTTTCGGCCCGTAGATCGAGGCGCCGGCCTGCAGGAGGCACTCGATCGCGTAGCGCGTGATCTCCTCCTCGTGCGCGCGGACGGCGTTCATCCCGAGCGCCTCGAGGTAGTCGACCGCGGCGCCCAGGCCCACCTGCTGCGCGATCTGCATCGTGCCGGCCTCGAACTTGTAGGGCACGTCGTTCCAGGTGCTGTGGTCGCGGAAGACCTCGCGGATCATGTCGCCGCCGCCGAACATCGGGTCCATCGCATCGAGCAGCTCGCGCTTCGCGAACAGGCCACCCGATGCCGTCGGCCCCAGCATCTTGTGACCGCTGAACGCGAGGAAGTCGCAGTCGATCTCGACGACGTCGATGGGGTGATGCGGCGCCAGCTGCGCCGCGTCGACCGCGACGACCGCCCCGACGGCGTGCGCCGCATCCACGAGCTGCCGAAGCGGCGTGATCGTGCCGATGGAGTTCGACATGCCGGTGACGGACAGGATCTTGGTCCGCTCGGTGAGAAGGGAGCCGAGCTCGCTGAGGTCCAGCTGGCCGTCGTCGGTCAGCGGGATGTATCGAAGCGCCGCGCCCGTGACGGCCGCGGTCAGCTGCCACGGAACGATGTTCGAGTGGTGCTCCATGTCCGTCAGGAGGATCTCGTCGCCGGGCTTCAGGAAGGTGCGGCCCCACGACTGCGCGACGAGGTTCATGGACTCGGTGGTCCCGCGCGTGAACACGATCGTCGCCGGATCGGGGGCCCCGAAGAACCGCGCCAGCGTGGCTCGCGCGCCCTCGAACAGCTCCGTCGCCTCCTCGCCGAGCTGGTAGATGCTGCGGTGAGCGTTGGCGTTGTGGTTGGCGTAGAAGTCCGACACGGCCTCGATCACCTGGATCGGCTTCTGCGAGGTGGCGGCCGAGTCGAGGTAGACGAGCGGCTTGTCGCCGATCATGCGTCCGAGGATCGGGAAGTCCGCGCGGATCGCCGCGACGTCCAGCCCACCGAAGTGTTCGCTCATCGTTCGTCTCCGTCGTTCTCCGAGGCGGCCTCGGGCTCCAGGCCGAGCTCCTGCCGGATCCCCTCGTAGCCCTTCTCCTCGAGCTCGCGCGCGAGCTCCGCATCGCCCGACTTCACGATACGCCCGCGCATCATCACGTGGACGCGCTGGGG
>JALYLM010000023.1 GCA_030774235.1 Actinomycetota bacterium
CCCCGGTGTCAGCGCGAAGGCGACGATCGCCACCGTCGGGCCGGCGATCGTCAGCCACAGGACCGGTCGCCACCGTCGCGACGGGATCCGTCCGTCCGGGAAGAGCAGGAAGAACGGGATGAACAGCACGAGCGTGGGGATGATCATCCATCGGTCGATCCACGCCGCGAACCGGCCGAAGGGCAACGAGCCTGGATTCCGGGCAAGCGCCTCGGTCGCGTAGTCACCGACGAAGAACGCGACCGAGGCGACGAGGGGGATCGCCAGCAGCAGCCACCCGATCGTGTTCCGGGGCTGGCGGGTGACGATCGCCCAGCCGACGACCGCGAATCCGGCGGTGACGAGCGGCAGGGTGATCACGTAGATCACGTCGATCACGCCACCTTGATCGGCCAGGCTCCCGGTGAGGAAGCCGAGCCCCAGGTGTGCGATCTCGAGCGTCACGAGCGCCACGACGACGCCGATCGCAGCCCCCCGGGCGATCCGCCGCCCCCGGAGCTCCGGCCCGATCATCGGGCTGCCTCCGTGGGAACGCGGCCGGTCACCGTCGTGCCTTTCCCGGCGGCGCTTCGAACGCCGACCTCCCCTCCCAGGGCGGCGAGCCGGTCGGCGATCCCCTGCAGGCCCGTACCGTAGCCGGTCGCCGCCGGGTCGAAGCCGCGGCCGTCGTCGACGACCTCGAACCGGAGCTCGCCGTCTCCGGCGGCCAAGCGCACCGTCGCCGACGTCGCCTCCGCGTACTTCGCCACGTTCTGGAGAGCCTCCAGACAGCTGAAGTACACGGCGGCCTCGGCCTCCTGCGGATAGCGCCCGATCCCGTCGGGCTCGACTGTTATTGGCACGGGTGACTTCCGCGCCTGGGCCTCGAGTGCGGCCGCGAGACCCTTGTCCGCGAGCAACGGCGGGTAGATACCACGAGCGAGGTCGCGAAGATCCTCGAGCGCGGCAGTCGTCTCGGCCTGGAGCTGCTCGAGCATCGAGCGGACCCGTTGGTCGTCCGTCCCGACTAGCGAGGCCGCGAGGCGCTGTTTCACGGCGAGCGACACGAGCTGCTGCTGCGCCCCGTCGTGGATGTTCCGTTCCAACTTCCGGCGCTCCTCGTCTTGCGCGGCGACCAGACGTGCTCGCGACGCACGCAGATCCTCGACCAGAGCGACGTTCCTCAGCACCAGTCCCGCCTGTGAGGCGACGTCCGTGGTCAGACGTCGTTGCTCGGCGGTCATCGGTTCGTTCGCAGCAACGGCGACGGTGATCGCCCCGAGCGGTTCGCCCTGATGCCGGACCTCGAAGACTTCGTCCGGGAGATCGATGGCGTCGCGAACTGAGGTTTCGACTGCCTCAATGGCCGGCGAAGCGGCCGCCGCTCGGAACTCCCCGCCGACCTGGATCCACACCCTGACGAGATCCGCGCCCGTTCCCTCCGCCACCAGCCGCGCCATCCGCGGGAGCACGTCGTCGACGGAGTAGGCGTCGGCGAGCCGCTCGGAGAACGCCGACAGCACCTCGTAAGGTGTCGCTCGCTTCCCGTAGACCAGCCGGTTCGCGAGCCGCTGTGCCCATCGGCGGACCGGTTGGAAGGCGAGCGCCACGAGGGCAGCCGCCACGCCGGACAGCACGGCATTGCCCCGGCTTCCGATCGCCGTGCCGACGCCGACCACGATGCCCACGTAGACGATCGTGACGAAGGCGGCGAGCACGCCGAAGACGACAGCCCTGCTGATGACGATGTCGATGTCGTAGAGGTGGTACTTCAGGATCGCGATCCCAGTCGCGACCGGGATCAGCGTCAGCACCAGCCCCAGGATCACGTCGGCCGGGCCGCCCGATCCGTGGTTCAGCGGCACCGCGAGGAACACCGTCGTGATTGCACCGGCGAAGATCAGCCACTTGATCTGCTCGCGCTCGTCGGGACTCCCGCCGCGGAAGCGCACGACCAGCGAGGCCACACACAGCCCGACCAGCACGATGAACGCGAGGCCGAGTACCTCCCGGGCCGTGTCGAAGAACGGGGTGAGGCTTGCGGGCGCGTACGGGTTCTTCGCGGGCC
>JALYLM010000024.1 GCA_030774235.1 Actinomycetota bacterium
CGTCCGTCGGTCGTCCCGAAGGTCGAGACCGGAGCGAAGGTGCTCCCGTCGCCCGACGCGAGCTGCACGGCATCCTTCTTGCCGTCGTACCAGGCCACGTAGACCTTGCCCGCGTCGTCGACGGCCACGCCGGTCGTCTCGGGAAGGGCCTGCGGGCCGCGGTCCTTGGTGGGAGGTGCGTCCGCGACCTTCGCGGTCGTCCATCCCGCGCCCGTCGACGAGGCGAGCTGCACGGTCCCGTCGCCCGTGTAGTAGGCGAGGTCGGTGCCCTTCTTGCCCATGGCGAGCGACAGCTCCGTGCCGGCCACGCCGGTGGCGACGCGCTCGATGGTGGGGGTCGCACCTGCCAGGTGGGCGACGAGGACGGCGTTCTCCTTGGCATCGGCGAACGCGACGATCGGGCCCGTGGGCGTGATGCCGATCCGCGCCGGCCCGGGCTGCGGACACCCGCCGCAGCGAGCCAACGTGTCGACCACCCTCGTCTGCCAGTTCCCCTTCGCATCCGGCGTCGCGACGCGAACCTCCTGTTTGGCCGCGCCGACGATATACGCGACCCAGGGCGTGCCGCCGGCGTCCACGGCTACGGACGGGCGGCCGATCGGGCCGGCGGCCGTCAACGAGGAGCCGTACGTGAACAGCCGGGTCGCGGTGAAGCTCGACGTCGGCGACGGAGCGCGGCTTGCGTAATAGACGCCGTCCTGCGCGGTCCAGACCACATGGATCGTTCCGTCCGCCGCGACGGCGATGTCGGTTCCGTTCGTGTTGTCGGCCGCGGCGTTCTTCAGGCTCTTCACCGTCGCCGGCCCGAACGGCACGACCACCCCGGGCGGGCTGTCCTGCACCTGCGCCGCCGCCCCCCGGGTCCAGATCCCGTTCGCCGCCTGGCTCGAGACCTGAACGGCGGGGATGAACGGCGCGCCGATGGGGCGCGACACCGGGATCCCGGTCACCTTCTGCGGGAATCCCCAGTACGACAGGTACGGGACTCCGTCCTTGTCCAGGGCGATCGCGTTGCCCAGGCCCACGTTGTCGACCGAGTCGGCCACCTGCACGACGAATCGCGGCCCGCTGCCCACATCGACGGTTGCGTTGGGGATCGTGCTGCAGGCGGCCGCGAACGCGCCGAGCACACTGGCCAGGATGAGGAGTCGGGTGGGCACGTCGGCGGGAATCCTAGCAAGCCACGTCAAGCAGCGAGGAACTAGCCTCGCGGTGCGGCGCCGACCGTTTCGAGGAAACCGAGGGTCGAGTCCTGGAGCGCCTCGGCGAGGAACCGACCCGTGTGCGACGAGGGGTCTGCGGCCACCTGTTCGGGCGTTCCGGTGGCGACGATCGACCCGCCGCCGTCCCCGCCCTCCGGCCCGAGGTCGATCAGCCAATCGGCGGTCTTGATGACGTCGAGGTTGTGCTCGATCACGATCACGGTATTGCCGGTGGACACGAGCCGCTGGAGGACCTGCAGCAGCTTTCGGATGTCCTCGAAGTGAAGGCCGGTCGTCGGTTCGTCGAGCACGTACACGGTGTTACCGGTGGCTCGCTTGTGCAGCTCGGAGCTGAGCTTGATCCGTTGCGCCTCGCCGCCGGAGAGCGTCGGC
This sequence comes from Actinomycetota bacterium, assembly GCA_030774235.1. Taxonomy (GTDB): domain Bacteria; phylum Actinomycetota; class UBA4738; order UBA4738; family HRBIN12; genus JALYLM01. Next base: position 1,596 of record JALYLM010000024.1, read on the forward strand.
GCCGGCTGGCCGAGCTTGATGTACCCGAGGCCGACGTCGGAGAGCGTCTGCATGTGGCGCTTGATCGGCGGGATGTTCTGGAAGAAGTCGAGCGCCTCGTCCACACTCATCTCCAGCACGTCGGAGATGCTGCGCCCCTTGTATTTCACCTCGAGCGTCTCCCGGTTGTAGCGCTTGCCCTTGCACGTCTCGCACGTGACGTAGACGTCGGGCAGGAAGTGCATCTCGATCTTGATCTGGCCGTCCCCGGCGCAGGTCTCACAGCGCCCTCCCCGAACGTTGAACGAGAACCTGCCGGGCAGGAACCCACGAAGGCGGGCCTCGGGGACCTGCGCGAAGAGGCGCCTGACGTGGTCGAAGACCCCCGTGTACGTCGCCGGGTTCGAGCGCGGGGTCCGTCCGATCGGCGACTGGTCGATGTCGATCACCTTGTCCACCTGCTCCCAGCCGACCAGGCGCTTGTGCTTGCCGGGCAGCAGTCTCGAGCGGTAGACCCTCTGGTTCAGCGCCCGGAGCAACACGTCTTGCACCAACGTGGACTTCCCGCTGCCGCTCACGCCGGTCACGCAGACGAACAGTCCGAGGGGGATCTCGACCGTGACCGACTTCAGGTTGTGCTCTCGCGCGCCCTCGAGCCGAAGGCGACGGCCGCCCGGAGCGCGACGCACGTCGGGCGTGGGGATCTGTCGCCGGCCCGCGAGGAAGGCACCGGTGAGCGATCGCGGCTCGTCGAGCAGGCCCTTGAGGTTCCCCGAATAGACGATCTCGCCTCCGCGCTCACCAGCCAGCGGACCGATGTCGACGATGTGATCTGCCTCCACGATCGTCGCCTCGTCGTGCTCGACGACGATGAGGGTGTTCCCCAGATCCCTGAGCCGAAGCAGGGTGTCGATCAGGCGACGGTTGTCCCGCTGGTGTAGCCCGATCGACGGCTCGTCCAGGATGTAGAGGACACCCACGAGGCCGCTCCCGATCTGGGTGGCGAGTCGGATCCGCTGCGCCTCGCCGCCGGCGAGAGTGGCCGACGGGCGGTTCAGCGAGAGGTAGTCGAGTCCCACGTCGACCAGGAACCGGAGCCGTTCGCGGATCTCCTTGAGCAAGCGCTCGGCGATCATGTGCTCCCGATCGGAGAGCTCCATACCCTCGATGAAATCGAGCGTGCCGCGGATCGACTTCGACGTGAGCTCCGCGATGTTGATGCCGCCCACCGTCACGGCCAGCGTCTCGGAGCGCAGACGGGCGCCCTTGCACGACCGGCACGGGACCTCGCGCATGAACTGCTCGAGCTTCTCGCGCTGAGCCTCGGAGTCGGTCTCGGAGTGCCGGCGCTCGACATTGTTGACGACCCCCTCGAACGTCGTGTGGTACGCGCGCTGGCGGCCGTAGCGGTTCCGATACCGGACGTAGATCTGCTCGTCGGAGCCGTACAGCAGGATGTCGCGAACCCGCTTCGGCTGCTTCCTCCACGGTATGTCGAGCCGGAACCCGTGCGTCTGGGAGACGGCGTCCAGGACCCGGTCCCAGTACTCCAGTCGCCCGGTCGACCAGATGGAGATGGCTCCGTCGGCGACGCTGAGGTCCGGATCGGGCACGATCAGCTCGGCGTCGACCTCCAGGCGCGTCCCGAGGCCGTCGCACGTCGGACACGCGCCGTACGGGGAGTTGAACGAGAAGTTGCGCGGCGCCAGCTCGTCGAACGACAGGCCGCAGAAGGTGCAGGCGAGCGCCTGAGAGAAGTTCTGGATCTCCTCGATCCCGTCGTGGGTCGTGACGGCGATGGCCGCGATGCCCTCGGCGAGCTCGAGCGCCGTCTCGATCGAGTCGGCGACCCGGCGGCGGATGTCGGGCTTGGCCACGAGGCGGTCGACCACGACCTCGATCGTGTGCTTGTAGTTGCGAGGCAGCCGGATCGGCTCGGAGAGGTCCCTGACCTCGCCATCGACGCGGGCTCGCGGGAATCCCTTGCGCGCGAGGTCGCCCAGCAGCTTCTCGTACTCTCCCTTGCGGCCGCGGACCATCGGTGCGAGCACCTGGAACCGCGTGCCCTCGGGCAGCTCCATCACCTGATCGACGATCTGGTCGGGGGTCTGTCGCCCGATCGGGCGTCCGCAGTTCGTGCAGTGCGGCCTGCCGACGCGGGCGAACAGCACCCGCAGGTAGTCGTAGACCTCGGTGATCGTGCCGACGGTGGAGCGCGGGTTCCGCGAGGTGGACTTCTGATCGATCGAGATGGCCGGGGAAAGTCCCTCGATGAAGTCCACGTCGGGCTTCTCCATCTGCCCGAGGAACTGGCGCGCGTAGGACGACAACGACTCCACGTAGCGGCGCTGGCCCTCCGCGTAGATCGTGTCGAAGGCGAGCGACGACTTGCCGGAGCCAGACAGGCCCGTGAACACGATGAGCTTGTCGCGCGGGAGATCCAGCGTGACGTTCTTCAGGTTGTGCTCACGGGCGCCGTGGATGACGAGGCGGTCGGTGCCCATACAAACCCCATTCTAGGTGGTGCCCCGGACACGGTAGGCTGGCGCCCGATGGCGATCCGCGAGGAGCTCGAGACGCTCCCGACGAAGGAGCTGCACGACCGCGCGATCGAGGTCGCGAAGCACCGCCTCGACGTCGGGTTCCTGTGGCGGCTGCTCGAAGCGCTGCCGGTCGCGGAAGAGGCGATCGGCGACGAGCCCCGCAGCAAGATCGACATCGTCCGCCCGCTGGCCCTCATCAACGACTTCTTCGACGCCGGGGAGGGAAGCCTTGGCGAGGCGCTGCGGCCGATGTACGTCGACTATCTGGTCGAGCACACCGGCTGAGATGACGCCCGCCCGCGCGCTGTCGGACTATCGAGACGAGTTCCCCGTCCTCTCCCGGAAGTCGTACCTGATCAGCGCCTCGCTGGGACCGGTTTCGCTTCGGTCTCGGCGGCTGCTCGACTCGTACATGGACGCCTGGGCGTCGAAGGGCGGACCGGACGAGGTCTGGTTCGAGGATATCTTCCCCGCGATGGCGGGCCTGAAGACCGCCTTCGCGACTCTCGCGGGGTGCGATCCGGGCGAGCTCGCGATCACGACGAACATCTCGATCGGGCTGTCGACCGTCGCGTCGGCCCTCGACCTGCGCGGCGACCGCAACCGCATCGTGATGTCGGAGCTGGACTTCCCGACCGACGGCCACGTCTGGATCGCATGGGCCCGCAAGGCCGGCGCGCAGATCGACTGGCTTCGCAGCGTCGACGGCCTGACGATCCCGTTGGAGGCATACGACCGCGCGATCGACGAGCGGACCGCCGTCGTCATGGTGAACCGAGTTCTCTACCGATCAAGCGCGATCGTCGACGCGAAGGCGGTGTGCGCGATGGCGCGCGAACGGGGCGCACGCTCGTTCGTCGACGACTATCACGGGGTCGGGATCGTGCCGCTCGACCTGCACGATCTCGGCTGCGACCTGTACGCGGCGGGCACGCTGAAGTGGCTTTGCGGCGGTCCCGGCATGGCCTTCCTCTACGCGCGGCGAGAGCTTCTGCCGTCGCTCGAGCCGACGGTCACGGGGTGGTTCGCCACCCGTGAGCCGTTCTCGTTCGACAATCGGCATCTCGCGTACCACGCGACCGCCCGGCGCCTGGAGCACGGAACGCCACCGGCCCCGGTGTTCCCCATCGCTCGAGGCGGGCTGGACGTGATCGCCGAGGTCGGGGTGGAGCGCATCCGCTCCCGCCAGGGCGAGCTGACCGACCACGTGATCCGGTGCGCCGACAACGCCGGCCTCGCGGTTCGGACGCCGCGGGAACGAGCCGAGCGCGGGGGCGTGGTGAACGTCGGCGTCGGAGACCGGGCCGAGAAGATCTGCCATGCGCTGTTGGAGCGAGACGTGTGCACCGACTTCCGGGGCGACGGGCTGCGGATCAGCCCCCACTTCTTCAACACGGAGGAGGACATCGACCGCTGCTTCGCCGAGCTTCGCAAGCTCCTCTGACGGGGCCCCCGGCGCTCGTCGCCCCGGGGGCTACGCGGTCGAGCGCGCGGTGACCTGGACGCGCTGCGCCATCGTGTTCGTCAAGCCGTGATGGTTCCAGAGCTGTTCCACCGGCTGTGTGTGGCCGGCCGCATCCGAGGCGCGGACGAGCAATTCGTGCTCGCCGGGCGTCGCGTCCCACTCGAAGGACCAGGGCGCCCACGCGAACGGCCCGATCCTCGGGCCCACGTCCGCCGGAGACCACTTCGCGCCGCCGTCCGCGCTGACCTCGACCCGGACCACGGGGCCGGATCCCGACCATGCCCTTCCCTCGAGCCGGCACGCTCCGGCTTCCAGGGTCCGGGTCCGCGTGAAGAAGTCCGGGAACCCGGGCGGGATCATGAGCGCGCGAGCCTGGATGCGGGTCACGGGAACGCCCGCGTCTTCCGGCCGCTGTCGAACCCGGTAGGCGTTCATCTGGAACCCGTCGAAGGGATCCGAGACTGCCGTGATCCGCCGGAGCCACTTCACGCTCGTCATGCCGTACCAGCCGGGAACCAAGAGCCGAAGGGGAAACCCGTGTTGGGGAGGCAGCGGCCGCCTACCCATCTCGTAGACGAGCAGCACCTCGTCGCGCATGGCGTCGGCGACACTCAGGCTCCGTTCGTAGTCCTGTTCGACGTCTCCCTGGATCCCGTGGTCGGCTCCCTGGAAGACGAGGTCGACGGCGTCTGGCTCGAGGCCGGCCTCGCGAAGGATCGGCCCGAGGGGCGTGCCGGTCCACTCCGCCGTCCCGACCGCCTCGTTCAGCCACGGCTGGCTGAGCGGGCGAGGGTGCAGGCGCGCACGGCCGTTGCCGGCACACTCCATCGTGACGGTCAGCGTCACGGGAGGGCGAGATCGGAGATCGTCCATCGTGAGCGTCGTCACCGACCGGACGCGGCCGTCGATCCGGACCGCCCACGTCGTCTCGTCGCAGGCCGGGATGTCGAAGTGGGTCAGCACGTAGTGCATCCCGGGCGGGGTGACGTCGTACCGGAGCGCTTCGAGGGGCATGCCGTGGTTGCGGGCGGCCAGCTGCAGCTCCTCGAGCGTGATCTCCTCGGTGGCCGCGATCCCCGCCGGAACGTCGGTCGTGCTCATCGTGCCCTCCGTGGTCGTCGATGCCCCTCAGGGTCTAGCGCTTCGCCGGATCTGGCGCAACCGCGGGGGGCCCCGCGCCGGCAGACGGTGCCGCCCGAGCTGCGCTCAGTGCGCGAAGACGATCTTGCCGGCGCGCGCGACGAGGAGCAGCTCGTCGAGGGCGTGCAGATCGTCGAGGGGGTTCCTCGTGGTCACGAGCAGGTCCGCGGGGGCGCCCGGCTGGAGGGAGGCTCGCACCATCGCCTCCAGGACCTCCTCGTATTCGAGGCCCGCCTCCGCCAGCAGGATCGCCTCCCGCGTATGGATCCCCGGGGGGATCGGGCCGTTCCCGAGGTCGGTGCCGTACACCACCGAGCCGCCCGAGGTGTGGAACCGTCGCAGGTTGTCGAGCGCGGTTCGGACCTGGGGCGTGTCGCGCCCGAAGGAGAGGATGTCCAGCGTCGAGACGATCCGCACCTGCCGTGCGGCGGCCGCGACGACGTCGTCGGACAGCCGGACCCAGGGCGTGTGCGCCAACTCGTCCACCCCGGCTCCGAGCGCGCGCTCGACCTGCCCCCGGCCCTGCGCATGGACCGTCACCTGCAGGTCGCTGGCGTGCGCGGTCTCGCAGATCGTCATGAGCTCGGCGTCACTCGGGGTCGGACCCGCCTCGGCGTTCAGCGAGACCTTGATGGCGGAGGCCCCGCGCCCGGCAAGCTCGCGGACGGCGTCGGCGGCATCGTCGGCGTCCTTCAGCTCCCTCCCGGTTCCGCTCGGCGCCCACCCGTCGAGGGTCGGGTATCCTCCCGGCCCGGTCAGCATGGGGCCGGCCGCCCGGATCAACGGCCCGTTGTAGCTCGGGAGCTCCGACGCGCCGGCAAGCGGGAAGATCCGTTCCGCGGGCCAGGCCAGGTCGCGGACGGCCGTGACCCCCCGCAGCAGCACCGACGCCGGATCCGAGAGCTCGATGTGGACGTGCCGGTCGGCGACGGCCGGCATCAGGAACCCGTCGAGGACGATCTCCTCGATCTCTTCGGGCGGCTCGACGTCGGACGCGGCTCCCGATGCCACGACGACCCCGCCGTCTGCGACCACTCGGGCGTCCTCGAGATACGTTCGAGGGCCCAGCCAGGCGGCCGAGGCCCGGATCGAGATCGTCACGCCCCGACCCCGGCCTCGCGCATCGCCTTCAGCTCCTTGCGAAGATCCTGGACCTCGTCTCGCAGCCGCGCCGCGTACTCGAACCGGAGCTCCTTCGCCGCCTGGTGCATCTCCTCCTCGAGGGACTGGATCAGGCGACCGAGCTCCTCCTGCGGCATCTCGGGACGCGCCGCCCGAGCGCGGCGCCCGCGCCTCGGCGTAGTCGAAGCCGCCTCGCCGCCTCCGAGGGAGAGCAGGATGTCGCTGACCTTGCGCCGGATCGTCTGGGGATCGATGCCGTGCTCGAGGTTGTATTCCAGCTGAATCTTGCGGCGGCGCTGGGTCTCGCTGATCGCGACCTTCATCGAGTCGGTGATGGCGTCGGCGTACATGAGCACGGTGCCGTCGACGTTTCGCGCGGCGCGTCCGATCGTCTGGATCAAGGAGGTCTCGGACCGCAGGAACCCCTCCTTGTCGGCGTCGAGGATCGCGACCAGCGAGACCTCCGGCAGGTCGAGCCCCTCACGCAGGAGGTTGATGCCGACGAGCACGTCGAACTCGCCCAGGCGGAGGTCGCGGACGATCTCGATCCGCTGCAGCGTGTCGACCTCGGAGTGGAGGTATCGGACGCGGATGCCCATCTCGACGAGGTAGTCGGTGAGATCCTCGGCCATCTTCTTCGTCAGGGTCGTCACCAGGACACGCTGATTGGCCTCGGCCCGCAAGCGGATCTCGTTGATCAGGTCGTCCACCTGCCCCTTCGTGGGCCGGACCTCGACCTCGGGGTCGATGAGGCCGGTCGGGCGCACGAGCTGCTCCACGACCCGGCTGGAGACCCGAAGCTCGTACGCCGCCGGGGTGGCCGACATGTACACGATCTGGGGCACCCGCTCCTGGAACTCGTCGAACCGGAGCGGCCGGTTGTCGATCGCGCTCGGCAGCCGGAAGCCGTGCTCGACGAGGACGGACTTGCGCGAGAGGTCGCCCTCGTACATCCCGTGCAGCTGCGGCACCGTGACGTGGGACTCGTCGATCACGACCAGGTAGTCGTCGGGGAAGTAGTCGAGCAGCGTGTACGGAGCGCTTCCGGCCGAACGCCCGTCGATGTGGCGCGAGTAGTTCTCGATGCCGCTGCAGAAGCCGACCTCGCGCATCATCTCCAGGTCGTAGGCGGTGCGCATCCGCAGGCGCTCGGCCTCGAGCATCTTGCCCTCGGACTCGAGCCCGGCCAGCCGATCGCCCAGCTCGTCCTCGATCGAGACGAGCGCCCGCTTCATCCGGTCCTCGCTGGCGACGTAGTGCGACGCCGGATAGATCGTGAGGTCGGCCAACTCGTCGATGAGCTCGCCGGTGAGGGGGTCGAACCTCAAGATCCGCTCCACGGTGTCGCCCCACCACTCGACGCGGATCCCGATCTGTTCGTAGGGCGGGAAGACCTCGAGCGTGTCGCCCTGCACGCGGAAGGTGCCGCGCGCCCGGCTCACGTTGTTGCGCTGGTACTGGATGTCGACGAGGCGCTGCATCGCGAATTCCTGCGGCAGCTCGACGCCCTTGTGCGGTCGCAGGATCTGGCCCTCGTACTCCTCGGGCGAGCCCAGGCCGTAGATGCACGACACGCTCGCCACGATCAGCACGTCCCGCCGGCTGAGGAGTGCGGCCGTCGCGGAGTGCCGGAGCCGCTCGATCTCCTCGTTGACCGAGCTGTCCTTCTCGATGTAGGTGTCGGTCTGCGGGATGTAGGCCTCGGGTTGGTAGTAGTCGTAGTAACTGACGAAGTACTCGACGGCGTTCTCCGGGAAGACCTCGCGAAACTCGTTGGCGAGCTGGGCGCCGAGGGACTTGTTGGGCGCGATGACCAGCGTCGGGCGTTGCACCGCCTCGACGACGTGCGCGATCGTGAACGTCTTCCCGGTGCCGGTGGCTCCCAGCAGCGTGATGTGCGGCTCCCCGGCCCTCACGCCCTCCACGAGGTGCTCGACGGCGAGAGGCTGGTCCCCGGCGGGCGCGAAGTCCGAGATGATCTTGAACGGCGGCACGCCAGGAAGTGTATGGCAGCTCGGCGACACGCCCGGTTGCCAGCCGTGCGAGCGGCTCGGCCCTACATCCGGCCTGCGGCGATGATGCGCTGCAGGAACTGCTTCGTCCGCTCCTCGCGAGGGTCCCCGAAGATCCGCTCCGGTGGGCCTTCCTCGAGGATGACTCCCTGGTCCAGGAAACAGACTCGGGTCGCGATGTCGCGGGCGAACCCCATCTCGTGGGTCGCCAGCAGCATCGTCATGCCGCCCGTCGCCAGCTCGCGGATCACGTCGAGCACCTCGGCGACAAGCTCCGGGTCGAGCGCGCTCGTCACCTCGTCGAGCAGCATGATGTCCGGCTTCATCGCGAGCGCCCGCATGATCGCCACCCGCTGCTGCTGACCGCCCGACAGACGATCGGGGTATTCCTCCGCCTTGTCCTCCAGCCCGAACCGTCGCAGGAGTTCGCGGGCATCCCCTTGGGCCCGGGCACGGGGCAGCTTCACGACCTTTCGGGGCGCCAGAGTGATGTTGTCGATCACGGTCATGTGCGGGAACAGGTTGAACGCCTGGAACACGATGCCGATCCGTCGGCGTACGGCGTTCACGTCCACGCCTCTCCCCGTGATCTCACGACCGTGGACGACGATCCTCCCGGAGTCGACCGGCTCGACGAGGTTCACGCAGCGCAGAAGGGTGGACTTCCCGGATCCGCTCGCGCCGATCAGACAGATCACGTCGTGATCGGCGACGGACAGATCGACGCCGCGAAGCACCTCGAGCTCGCCGAACCGCTTGTGGACCCCCTCGAGCCGGAGCGCTTCCACGGTCACAGCGTCATCCCACCCTCCCGCCTGGAGCGCTGCCGCGCCACGAGCCAGTCGACCACTCGCGTCTGCGGGAGTGTGATCACGAGGAAGCAGATCGCCACGCCGAGGATCGGGGTGAAGTTGAACGTCGCGCTCTGGTAGATCTGCCCCTGCAGGAACGCCTCCGGGAGGGTGCCGGCGACGATCGAGATCAACGCGGTGTCCTTCTGGAGGGCGATGAAGTCGTTCATCAGCGGCGGGACCACCCTGCGGACCGCCTGCGGGACGACGACGTGTCGGAGCGTCTGGACGCGGGTGAGACCGAGCGAACGGGCGGCCGCCGTCTGGCTCGGATGCACAGACTCGATGCCCGCCCGATAGACCTCGGCCACGTACGCCGAGTAGCTGAGGACGAGCCCGACCATCCCCCAGAACACGGCGGCGTTCGGAAGCCCCGGGATCTGAAGGGCGGGGATCCCGAACCCGAGGAGGTAGATGACGAGGATCGTCGGGATGCCGCGAAGCACGTCGACGTACACGATCGCCATCACGCGCAGCGGAAAGAAGACCGGGCCCGGCAGCGATCGCATCACGGCGATCAACAACGCGAGCGCGAGGATGATCGGCTCGGCGATGAGGAACCATTCGATGTTGCGGAAGAACGCGCGCGCGATGTCCGGGAAGGAGTCTCCCAGGACCTTCGCGTCGAAGAACGACTGCTTGAACAGGAGCCAGTTCGGGGAGCGGACGACGATGATCGCGACCGCGGTCAAGACGACCAGCGTGCTGGCGGTCGCGATCAGCACGCCGCGCGCCCCTTCCCTGTGGAGAGGTCCGAGGACCTTCGACGCGCGCTCGCCGCCCGGAGCCTGCGGGTCTTCTGGTCCCCACGTCCGGGCGCCGGGCCCCCCGCCCATACCGACTCCGGCGTGACGCTACGGAGCGAACACCGGCACGTTGCCGACGTTCGTCTTCTGCGACAACCATGTCGTCGTGATCGATCGGAGTGAGCCATCGTCACGCATCGAGGTGAGCGCCGCATCGACGCACGGGGTGAGCGAGCTGTGGAGTGGCAGCACGATGCCGAAGTGCTCCGGCGTCGTGCCCGCCGGGTTCGGGAACTGCCCAACGACCGTGCTGTTCTTCACCTCTTGGACGTAGGGATCGGCGATGAACAGGGACGTCGGAAGATCCACGACGATGCCGTCCACCTGATGGGCGTTGAGCGCCGCCACGGCGTCCGAGAGCGTCTTGTAGACGCCGGGCTGCTTCGTCGGCTGGATGACGTTCGTGATGTAGTCGGCACTGGTTGAGCCGAGGGGGGCGGCGAGGACGTGGTCCTTCAGTCCGCTGACCGTCGTGACGCTCGTGATCGGTGTTCCCTTCACGGCCACGAGCGCCTGGTTGACGTCGTAATAGCTGCTGCTGAAGTCGGCCGAGCGGGCGCGTGCCGCCTTGTACGAAACCTGCGCCAGGTACATGTCGAACTTCTTCTGGCCCGGCGCGTAGGACTCGGTGTAGGGCAAGGCGATCCAGGCCACCGCGGGGGTCGCGAACCCCATCTTCGCCGCAACCGCGTACGCGACCGCGCTCTCGAAACCCTTCCCGTTCGTGGGGTCACCCAGCTTCCATACGGAGCCCTTCGGCGCGTTGCCGACGAAATAGGGCGGGTAGGCCGGATTGTCGGTACCGATCGTGAGGGTGCCCGGCTTGTGCAGTGTGGCTCCCTGCGCACACGCCGCCGGGTCGACGGAGGCGGCCGTCGTGGTGGGCGCGCTCGCGCTTCCCACCGGGACGGAGCTCTTCGCGCAGGCGGCGGCGAGGATCGCGAGCGAGGCCACGCCGATGAAGATCTTCCGCATCACGACAACCCCCTCGTCCGGCGCGCGCCGCCGCCGGGTCCCGAATTCGGCCGGTCCAGCCAGGGCCGGGAGCCTAGCAGATGGTCTTTACGTACGGGGCTCCCACGAGAAGAACCGCGCCGCGAGAACCAGACCGGCCACGCCCCACAGAGCGATCACGAGCACGTCGGTCCCACGGAACGGGAACACCTTGTCCGCGTTCGGGACGTTCGACAGGTATCCGCCGATGATCGCGTTCATGAAGTGCTTCACGGGGAAGACGGTGCCGATCGTCCGGATCCACACGGGCGAGGAGCTGCTGACCGGGAAGAACACGCCGGACAGGAACAGCAGGGGCAGGACGGTGGCGTTGACCACCGGCGGAGCCGCGTCGGCGTTCGGAACCACCGAGGTGAGCGCGAGGGCCAGCGCCGTGAAACTCAGGGACCCCACGAGGAAGGTGGCGATGAACTGCAGGAGCGCCGTGCCAGCCGGCAGCGCTGCGCCGTAGAAGACCCTGCCGAACAGCATGGTGATCGCCACGAGGATCGCGGCAACGATCACCGCGTGCACGATGCGCCCGAAGAGATACGCCCACGAGGGCAGTGGGGTTCCCCGCACACGCTTCAGGATGCCGGCGTCGCGCTGGAACGTGACGCTGATCGCGATGTTCGTGTACGTGGCGGTGATCACGCCGAACGCTCCCATCGCGACGACGTAGTACGTGGCGTCCTTGATGTGGACCAGGTACGGCGCCCGGCCGAAGTCGCTGGTCCCGCTGCCCAGCAACGCGGTGAAGATCACCAGGAACATCAGCGGGAACGCGAACGTGAAGAACGCGCTGGCCGGGTTCCTCCAGAACGCCTTGTTCGCGAACCGCACCTGACGGAGCGCGAGCGCCGCCGTGCTCATCCCGCCGCCCCCTCCTGGCCGCCGGTCAGCTCGAGGTAGACGTCCTCGAGGCTGGGCCGGGCGACCTCGATCGTTTCGAACGAGACACCGTGCCCGACCGCCCAGTCGGTCATCACGTGCAGCATCTTCGTCGGATCCTCGGCCTGGAGCTCGAACGCGCCCTCGTGGCCGGGCCGTTGCCCCCAGTCGGGGATCGCGGGCGCGTCGTCGGGGAGGCGGAACCGGATCCGTGGGGTCATCCGGTGGCGTCCGGCGATCGTGTCGGGGGTCCCCTCGGCGACGATCTCTCCCGACGCGATCACCGCGACACGGTCCGCCAGATATTGCGCCTCGTCCATGAAATGGGTTGTGAGGAACACGGTCTTGCCGAGCGTCGTGAGGTTCTTCACGATCTCCCAGGCGTTGCGGCGGGCGTTCGGGTCGAAGCCGGTGGTGGGCTCGTCGAGGAACAGCAGCTCGGGGTCGCCGGACAGCGCCACGGCGACGTCCAGCCGGCGCTGCTGGCCTCCCGAGAGCTTGTTGACGCGGGTGGTCCGCTTCTCGGCCAGTCCGACGAGGTCGATCACCTCGTCGACGTCCCGGGGCGCGGGGTAGTACCCGGCATACAGATCGACGGTCTCGCGCACCGTGAGGAAGGGGTCGATCCCGGTCGACTGCAGCACGATCCCGATCCGTCGCTTCAGGTCGCGCTCCCCCGCGGCAGGGTCCACGCCGAAGACACGTACCTCGCCCGCGGTCTTGGCGCGGTAGCCCTCCAGGATCTCGGTCGTGGTCGTCTTGCCGGCGCCGTTCGGCCCGAGAAGCGCGAAGACCTCGCCGCGGTCGACGTGCAGATCGATGCCCTTCACGGCCTCGACGTCGCCGTACGTCTTCCTCAGTCCGACGACGTCGATCACGCGCTCGCTCACGGCGGGGACCAGGCTAGGGAGCGGGGCCGGACGCGACAACCGATCAACCGCCGGTCGGGAATCCCAGCCGCTTGTCGACGACGTTACGAAGCGGCTCTCCCAGGACCCAGCGCTCCACGTTGTCGTAGAACACGCGGGCGAATTCCGCCTCCCAGCCCCGCACGTCGCCCGACATGTGCGGACAGACGATCACGCCCGGCAGATCCCACAGCGGGCTCTGTGCGGGGAGCGGCTCCTCCTCGAAGACGTCGAGGGCCGCACCCGCGATCTCCCCGGCGCGCAGCGCGTCGACCAGGGCGGCCTCGTCCACCGTCGCGCCCCGCCCGATGTTGACGAACCTCGCGGTGGGCTTCATCGCCGCGAACGCCGCGGCGTCGAACGTGTGACGCGTCTGCGGCGTCAGCGGCATCGCGTCCACCACGTAGTCGGCGTCGGCGAGCGCGTCGAGCAGCTCGTCGCTTCCACGGACGCGGTCGAACACGTCATCGCCCGGCCGGGCGGTCCGACCCAACGCCTCCACGTGCATGTCGAGACCGAGCCTGCACGAACGGCCGATCTCGCGCCCGATCGGTCCGGGGCCGGCGACGAGGAGCCGCGTCCGGGCGATCCGCTCCGTCTCCTGATGGCCCCACACCCGCGCGCGTTGATCCGCGAACATGGTCGGGAATCCCTTGGCCATCGCGACGATGAATCCGACGACGGACTCGGCGATCGGTCGCTCGGCGACGCCTCGCGCGTTCGTGAGCACGACGTCGCTCTCCACGAGCGCTGGGAACAACAGGCCGTTCACCCCGACGTTCGCAGCCTGGATCCAGCGGAGCCTCGCCGCCAGCGGCCAGGCGGCCTCCAGGTCCTCTCGGAGTCCCCACCACGAGTAGACGATCTCGGCCTCGGGCATCTCGATCGCCAGGGCCCTGCCGTCGGGTGCGTAACGGAGGTCCACGAGATCCCCGACGCGCTCGATCCCGGGCGGCGGCTCCCCCGCGTCCGTGCCCATCACGATGACCACCGGTCGAGACGCGCGCACGTTCACAACCGCTTCCGTCCGGAGTAGCCGGACGTCTCGTCGTGGTAGAAGCCGACCTCGCCCTCTCCGAGCCGCCAGCACAGGTACACCCGGCGCCCCTCGAGCTCCGCCGGGAAGTCGACGAGGCCGGTCTCCGGGTCTCGCAGCAAGATCCCTCGCTCCGCGAGCTCGGTGACCTCGGTCCGCAGGATCCGCTGGGCCCCGAACCAGTCCCCGCCGGCCACTCCGCCCCCGTCGGCGGCGACGGCCTCCGTGATGCGCTCGGTCGCTCGGATCAGTTCCCGACGCGCCTCCCGCAACCGGGGAAGCCGCTCGCGCAGGCCCTCCAGCTCCGCGTTGGCCTGCTCGATCGTGAACCGCCGCTCCCCGGACATCACTCTGCCTCGAGCAACGCGGGAAGCTCCGCCAGGTCGACGATCCTCGCTCCGTCGTGATCGACGTGCCGGTTCCGCCGGTCCACGAGCACCGTGAACATCCCGAGCTCGGCCGGGGGGATCACGTCGAACTCGGGGTTGTCCCCCACGAAGACCGACTCGTCGGCGGCGACGTCCGCCCGCTCCAACGCGAGCTCGTAGATGCGAGAGTCCGGCTTCTCGATCCCCTCGATACCCGAGATCACGCGGACGCCGAAGGCGTCGCGCACGGCGAGGTCGGCGAGCAGCTCCTCCAGCCACGCCTCGAAGTTCGACACGAGACCGATGACGACGCCGTCCCCCGACAGTCGATCCAGCGCCGGCCGGACGTCGTCGAAGAGCGCGTAGTTCGACCGGTCCGTGAACGTCGCGTACAACCTGTCGGCGAGCGCGACACCACCGGGCAACGCCAGGACGTCGAGCATCCGCTCGTACACCGAGACCCAGAACCGCTTCGAGCGCTCCGGGCTCGTCGTCCAGAGCTCGCGGTCGTCGGCCGCTTCGCTGAACCGCTCGAGCACCACCCGCGACGCCTCGACGACCGCGCCCGGTTCGACGGGGTGACCCTCGTGCTCGACCACCTGGGCGAACAGCTCCGGGAACGACGGTCGGGGGTGCACGATCGTCTCTCCGGCGTCGAAGAAGATCGCCCGATACCTCACGGCTCGAAGGATACCGGCGGGCGCGATCACCCTCGCGCAGCCGCGCGCGCCCGCAGATCTGCCCAGAGGCCGTCGACCTGCTCCTCGAGCTCCTCCGGCGTGCCCTCGTTGTCGAGCAGGATGTCGGCCGCGCGCGCCTGCTGCCGGAGCGTGCTCTGAGCCGCGACCCGGGCGCGAGCATCGCCCTCGTTCATCCCTCGAGCCACGAGGCGCTCGACCCGCGTCTCGAGGGGTGCGGCGATCACCACGACCGCGTCGCAGTCCCGGTCCGAGCCCGTCTCGATGAGGAGCGGCGACTCGAGCACGACCACGCGGTCGCTACCGGCGCTCGCCGCGATCCCGTCGGCGATCCGCCGCCGGACCTCCGGATGGACGATCGCCTCCAGATCCTTGCGGGCTCGCTCGTCGGCGAACACGATCGACGCCAGCGCGGCGCGATCGAGCTGTCCGTCGGGGCCCACCAGTTCGTGACCGAACCTCGCGATGACGGCGTCGAAGCCGGGCGTCCCCGCGACGACCGCGTCCCGGGCGAAGATGTCGGCGTCCAGGACGACGGCTCCTCGATCCGCCAGCAACCGGCCGGCGGTCGATTTGCCCGAGCCGATCCCCCCGGTGAGGCCGACGAGGAGCATGTCGGAGGAACGACGGCTGGCCGGGACGGCCGGCCGTCAGTCGTTGCGGCCCTCGCGCCGCTTCAGGTCTTCCAGGATGGCCTCGAGGGAGACCTCCTCGTCCGCGCCGGCTGCGGCTCCGGGCTCGGCCTCGGCGGCGTCGGCCTCCCGTCCAGGGGCGGGGGTCTCCTCCGCCTCGGTGCCGGACTCGCTGGGTGCTGCGATCGCGTCCGGTACAGGCTCGCTCGTCGGAGCGACGTCGGGCTCGGGCTCGGCCGCCTGCTCGGGTTCGACGACCTCCCCCGGCCCCACGGGCTCGGTGGGTTCCACGGCGACGGACGCGGGCGAGGGAGCTTCAGACCCGGGCCCGGTCGCCGCCTGGGCCTCCGCCTCGGCAACGGCGTCCACGATCGATTGCGGAACCGCGATCGTGGACGGCGCCATCTCTTCGTCGGGAGGGGCCTGGGGAGCCGGCTCGGCCTGGATCTCGGGTTCCCTCGCCGGGGCCCCACCGCCAGATACCTGTCGCATCGACAGGCTGACCCGCCGTCGCGACACGTCGACGTCGATCACTTTCACGCGGACCTCGTCGCCGACCGAGAGGACGGCTTCGGGAGACTCCACGTGTTCGTGGGAGAGCTCGGAGATGTGGACGAGACCCTCGATCCCGTGCGCCACGCGAACGAACGCGCCGAAGGGAACCAGCTTCGTGACCTGGCCGTCGATGATCTCGCCGGCCTTGTACTTGCGCTCGAACTCCTTCCAGGGGTCTTCCTGGGTGGACTTCAAGGACAGAGAGACGCGCTCTCGCTCGAGGTCGACGTCGAGGACCTCGACCTCGACCTCCTGCCCGACGGCGACGACCTCGCCCGGGTGGTCCACGTGCTTCCACGACAGCTCCGACACGTGGACGAGGCCGTCGACCCCGCCGAGGTCGACGAAGGCACCGAAGTTCACGATGGAGCTCACGGTCCCCTTGCGACGTTCGCCCTTCTGGAGACCCTCGAGGAACTTCTTGCGCCCCTCGCTCTGCGACTCCTCCAGGAACGCCCGCCGAGACAGGACGACGTTGTTGCGGTTGCGGTCGAGCTCGATGATCTTGGCCTCGAGCTCGGTGCCGACGAACGGAGCGAGGTCCCGGACGCGGCGCAGGTCGACGAGCGACGCCGGCAGGAACCCGCGAAGACCGATGTCGAGGATCAGCCCGCCCTTCACGACCTCGATCACCGGGCCCTTGATGGTCTGGCCCGACTTCATGACCTCCTCGATCCTGCCCCATGCACGCTCGTACTGGGCGCGCTTCTTCGACAGGATCAGGCGGCCTTCCTTATCCTCCTTCTGGAGGACGAGAGCCTCGATCCGGTCCCCGACCGTGACCACCTCGTTCGGGTCGACGTCGTGGCGGATCGACAGCTCCTTGCTGGGAATGACGCCTTCGGACTTGTAGCCGATGTCGAGCAGGACCTCGTCGCGGTCGATCTTCACGACCTCACCCTCGACGATGTCGCCGTCGTTGAAGTCCCGGAACGAGGCCTCCATGGCCTCGATCAGCTCCTCCGGTGTCAGGTCGCGCTCCGGCGCGGCCTGGGTCTCGTTCTCGCTCATGGTGCGGTTCTCCCGTCCGGCGCGTGGGCTCACCGACTCGCGAATGGGATTTGCGAGCGGCGCGGGAACCTCGCGGCCTCCGCGATGGTAGTGGTGCGCCGGAAAGGCCGTCAATGAGGAGCCGCAGCTCGCACGGGTTGGAGACGTCGTTCGCGACCCGCGCGAGTGGGCTCGGCGTCGCCGCCCGTCGACGTGGCTAGTGGCCGGCGGGCACCGCCTCGGCCCAGTTCGGACCCCATCCCAGATCGGCCCTGAGCGCGACGTCGAGCTCGATCGCGTTCTCCATCAGATCGCGCACCAGGGCGGCCGCCTCCTCGACCCGCTCGGCGTCGACCTCGAAGACGAGCTCGTCGTGCACCGTGAGGAGCATGTGGCAACCGAGGTCCGCGTCGCGAAGGGCGCGGTCGACCGCCACCATCGCGACCTTGAATACATCGCTGGCGCTGCCCTGGATCGGGGCGTTCAGAGCCTGACGTCGGCCGAGGTCCCGGACACGAGGATTCGAGGCGCGGAGCTCGGGCACGTACCGCCGTCGCCCGAGCAGCGTCTCCGTGAAACCCTCGGCGGTCGCGCGCGCGACCTGCTTGTCGAGGTACTCCTTGATCCCGGGGAACCCGGCGAAGTAGGCGTCGATGAACTCCTGAGCCTCGTCGGGGGAGATGTCGAGCCGCGACGCCAGACCCCAGGCGTTCATCCCGTACGCGAGCCCGTAGTTCACGGCCTTGGCCCGACGACGCGACTCGGGATCGACGTGTTCGGGGGGAAGCCCGAACACGCGTGCAGCCGTTGCCGCGTGGATGTCCTGTCCCCCCGCGAACGCGTCGCGCAGACCGGCGTCTCCCGATAGGTGGGCGAGGATCCGCAGCTCGATCTGCGAGTAGTCGGCGACCAGCAGCAGCTGATCCTTCGTCCCGGGAACGAAGGCACGGCGGATCTGCCGGCCGAGCTCCGATCGGACCGGGATGTTCTGCAGGTTCGGGTTCGACGAGCTCAGTCGCCCGGTCGCCGCGACGGCCTGGTTGAACGACGTGTGAACCCGGCCGTCCCGCGGATCCACCAACCGAGGAAGGGCCTCGAGGTAGGTGGAGTTCAACTTGTCGAGCTCCCGCCACGACAGCAGCGCGTCGACGATCGGGTGCCGGTCACGAAGCTTCTCCAGCACCGAGGCGTCGGTGGACAGCTCTCCCTTCGGGGTGCGCTTGCCGGGCTGAAGCCCGAGCTGCTCGTACAGGATCTTCCGGAGCTGGGGAGGCGAGTTCAGGTTGAACTCCTCGCCCGCGAAGCCGAACACTTCGGCTCGCAGGGTCGCCATCCGATCCCGCACCGACTCGCCCATCTCGTCGAGGTAGTCCACGTCCAGCCTCACGCCCCGCGCCTCCATCCGCGCGAGCACCGAGGACAGGGGGAGCTCGACGTCCTCCAGGAGCCCTCGGAGTCCCTGCCCGTCCACCTGCTCGGCCATGACCGGCGCGAGCAAGGCGACCGCCGCGGCCTCGGCCGCGACGGAGCGCCAGGGTTCCTCGGCGAAGAGCTGCCCTTCCGTCTCGTCGTCGACGTCGCCCAGCACGTCGGTCCCCAGTTGCTGTTCGCACAGGCCGCGCAGCGGATAGTCGGCCGCGGCCGGGTCGAGGAGGTAGCCGGCCAGCATCGTGTCGAACGCCACGCCGGCGACCCCACCGCCCGCCTCGATCGCGGCTCGCTCCAGCTCCTTCGCGTCGTGGACCCACTTCGAAGCTCCCGGGTCGGCCAGGAATCCTCCGATCTGGACGAGCGCCCTGTCGAGCCGAGCGAAGGCCGCCTGCGCCCCACCGGCCGAGACCGCCGCGCCCAGCACGCGGCCACCCTCGGACAGGAGACGGACCCCGAGCGGAGCCCCCCCGGCCACGATCCCGGCCAGCTCGGCCTCGGAGATCTCGCGGAGGTCGAGCTCCGCCACATCGGCCTTCGGCTTCGCTCCCCTCGCGATGTCCTGCAACCGGTCGTATAGGGTTCGGAACTCGAGCGAGGCGAACAGCCGGCGAACTTCCTCCGCGTCCCAGTCCCCCATCACGCAGTCCTCGGGCGCGATGGGCAGGTCGAGGTCGGTCACGATCCGCGCCAGGTCCTTGTTCAGGGCGAGCCGGTCCGCGGAGGCGGCAAGGTTCTCCCTCAACCTGCCCTTGAGGTCCTCGACGTGCGCGGTGAGCTGCTCGACGGATCCGTACTGCTGGACGAGCTTCGCCGCCGTCTTCTCACCCACCCCCGGCACACCGGGGATGTTGTCGGAGGTATCCCCCTTCAGGGCCACATAGTCCAGGTAGCGCGCGGGCGGGACCCCGTAGCGCTCCTCAACGGCCGACTCGTCGAACATCGCGATGTCGGAGATCCCCCGGCGGTTGAGCATCACCCGAACGCCCGGCCGCACCAGCTGGAAGAAGTCCCGGTCCGCGGTCACGATCACGGCCTCGATCCCCCGCTCGTTCGCCCGGAGCGCGAGCGTTCCGATCGCGTCGTCGGCCTCGTGGTCCTCGACCCGCAGGACCGGGATCTTCAGGGCGGCGAGGACCTCGTCGATGAGACCCAGCTGCGGCCGGAAGTCGCCCGGCGTCTCGCGGCGCCCGGCCTTGTACTCGGCGTCCATCTGGAGGCGCACGGTCGGCGAGCCCACGTCGAAGGCGACGACGATGAGGTCGGGCCGCTCCTCGGTCAGGAGCTTGATCAACATGGACGTGAACCCGTAGACAGCGTTCGTGACCTGGCCCGTGCTCGTGGCCAGGGTCGGCGGGAGCGCGAAGAAGGCCCGGTAGGCGAGGCTATGGCCGTCGAGCAGGAACAGCCTTGGTGGCGCCTCGCCGCCGTTCGTCACGGTCGTATCGTAGCCGCAGGTCCGGACGTCCCAGGGCCCGACCCGGTGCGCGCCGGCCTCGTGCGACGCGCGAAGATGTCACACTTCTCCGAGGCGCCGGAACCGCGCCCCCACCAGCGCAGATGGGTTCCGGATGATCCGTCGTTCGGGCCGCCGTCAGGTTGACAGCCCTCAACCTCCAGTCTATCTTTCGCTTCGGCCCCGTGCGGCCGTGGACGGGAACGGGAAACCGCTACCGACCGGGACGCTCGGGTCCTCGCTTGACGGGCCGCGTCGCTCGAGACGGGACTCTCGCGTATGGGGAAGGCGCGGGTGACCCGGAAGGGGCGCCGCGGCCCGTCATCCGTATCGGGCCCGTCCCAACCCGAAGGGCCGCCACGGGGACGGGGCGGCGGAGGGGCCCGCGATCACGATCAGACCCGCCATGCCGAGCGAGTCGTGGTACTTGCAGAAGAACGGGTAGGTTCCCGGACCCCCGAGCTTCTGCCCGAGGTCGGCGATCCGGATCGTGGCGCCGACCGGGAGATCCCTCGAGTACCCGAGTGCCGGGATCGTCACGTTGTGCTTCACGGACCCGGCGTTCGTCCACAGTACCGTTCGGGTGGGTGCAAGCGGGATGCTCGGGTGGGCGTCGTGGAAGTGGTAGTCGATGGCGGTGATCCCGTACGGCATCGAGGGGTCGTCGGATCCAAACGTGATCGGGGGGAGCGCGCTCGCCTGGCTCTTCGTGCAGGCAACGAGGGCCACGAGGAGGAGGGGCACGAGGGCGGTCACCGCCCGGCGAGGCTGTCGCATGCCTCCTCAGAGTATCTGGGCGAAGAACTCCTGCAGCCGTGCCGACCGGGGGTTCGCGAACATCTCACGAGGATCGCCGTGTTCGACGATCAGGCCGTCGTCCATGAAGACCATCGAGGTGCCCACCTCGCGGGCGAACCCCATCTCGTGGGTCACTACGACCATCGTCATCCCGTCGGCGGCCAGATCCTTCATCACCTGCAGCACCTCCCCCACCAGCTCCGGGTCGAGCGCACTCGTGACCTCGTCGAACAGCATCAGCCGCGGCCGCATCGCCAGGGCCCGTGCGATCGCCACCCGCTGCTGCTGGCCTCCGGAGAGCGATCCCGGATAGGCATCGGCCTTCTCGTCGAGCTTCACCCTGGCCAGCTGCTCGCGGGCCCGAAGCCGGGCGTCGCCGGCGTCCATGTGGAGCACCTTCCGAAGCGGCAGGGTGATGTTCTGCAGCGCCGTCTTGTGGGGGAACAGGTTGAACGCCTGGAACACGATCCCGATATGCGTGCGGACCTCGTTCAGGTCGGTCCGGACGTCGGTGATGTCCTTGCCCTCGAACCAGACATGGCCCGCGCTCGGGAGCTCGAGCAGGTTCATGCATCGCAGCAGCGTCGATTTCCCGGACCCCGACGGGCCGACCACGACCTGGACGTCGCCCTCCCGGAGCGCGAAGTCGAGCCCCTTGAGCACGTGGTGGTCGCCGAACCACTTGTGGATGCCTTCGAGCCGGACGATCGATCCGTCTGTGTTGGCCACCTACATGCCTCCGGCCACCCCGACGAGCCCCGAGTGGAGCCGACGCTCGACCGCGTTCACGACCCGGATCATCGGCAATGTGACGATGAGGTACCCGAGCGCGGCCGCAACGAAGTAGGTCGCGCTGAACGTGTCCGAGTATCCCTGCTGAGCAGCGCCGAACAGGTCGAGCTGCTGAAGGGGAAGTCCGAGGATGATGACGAGGGAGGTGTCCTTGATCAGGATCACGAACTCGTTCATGAGCGGCGGGATGACCCGCCGGATGGCCTGCGGCACGATGGCGTAGCGCATCGCCTGGAGGTAGGTCATGCCGACCGACCTCGCCGCCTCCAGCTGCCCTCGCTCGATCGACTGGATACCGGCGCGGAACACCTCTGCCGAGTACGCGCCGGTGTTCAGCGCGAGGACGACGACCGCGACCGCGAAGACGCCGAGGTGCAGGCCGAGGCCGAGGTTGACACCGAAGTACCCGATCGACAGCTGCATCAGCAACGGTGTGCCGCGGAAGACGTTGATGTACGCGCGAGCCGGGGCGCGCACGGCCCGTCGTTTCGAGATCGTCAGCATCGCGAGCACCAGACCGATCGCGATGCCGCCGACCTCTCCACCGAACGCGAGAACCAGGGTGTACTTGACGCCCCGCACCAGGGCCCGCGCGTCGCTGCCCTGCAGCACGTTGAAGTTCAGGAACTGGAGCACGAACTTCTCCGGGCTCCCGTGGGCGAAGAGCCAGAGCCCGGCCCCGAACACGAGGGCTTGGAGCCCGAGGACGGCGCCGGTGACGACGTGATCCCGCCTCCGGCGTGTGTCCATCGCGCGGTACGTGCCCAACCCCACGGTCATCGCGACGACGCCCAGCGCCATCGCGAGCAGGAGTAGGACGTCCTGGGCGGTGGAAGTGAGCCCTTCGACGATGTGGCACACCCCGGGCGCCCCCTCGATCCCGTGGGCGGGGCCGCTCGTCGACGCCGGCGTGAACGGGATGATCCCCCGGGCGATGCACGATGGGGTGACGGGCCCTCCCGCGACCCCGTGTGCGACCTGGATCACGAGGCTCCCGACGAGCACGAACCCCAGCGCGACTCCCCCGGTCGCGAGGACCAGGAGCGCGAACGCGGACGTTCCGCCCCTCGTGTCCGGCGCGGTCGGCGCGTGGCTCCCGGTGGTCGCGCCCGCGGGCGGCGACGCGCTCACCCGTTCCCCCGTGAGACCGCCCGACGAGGAAGCCCCGGGTCGGGCACGGACACCCGGATCACGGAGGGGCACCCATCGATCAGGCCGACGGCGTCGAAGACCCTCCGGGCGTGTACTCGGCCGGCACCGGGGTGCCCGGGAAGTACTTCGCATAGATCTGGGCGTACTCGCCGTCGTCGATGACCTGCT
>JALYLM010000025.1 GCA_030774235.1 Actinomycetota bacterium
TGACCGACACGAACGATCCGTGAATCGTCGCGGACGGGGCTGTTCCGCTCGCCCAGGCCCGGCCCGGATCGGCTACTAGGGGGCGAGCAGCGACTGCGCGGCGCCGCGGCACGCGTCCAGCAGCGGCGAGGCCATCAGGGAGATGACCACGATCGCGACCCCGCAGCCGACGGTGGCGATGCCGACCGGCCCGGGGATCGCGAGCACCTTCCGCGGCCCGCCCGCCGGCGGAGGCAGCCAGGCGACCGTGACGACGCGCAGGTAGTAGCCGAGGCTCACGATGCTTCCGAGCGCCCCGACGATCGCCAGCCAGGTCATGTCGGCTTCCACGGCCGAGCCGAACAGGAGGAACTTGCCGACGAACCCGGACAGCGGCGGGAACCCCGCCAGCGACAGCATCGCCAGCGTCAGCACGACTCCGATCACGGGCCGCGCGCGCCCGTAGCCGGTGAGGGCGGCGATCGTGTCGCCATCCTCCACCTCGCGCTCGCGGATGATGACGACGGCGAAGGCCGCCATCGTCATGGCCCCGTAGGCGAGCAGGTAGTAGATGACCGCCTGCGCGCCGTCGATGCTGCCCACCGCCACTCCGATCAGCAGGTAGCCGGCCTGGGCGACGCTGGAGTAGGCCAGCATCCGCTTCATGTTCGACTGCACGAGGGCGGCGACGTTGCCGACCACCATGCTGATCACCGCGATCGTGCTGATCGCCGCGGTCCAGTCCGGCTGCAGATCGACCATGACCCCCGAGAAGATGCGCAGGAAGGCCGCGAACGCCGCCGCCTTCGTCGCCGTCGCCATGAAGGCCGTCACCGTGGTCGGCGCGCCCTCGTAGACGTCGGGCGTCCACATGTGGAACGGCGCGGCCGAGACCTTGAACCCGAACCCGACCGCCAGGAACGCGAGGGCCAGCAGCGCCAGTCCTTGGCTTCCGGTTCGGCCCGCCAGGGCGTTCGCGATCGCCGTGATCCGGGTCGAGTTCGTCGCGCCGTAGGCCATCGCCACGCCGTAGAGGAAGAACGCGGACGAGAACGCCCCGAGCAGGAAGTACTTCATCGCGGCCTCGTTCGAGCCCCGACGGCCGGTGATGCCAGTCAACACGTAGAGCGACAGCGACAGGATCTCGAGGGCGAGAAAGACGACGATCAGGTCCGCCGCGGCCGTGATCAACGTCATGCCGACCGTCGCGAACAGCACGAGCGGGAAGAACTCGCCGCGATGGGCATCGCCCGAGCGCGAGAGGTAGTGGGCTCCCAGCAGGATCCCCATCGCGGCGATCGACAGCAAGAGCAGCCGAGACACGACGGAGAAGCGGTCGACAGAGACCATGTTGCCCATCACCACCACCGGACCGGTCCAGTTCCACAACGGGATCGTCGCCGCGGCGGCCCCGATCACCCCCGCGATCCCGATCGCCATCTGGAGGTTCCGGTTGGGTCGGCGGGCGACGGCCTCGTAGAGCAGGCCGACGATCGCGGCGCCGGTGAGGACCAGCTCCGGCAGGATCGGAGGGAACGAGAGTGGGGGTGTGGGGATCACGGCACGCTCCCGCGCTGCCCAGCCGCCACCGAGAGTGGCGCCGTCGTGTCGGTCGGATGAGCCGGCTGGACGTGCGCGATCACGGCCTTCGTCGTGGGGTCGACGCGGTCGGTCACGAGCTTCGGGTAGACCCCGAACACCAGGAGGAGCGCGAGGACCGGCACCAGGACGGCCACCTCGCGAAGGCTCACATCCGCCAGGTCCCGGTGCTCGTCGTGGACGGGACCGTATGCCATCCGTTGGTACGACCAGAGCAGGTAGATCGCCGCGAGGACGACGGCCACGGACGCGATCGCGCCGAACCAGTGATTCACGGCGAACGTCCCCACGATCACCAGGAACTCGCCGATGAAGCTGTTCAGCCCCGGCAGCCCGATGGAGGCGAGCACGGCGAACAGGAACATCCCCGTGAGCCAGGGCATCACGCTGGACAGCCCGCCCAGCCGATCGAGGTCGCGCGTGTGCGTGCGCTCGTACACCATCCCCACGAGCAGGAACAGCGCCCCCGTCGCGAGGCCGTGATTCACCATCTGGAGCACGCCGCCGGTGACCGACTGCGCCGTGAACGCGAAGACTCCGAGGACGACGAAACCGAGGTGGGAGACCGACGAATAGGCCACGAGCCTCTTGATGTCGGTCTGGATCAGGGCGCAGACCGCGCCGTAGACGATCCCGATCAGCGCCAGGACGGACACGAACACGGCGAAGTGCTTCGACGCCTCGGGAAACAGCGCCAGATTGAATCGGATCAGGCCGTACGTGCCGACCTTCAGCAGCACGCCGGCGAGCAGCACCGAGCCCGCCGTCGGCGCCTCAGTGTGGGCGTCGGGCAGCCACGTGTGCAGGGGGAAGAGCGGCACCTTCACCGCGAACGCGACGAAGAACGCGAGGAACAGCCACCGGGCCGTCGCGACCGGCAGCGAGGCGGCCACCGGCCCCAACTGGCGAAGGTCGAACGTGCCGGCGCCGAGCTGGTGGCTCGCCCGCGCGTAGAGGAACAGTGTCGCGACGAGCAGGAACGCGGAGCCCGCCATCGTGAACAGGAAGAACTTCACCGCCGCGTAGATGCGGCGCTCGCCGCCCCACCCCCCGATGATCAGGTACATGGGAACGAGGAGCGCCTCGAAGAAGACGAAGAAGAGCAACAGGTCCAGCGCGAGGAACGTTCCGAGCACGGCGGTCTCCAACGCCAGCAGCGCGATCATGTACAGCCGGACGTCCTTGTCGACCTTCCACGAGGCGAGGATCGAGACCGGGAACAGGAACGTGGTGAGCAACACCATCCACAGGCCGACCCCGTCGACCCCCACGAGGTAGGTGAGACCGGCGCCGCGAACCCACGTCGCCTGTTCCACCAGCTGGAAGCCGCCCACCGCCCCGTCGAACTTCCCCAGGACGGCGAGCGACACGAGGAACGTGAGCAGCGACGTCACGAGCGCGACCCCTCTGGCCGACGCGTCGTCGAGCGACCCCCCCGCTGCCAGCAGGAAGGCCACGCCGGCGAGTGGCAGGAACATCGTGAGCGTGAGCAGATGGCTCGTCACAGCCGGAACCCCACGTAGACGAGGATGCCGACGGCGCCGGCGAAGAAGGCGAGGGCGTAGGTTCGGACGAAGCCCGTTTGGACCTGCCGGCCGGCCCCCGCGAGCCGGCGGGTGGACGTTCCGATCCCGTTCACGATGCCGTCGACGATCCGTTCGTCGAACACGTAGGCCGTGAACGCGGCCGCCGCCGTGCCCGGTGCGACGAGCAACGCACCGTAGGCATCGTCCACGTACCACCCGTTCGCGAAGAGCCGCTGAACCGACCCCGCCCGAGCCCGCAGCGCGAGCCAATCGATCCGGCCGGACGCATAGACGAGCCACGCGATCGCGAGCGTGCCCACGGCGAGAACGGCGGCGATCGTCCCGAGAGACGCGGCCGACAGACCGGCGGTCCGCCCGGGCAGGGCTCCCACGACCGGCTCCAGCCAGCGCGCCAGCGGCCCGTCCACCGTCGGATTCAGGACGCCCGCGGCGACGGCCCCGACAGCCAACAGGAGCAACGGACCGGTCATCACGGCGGGCGACTCGTGGGCTCGCTCGGCCTCCTCCGTCCTGGGCGTTCCGAAGAACGTCAGGAAGACCAGCCGCCCCATGTACAGCGCGGAGATCACGGCACCGACCGTGCCCAGGATGTAGACCCACTCGCGACCCGTGTGGTTCGCGACCTCGAGGATCTGGTCCTTCGCGAAGAAGCCTGCCAGGGGCGGCACGCCCGCCAGCGCCAGCGCGCCGATCGCGAACGTCCATCCAGTGAGCGGCATCCGCCGGATCAGTCCGCCCATCCGCTTCATGTCGGTCTCTTCGTGCATGCCGTGCATCACCGAGCCCGCGCCGAGGAACATCAGGGCCTTGAAGAACGCGTGGGCAACCAACAGGAACATGGCCGCGCCATAGGCTCGCATCCCGGCTGCCGTGAACATGTAGCCGAGCTGGCTCACGGTCGAGTACGCCAATACGCGCTTGATGTCGTCCTGGCCGAGGGCGCAGGTTCCGGCAAAGAGCGCCGTGGTGAGCCCGACGACCGTCACGACCACGAGCGCCACGCCCGACAGCTCGAAGATCGGGTGCATCCGCACGATCAGATAGACGCCGGCCGTCACCATCGTCGCCGCGTGGATCAGCGCCGACACGGGCGTGGGGCCGACCATCGCGTCGGGCAGCCACACGTGGAGCGGGATCTGCGCGGACTTGCCGACGGCGCCGGCGAAGAGCAGCAGCGCGATCGCGGTCGCGGCATCCTTGGTAAGAACGGCGCCGGCCGCTCCGAAGATCGATGTGAGGTCGAGCGTTCCGAACTTGGCGACGATCAGCGCCAGGCCGACGAGCATCGCGGTATCGCCGATCCGCGTCGTCACGAACGCCTTCTTGGCGGCGTTCGCGTTCTCGGTCTTGTCGAACCAGAAGCCGATCAGCAGGTACGAGCAGAGGCCGACACCCTCCCACCCCAAATACAGGACGAGCAGGTTCTCGCCCAGCACGAGCATCGACATGAAGAACACGAACAGGTTCATGTACGCGAAGAACCGTCCGAACCGGGGGTCGCCGTGCATGTAACCGTTCGCATAGACGTGGATGAGGAAGCCGATCCCGGTGATGACGCCGATCATCGTGGCCGACAGTGCGTCGAGGCGAAGGTCGACGCCGACGTGGAACGAGCCCACCTGGATCCAGTCGAAGAGGTGCCGGACGTACAGGCGTGAGTCGGCGGGCAGGGTCAGGAGGCCGCGGATCGCGAGAGCCGCGATCACGGCCGCGACGCCGAGGAGGGCCGTGGCAAGCCACCCGGACCACCTGCCGAGCCTCCTGCCGATGAGCAGGTTCACGACCGAGCCCGCGAGTGGGAGGGCGGGCACCACCCAAATCAGCCTGATCGCGGTTCCCGGCACGGCGGCGGCCACGATGCCCGTCATCCGCGCAACCACCGAACCTCGTCGACGTTCACGCTGTGCCGGCGCCGGTAGACGGAGACGATGATCGCGAGCCCGACGACGACCTCGGCGGCGGCCACGACCATCGAGAAGAAGGCGAGCACCTGGCCGTTCAGGTTCCCGTTCTGCCGGGAGAAGGCGACGAGGGCCAGGTTGGCGGCGTTCAGCTGAAGCTCGACCGCCATGAAGATCACGAGGGCGTTCTTGCGGATCAGGACCCCGACCGTCCCGGTCGAGAACAGGATCCCCGAGAGCATGAGGAAGTACGAGATGGGAGTCCTCACGCGGTCACCTCGCGATCGGCCGGCCCGGCGGTCGGTCGCGACGCCTCCGCCTCGGCCTGGGTGATCGCGGGCGCCTTCTTCTGCGCCATCACCATCGCCGCGATCGCGGCGACGATCAGCAGGACAGACGTCGCTTCGAACGGGAAGAAGTAGGTCTGGAACAGCACCTTCGCCACGGCCTGCGGGTTCCCGCCCGCATTCACCCGGTCGAATCCCGTCGGCGCCCTCGTCGCGAAGCCGATGCCGGCGTGAACGGCCGCGGCGATCTCGGCGGCGAAGGCGACGCCGAGCGCGATCGCGATCGGACGCTGGACGGCGAGCCGGTCGCGAACCGGCTCGCCCCCCTCGACACCGAGCAGCATGATCACGAACAGGAACAGCACCATGATCGCGCCCGCGTACACCACGATCTGCACGGCGAACAGGAACGGCGCGTCGAGAAGCAGGAACATCACGGCCAGCGTGAAGAAGTTCACGACCAGGAACAGCGCGGCGTGCACCGCGTTGCGCATCGCGAGAAGGCCGATCGCGCTGGCCACCGAGATCGGCGCGAAGACCCAGAAGACGACGTTGTCGAGCGGCACCTCAGCCCTCCCGATCCACCGGATCGCTCCCCAGCGGCGGCGGCGGCTCGAGCAGCTGCTCCTTCGTCCAGATGGCCTCCTCGCGAGACGTGAAGGAGAGCTCGAAGTAGTTCGTGAGGGTCAGCGCCCGGGTCGGGCAGGCCTCGACGCACAGGCCGCACATGATGCAGCGCAGGTAGTTGATCTGGTAGTCCTTCGCGTACCGCTCGCCGGGCGAGACCGGCTGCTCGGGGTCGTTGTCCGCGCCCTCGACCCAGATCGCGTCGGCCGGACATGCGAAGGCGCAGAGCTCGCACCCGATGCACTTCTCCAGGCCGTTCTCGTGGCGGTTCAGCAGGTGACGCCCCGTATGCGCCCGGGGCGGGATCGGCGCGATCTCCTGCGGGTAGCGCTCCGTGTTGTCGCGGCGGAACGTCTGCTTGAAGACCGTGCCCATCCCCTTGGCGATCGCCCAGGCGTCGTCGAGGAACCCGCGCTGCTTCGGCTGCGGTTCGCTCACGTCGTCACCTCCCGGCTCGGCTGATTCAGTGCCGGGATCAGGATCGAGGCGAGCAGCGCCACCGCAAGGACGGACGAGATGGCGATCATGGAGCCTCGGTAACGGCCGTAGCGCTCGGGCAGCACGACGATGGCGCCCGTCGCGAGCACCCAGAACAGCCCGAACGGGATCAGGACCTTCCAGCCGAAGTTCATCAGACGGTCGTAACGCATCCGCGGGAGCGTGGCCCGCACGAGGATGAATGCGTACACGATGGCCGTGATCTTGAACAGGAACCACAGCAGCGGCCAGAGCCAGGCCACGACGTGCGGCGCCGGGCCTCGCCAGCCGCCGAGGAACAGCGTCACCGCGACGGCCGACACCGTGACGGTGTTCACGTACTCGCCCAGGTAGAACATCGCGAACTTGATCCCCGAGTACTCGGTGTGGAAGCCGGCGACGAGCTCCGTCTCGGCCTCGGCGAGGTCGAAGGGGGGGCGGTTCGTCTCGGCCAGGGCGCAGATCAGATAGATGAGGAACGCCGGGAACATCGGCACGATGTTCCAGATCCGGTCCTGCTGCGCGACGATCTCGGACAGCCGGAGGTGGCCGCTGAACATCACGACCGAGACGAGCGCGAGACTCATGCCGACCTCGTAGGAGATCATCTGCGCGCTGGAGCGGATCGCCCCCAGCAGCGGATAGTTCGAGCCGCTCGACCAGCCGGCCAGCACCACGCCGTAGACGGCGATCGAGGACATCGCGAAGATCCACAAGATGCCGATGTTCAGGTCGGCCAGCTGGAACGGGAGCCGGCGTCCGAACAGGAGGACCGACGTGCCGAACGGGATCGTGCAGAAGGCCAGGAACCCGGGGAACATCGCGAGCACGGGCGCGACGCCGTAGACGAGGCGATCGGCGCTGGTCGGGCTGATCCCCTCCTTGAAGAAGAGCTTGATCCCGTCGGCCAGCGTCACGAGCACGCCGCGTGGGCCGGCGCGCAGCGGGCCCACGCGCGTCTGCACGTCGGCGATCACCTTGCGCTCCATCCAGATGTAAAGCATCACCGCGATCAGCAGCGCGAAGAACACGATCACGACCCGCGCGACCAGCAGCACCCAGTCGACCCAGTTCACGAGTCGCTCCCGACGGCGGCCGGTTCGGCAGCCGTGAGCGCGGCGGTCACCGGCTCCAGCGTCGCGGTGGTCGTGAACGATCCCGACAGCAGCGTGTTCGCGGCGAACCCAGGCTGGTTGAACGGCACGAAGACCGCTCCCCGCGCGACGTCGGAGGTCACGCGGGCCGGGAGCTCGACCTCTCCGGCCGGGGTCCGCACGAGCACCTTCGCGCCGTCGGCGACTCCGATCGGCGACGCGTCGTCGGGGTGGACCTCGACGAACGGATCTTCCTCGAGCGCCGCCTTCAGCTCGTCGGCGCGCTCGGAGAGCCGTCCCTCGTCGATGAGGAGCGGATACGTGAACAGGGCCAGCGCGCCCTCGGGCACCTGGATCCGTCCCGACGCGGTGCCCCCGACCGCCGTCCGTTGCAGCTCGTGCGGAGCGAGCAGCCGCCCCATCTCGTCGTGGAGTTCGTCGAGCGTTTCGAACCCGAGGTCGCCTCCGGCCGCCAGCGCGAGGCTGGCGAAGATCTCCCAGTCGGGCAGCGAGATGCCCTCGTGGCCACGGACGGGCCGCAGCCGTTGGCCACGCCCTTCCCACGTCGTCACGTGCCCGTCCTTCTCCAAGAACGCCGCGGCGGGAAGGAACGCGTCCGCGTACCGTTCCAGCGACCCGAGCTCGAGCGACTGGACGATCTTCACTGGAACGTTATCCAGGGCGCGCCGGGCGAGCGCGGCGTCCGGATAGTCGACGAGGGGGTCGACGCCGACCAGGAACAGCACGTCGACCTCCCGGGCGGCACAGGCCGCCAGCGTTTCCTTCCAGCTACGTCCGGTATCGGCCGGGATGGGGCCCCATAGCGTCTCGACCTCGGCGCGCTCGGACACGAGCTCGACGCTTCGCCCGCCCGGCAGCAGGCTGGGATGCACGCCTGCGATGAGCGCCCCCCGGTCGTTGGCTCGCCGAGTGACGAAGACGAAGCCGGCCGCCGTCTCGCCCGCCAGGATCCTGGCCGCGAAGACCCCGACGCCATCTACGGCGAGCCGCGGTCCGGCGATGACGAGTCCCTGGGGACCGGCGTCGCGAAGGGCCTCGATCACTGGAGCGATCTCCGGTTCATGTTCTCCACCGTGGCGTTCGAGGATCCAGGCCTCGTCGCCCGGTCGGCAGATCACATGTTCCGCGAGGTCCCACAACCTCGTTCTGCGCGGGTGCACGACGAAGATCTTGGCGCCGCGCCGCGCCGCCTTCCGCAGGCGCAGATGAAGGATCGGGGACTCCATCTCCGCGTCGAGGCCGGCGACCAGGATGACCTTCGCCGACTCGACGTCCTTGTACGTGACGGCCATCGAGGTCGCGGCGATGTCCGCCTCGGCGAATCCGGCTCCGAGGTCCCGTCGGTGGTCGAGGTCGTTCGTGTGGAACACGGTGCGCGCGAGCTTCGACAGGGCGTAGTAGTCCTCGTCCATCAGGCGCCCACCGGTCAGGAAGGCGACGCGCTTGCCCTCGCACCAGCCCGCGACGGCGGTCAACACCTCGCCGAACGACGCGGGCTCGAGCCCGTGGTCGCGGATCAGGGGTGTCGTGATGCGGCCGGGCGCGTCGGCGAACCGGAACGCGTACCGACCCTTGTCGCACAGCCACGCGTCGTTCACCTCGACGTTGTCGCGCGCGAGCATCCGCACGACCTCGCCCCGGCGGACGTCGAGCTTCACGTTGCATCCGGCGCTGCAGTGTGGGCAGACCGTGTCGACGGATGACAGGTCGAACGGCCTCGCCACGAACCGGTAGGGCGTCGACGTGAGCGCGCCGACAGGACAGATCTGCACCGTGTTCCCGCTGAACGGGGAACGGAAGTCCTCTCCGGCCGCGATCGACACGCGCTCGCCGGCCCCGCGAGCGAACAGCTCGATGAACCGATCCCCGGAGATCTCGTCGCAGAACCGCGTGCACCGCGCGCACAGGATGCACCGCTCTCGATCCAGGCTCACCAGCGGGGACAGCGGCACCGGCTTGGGGAACACGCGCTTGGCCTCGGCGAACCGGCTGTCGCCAGGACCGAACGCCAGCGCCTGATCCTGGAGGGGGCACTCGCCGCCGCGGTCGCAGATCGGGCAATCGAGCGGGTGGTTCAGCAACAGGAACTCGAGGTTCGCGACCTGGGCCTGCTGCGCCGTCTCGCTGGTGTTCTGCGTGCTCACGACCATGCCCGGAGCCACCGTCATCGTGCACGAGGTCGCGAGCTTCGGCTGGCCCTCGATCTGGACGTAGCACTGGCGGCAGGCCCCGGCCGGCTCGAGGAACGGGTGGTCGCAGAACCGGGGGATCTCGATCCCCAGTTGCTCGGCCGCCCGGATGATCAACGTGCCCTTGGGCACGCTGACCTCCTTCCCGTCGATCGTCAGGGTGAGAAGGTCGGCGCTCACGAGGCCACCTCGTCGACGGCCTCGGCCGGGTGGCCGGGCCCGGTGCCCTTGATCGGACAACGGCCCTCGCGGACGTGCGCCTCGAATTCGTCGGCGAAGTGCTGCAGTCCGGAGTTGATGACCGCGGCGGTGCCGTCCGCGAGCGCACAGAACGCCCGGAACAGGGAATTGGTGCCGATGTCGCGCATGAGCCCGACGTCCACGTCGCGCCCGTAGCCGCTCTCGATCCGCTCGAGCACTCGGGTCGCCCACCAGCTCCCCTCGCGGCACGGCGTGCACTTGCCGCACGACTCGTGGGCGTAGAAGCGGACCATCCGCTCGGAGGCCTCGACGACGCAGTCGGTCTCGTCCATCACCATCACCGCCCCGGTCCCGAGCATCGAGCCGGCCGCGGCGATCGATTCGTAGTCGAGCGGCACGTCGATGTGGTCGGCCGCGAGCATCGGGGTCGACGAGCCCCCGGGCGTGAACGCCTTCAGCCGGTGCCCGTCCAGCACGCCGCCTCCGAGCTCCTCCAGCAGGGCTCGGAACGGGGTCCCCAGCGGGATCTCGTAGTTCCCGGGCCTCTCGACCTTGCCCGAGATCGTGAACATCTTCGTGCCCGGCGACTTGTCGGTGCCGACGGCGCGGAACCAGTCGGCGCCGTTCACGACGATGTCGGGCACGTTCATCAACGTCTCGACGTTGTTGATCACCGTCGGGCTCGCGTACAGGCCCTCGACGGCAGGGAACGGGGGACGCAGTCGCGGCTGCCCACGGAGACCCTCCAGCGAGTTGAGCAGCGCCGTCTCCTCGCCGCAAATGTAGGCGCCGGCGCCGCGGTGCAGCACGACGTCCAGGTCGTAGTCGCTGCCGAAGATCCCCGCGCCGAGGTAGCCGGCCGCGTACGCCTCGTCGATGGCACGCTGCATGACGATGCCCTGCCAGAGGTACTCCCCGCGCACGTAGATGAAGCAGGTGTGGCAACCGATCGCCCGCGCGGCGATCGCGCTGCCCTCCAGCAGGCGGTGGGGCTCGCGCTCGACGAGCTCCCGGTTGTTGCACGTGCCTGGCTCCGATTCGTCGAAGTTGACGGTGACGTACGTGGGCTTGCCGGTGTCTTGCGGCACGAACGACCACTTCATCCCGGTGGGAAAGCCGGCGCCCCCGCGCCCGCGGAGCCCCGAGTCCTTCACCACCTGGATCAGGTCGGCGCTGGAGGTCTCGAGCGCAGCGCGGAATCCTCGGTACCCGCCCGCCGCCACATAGCCCTCGAGCGTCACGACGCCAGGGTCATCCCAGTTGCGCGTCAGCCGGGGTTCGGCCTCCAGGCTCACGCGACCGGCTCCCCGAGCCCGGCGAGCACCCTGGAGGCGTGCGCGAAGCTCCCCATGGCCGGCCCGCGGGACGGCGCCGGCACCCGGCCGGCGCGCAGCTCCCCGATCAGCTCGCGCATGCGATCGGGGGTGACCGTGTCGTGGTTCGCGAAGTCGATCTGCACGGCCGGAGCGAAGTCGCAGACCCCGAGACACTCCTCTTCGTGAAGGGTGATGAGCCCGTCGTCGGACAGGTCCTGGCCGTGGGCCATCCCGGCGGCCTCGTGCGCCGCCTCGTAGACGTCCTTGGCTCCGCGCAGCAGGCAGGCGAGGTTGGTGCAGACGTTCACCAGATGACGGCCCGTCGGGCGGAGCCGGAACATCGTGTAGAAGCTGGCTACGGCCTCGACCTCGGCGGTCGTGATCCCGAGCAGCCCGCCCACCTCCCGCAGGCCCTCGCGCGAGACGTGTCCCTCCACCGACTGCGCGACGTAGAGCAGGGGCATGATCGCCGACCGTTCCCGGCCCTTCGGGTACCGCGCGATGATCGCGTGCGCGTCGTCGAGGGCGGCTCCTTCGAAGATCGCCATCAGCGGTCCACCCCGCCCATGACCGGATCGATCGATGCGATCGATGCGATCGCGTCGGCCACCAGCGAGCCCTCGACCATCTTCGGCGTTGCCTGGAGGTTCACGAACGAGGGGTCACGGATGCGCACGCGATAGGGCCGGTGTTCGCCGTCGGACACGACGTAGAACCCCAACTCGCCGCGCGGGGACTCCACGGCCTGGTAGACCTCGCCGGCGGGCACGCTCACGCCCTCGGTCACCATCTTGAAGTGATGGATCAGGGCCTCCATCGACTCCTCCATGATGTGGCGGAGGTACTCCGGGTCGTTGCCGATCCCGTCGTCCATCACCTTCAGCTTCGGGGGCCACGCGATCTTCGGGTCCTCGATCATGACCGGGCCGGGCTCGTCGAGCCGCTCGAGCGCCTGAGCGGCGATCTTCATCGACTCGCGCATCTCCTCGATCCGGAGGCGATAGCGGGTGTAGGCATCGGCGCCGGCGCCGACCGGAACGTCGAAGTCGTACGACTCGTAGCCGCAGTAGGGCTCGTCCTTGCGAACGTCGTAGGACACGCCGGCCGCGCGCAGCATCGGCCCGCTGACCCCGAGTGCGAGCGCGTCCTCCGCCGAAAGCGTGCCAACCCCGACGTTGCGCTCGAGCCAGATCGGGTTCTCGTTGAGGATCGTCTCGTATTCGTCGATGCGTCCGGGCATGATCCGGAGGAACTCCCGGATCTTCGCGGAGCCCTCCTCGGGCACGTCCATGATCACGCCGCCGATGCGGATGTACGCGTGGTTCATCCGCAGGCCGGTCACGGCCTCGAAGACGTCGAGGAGGACCTCGCGCTCCCGGAAGCCGTACAGCATCATGCTGACGGCACCCAGCTCGAGGCTGCTCGTCGCGAGCCAGACCAGGTGGGACGAGATCCGGTTCAGCTCGTTGAACAGGACCCGGATGACCTGTGCCCGCGGCGGCGCATCGACGCCGAGCAGCCGTTCGACGGCCAGGCAGTACCCGAGCTCGTTGAAGAACGGGGACAGGTAGTCGGCCCGCGTGACGAAGGTGATGCCCTGGGTCCAGGTCCGATACTCGGTGTTCTTCTCGATCCCCGTGTGCAGGTATCCGACGATCGGCTTGCAGCCGACCACGACCTCGCCGTCGAGCTCGAGCAGCAGCCGCAGCACCCCGTGCGTGGACGGGTGTTGCGGCCCCAAGTTGATGATCATCGTCTCCTGCCGGATCTCGCCGGTCTCGGCGACCCGGAGCTCCCGGAACGGATCGGTCTCAGGCGGCAGCGGCGTCTCTCTCATCAGGTCGTCCGCTTGTCGACGGGCGGGATGAAGGCGCCGTGGAAGCGCGTGTTCACGCCGCCGAGCTCCTCGGTCTTGCGCAGCGGGAAGCCCTCCCAATCGTCCGGCAACAGGATCCGGATGAGGTCCGGGTGACCGTCGAACTCGATCCCGAAGAAGTCGTACGTCTCCCGCTCGTGCCAGTTCGCGGTCGGGAACATCGGCGTCACGCTGGGTATGCGGGGGTCGCCCTCGGTGAGTCCGACCTTGACCCGGAGCCGGTGTCGATGCTCCATCGACCGGAGCTCGTAGACGACCCAGAAGCGAGGGTCGCGCCCAGGCCAGTCGGTCGCCGTGACCGACAGCAGCGACCGGAACGACAGGTCGGGGTCGTCGCGGAGCCACGCCAGCGTCTCCAGGAGGTCCGAGCGATCGAGGAGCACGGTGACCTCGCCGCGCGCGACCAGGACGTCGGGCGCGTGCGCGCCGATCCGCTCTGCCAGCTCGTCGGGGCTCACTTGAACGGCTCCGACGTGCGGACCTTCTCCTGGAGCTTCAGGATCCCGTACATGAGCATCTCGGGCTTCGGCGGGCAGCCCGGCACGTAGATGTCGACGGGGACGATCGTGTCGACCCCCTGGACGACCGCGTAGTTCGTGAACATGCCGCCGGCGGAGGCGCAGACCCCCATGGAGATCACCCACCGCGGCTCGGGCATCTGGTCGTAGATCCGCCGCAGGACCGGCGCCATCTTCTGAGACACGCGACCGGCCACGATCATCAGGTCGGCCTGGCGAGGCGAGGCGCGGAACAGCTCCATCCCCCACCGCGACAGGTCGTACTGGCCCGCGCCCGCGGACATCATCTCGATCGCGCAACAGGCGAGGCCGAAGGTCGCGGGCCACATCGACTGCTTTCGCGCCCAACCCACGGCGCGGTCGAGCTTCGTCAGGAGGACCCCGCGCTCGACGTCGTCCTCGACCTCCTCGGGGGTCCTCCCGAGGTGGACGCCCTCGATCCGCTCAACGGGCACCGGCTGCCTCCGGAACGCGCTCCGGCCCGTCGCCGGGGTCGGCCACCACGTCCTCGATCGGCGTCACGGTCGTCCCCCAGTCGAGCCCGCCCTTGCGCCAGATGTAGACGTAGGCGACGAAGACGAGCGCGATGAACACGGCCATCTCGATCAGCCCGAACAACCCGAGCTGCCGAAACACGATCGCCCACGGGAACAGGAAGATCGTCTCGATGTCGAAGATGATGAACAGCATCGCGACGACGTAGAACTTCACGCTGAACCGCTCGCCGCTCGGCAGCCGGACCGGGTCGTTGCCGCATTCGTAGGCGCTGAGCTTCACCGGGTTGGGTCGGTTGGGACGGAACGCGTGTGAGACGAGGATCGACACGATCGCGAACACGAGGGCCAGGGCACCCATCACCGCGATGGGCAGGTAGTCGGTCAACACCGGCGCCGTCCCGCCGTCACGTCGTCTTCCCGAGCCGCTGGAGCAGGAAGAACAGCCGGTCCTGCATGTCTCCGTCGGGACCGTCGCTGAGGTTGGCGAGCACCCGCATCGCGAAGGCCATCACCCGCGGCCGCGGCAACAGGAACCTCGTCGTCGCGTTCATGATCGCGGGCCTGCCGATGCCGCGGGCGAACCCACGGCCGATCGAGAAGTAGCGACCGTACCGCTCGCGAAGCGCCGCCGGATACATCATCGCAAGTGCCGGACGGTCCCTCACCAGGGCCTCGTGAACGAGCTCCGCGGCCATCTCCCCCGACTCCATCGCGTAGCCGATGCCCTCGCCGTTGAACGGGTTCACGAGGCCGGCGGCGTCCCCGACGACGAGCAGACCCGGCACCGCCTGCGGCCGTCGGTTCATCCCCATCGGAAGCGGGCCGGAGAGCAGCCGGCCGTCGGCCGAGCCCTCGTCCAGGCCCCACTCCCGCGGCAGCATCGTCGCGAAGGCGTCGAAGAGCCGCTGAGCCGAGACGTCCTTGAAGTGCGTGAACGTGTTCAACAGGCCGGCCCCCAGGTTGATCCTCCCGCCGGTGACCGGGAAGAGCCATCCATAACCCGGCAGCAGCAGGTCCCCCTCCCACAGGTCGAGCCAGGACTCCAGCCAAGGACCCGGGTGATAGCTCGTTCGGTAGTAGCGGCGTGCCGCGATCCCGAG
Organism: Actinomycetota bacterium; assembly: GCA_030774235.1. Lineage (GTDB taxonomy): Bacteria > Actinomycetota > UBA4738 > UBA4738 > HRBIN12 > JALYLM01. The sequence continues at coordinate 15,230 of JALYLM010000025.1, forward strand.
GGGGCGCGTATCGTCGCGCTTCACGCCGGCAGGCCCTCCGAAGCGGCTCGCCGCCCCGTCGGCGGTGATCACGAAACGGGCCCGTACCTCCGATGTCTCGGCGTCCTTCTCGTCGGCCGGGCGGAGCGACGCGCCGCGCACCCAGCCTCGCTCCATGATCGGCGCCACGGCCTCGGTGCGCTCGATCAGTCGCGCGCCGGCCTTCTGTGCCCGCCCGGCCAGGAGCGCGTCGAAGTCGTGGCGAGTCCGCACGAGCCCGTAGTCCGGCCAGCTCGTGAGCTCGGGCCACGGCAAGTCGATCGTGCCGTATCGCGAGTGCACGCGAAGCCCGCGCACACGCTCGAAGCCGGGGTCGTCGGGATCGACGCCCATCCGCAGGATCGCCGCGACGCCGCGCGGGGTGATGCCGTCCCCGCACACCTTCTCGCGGGGGAACGCGGCTCGCTCGACCATCGTGACGTCGATCCCGTGGCGGGCAAGGTGATAGGCGGCCGCGGACCCGGCGGGGCCGGCGCCGACGACCAAGACGTCGGTCTCGATCCTGCCCTCAGCGCTCACGCGCGATTGCCTCCCATGCTCGTGAACAGTTCGATTGTGAAAAGTTTCACAAACACACCGGTGAGCGTACCGCACCACGCGGGGTGGGCGCGAGCCTACGTCTCCCCTCCGTCATGCGGCAATCGCCCAGGTCAGCCCGCTTCGCAGCGAGAGCCGGTTCCGCGGAGTGCCGGCTTAGCGATGGTCCCAGGCGTCGACGCGCCCCGGCACGACGTGCAGGAACCCGAGCTCGGGCACCTGCGCTGCCATTCGCTCGAACCCGTCACCCGCGAGCATGGTCCGGTACTTCTCGTGCCAGGCCGACATCGGCTCGCGAAGATCCGGGTGGGCGGCCGGCATCGACTCCGCCACGCCCTCCACCCGCAGGCCGGACTGCTCGGACCACAGGGTGCCCCGGTCGATCACGATGGAGACCCGAGGATCGCGGCTCGCGTGATCCCATGTGGTGCCGCCGATCCGCGTGGAGACCCAGAGCCCGTCCTCGCGCCACACGAACCATCGGGTGGAAACGTGGGGTCCGCCGTCGGGACGGACGGTCCCGATGCGACACGCCGGGACGTCGCGGAAGCCGCGACGCAGGGCGTCCATGTCGTCGCTCACCGCATCGCCACCAGCTCGGCCAGATCCTGCAGCGCCCCGACCGTCTCGACGTCGAACTCCCCGGGATCGAGCACGGCGACGGCGTCGTCCACGAGCGCGTTCACGGTGCCCGGCGTGGCGCCGTGACCTCCCTCGCGGTCGTTCAGGTCGTCGCGGAGTTGGAAGGCTTGGCCGAGCGGGTCCCCGTATCGCGAGAGCAGTGCCTGCTGATGCAGCGACGCGCCTGCCAGCGACGCGCCGATGACGAGCGGCCCCTCGACGGTGTAGGCGCCCCCCTTGAGCTTGGCCACCCGTCGCGCGGCGGCGGGCTCGATCGCGACGCCCGCGACATCCAGGTATTGGCCGACCGCCATCTCGCTGCGCATCCGATGGTATCGATCGAGGGCTCGGGTCGTGGCGGCAGGCGAGAACCCCGCTTCGAGGAACATCCGGTCGGCGAGCACGGCAGCGAGATCCCCGACGAGGATCGCCGCCGACCACCCGAACCGCTCTGGGGCCGCGGGCAGTCCGCGCCGCCCGGCCTCCGCCGTCAGATGGACGCTGCTCGCTTCGACGCCCCGGCGTTCCTTCGCTGCGTCCATGAGGTCGTCGTGGATCAGCGCCATCGTATGCAGCAGCTCGAGCGAGGCGGCCGCGACGATGATCCGGCCGTCGTCGCTTCCGCCTCCCGCCCGGTGCCCCCAGTAGCAGAACGCCGGGCGAAGGCGCTTGCCGCCCGCAACGAGCAGCCGGTCGATCTCGTCGATCAACACGGTCGCCTCCGGCTCGGACCACTCGATCTCCCGGCGTCGCATGCCCAGGAAATCGCGGAGCGCGTCGTCGAAGCGCTCGCGAAGCGACAGCGATGCCTCGAAGGGCCCGGAGAAGCAGACGCCGGCCACGGCGACAGTATCCCAAGCCTTCGCCGGTGGGCCGAGCCGTATCATGGGCCGTCTCGCCATGCGGATCCCAACGACCCCGTTCCAGAAGCTCGCGCTCGCCACGGCCGCCTCGACGATCGTGCTGTTCGCCGTCGGCGGACTCGTACGAGGAACGGGGTCCGGGCTTGGATGCTCCACGTGGCCGGAGTGCACGCCTGGCAGGCTGTTCCCCTCCGGCGCCGTTCACTCGCTGATCGAGTTCTCGCACCGGCTGCTCGTGCTCGTGACGTCCGTACTGGTCGCGGCCGTCGCGTATGTCGCCTGGCGCGACCATCGCTCGACCGGCAGGATCCTGTGGCCGGCTGTCGCGGCGCTGCCCCTGGTGATCGGCCAGGCCGTCCTCGGCGGCATCGTCGTCAGGACGGACCTCAGCCCGTGGTGGGTCACGGCTCACTTCGCGGTCGCCCTCGCGTTCGTCGCCGATGTCGTCTACCTGGCCACGAACTCGCTCTGCGTCATGAGGTCGCCGGAACGGGAAACCGAGGGTTCGGATCCCGGGTTCGCACGGCTGGCGTTCGCGGCCACGATCGCGACGGCCGCGCTCCTGCTGGTGGGCACGTACGTCCGCGCGAGGGGCGCCGGCCTCGCGTTCACGGACTGGCCGCTCATGAACGGACGACTCGTCCCGGTGCTCGGGGGCGTGGCGACGCCGATGTTCGCCCACCGCGTGCTCGCTGCGCTGGTGTTCCTCATGGTCCTGTGGGTGGCGATCCGAGCCCGCACGATGCGGCCCCGCTCGACGGACCTCGTGATGCTCTCGAGCGTCGCGCTCGCGCTGTTCGCCGCCCAGATCCTGGTGGGCGCCGCGAACGTGATCTCCCGACTGGAGCCGTGGGCGGTCGTAACCCACGTGGCGATCTCGGTGCTGATCTGGGCTTCGCTCGTGGCGCTCGCGACCGTGGCCCGCCGATTCGCGACGCCGGCCGGCGGTGCCACCGCGGCTCCGGCGACGCACGAGCCCGATGCCCAGGGTGTCGGCGGTTCTCTGAAGGACACGCTCACCGCCTACACGAACCTCACGAAGCCGCGCATCATCGTCCTGCTTTTGATCACCACGGTCCCCGCGATGATCCTGGCGGATCGCGGCCTGCCGCCGGCCGGCCTCATCCTCGCCACGCTGGTGGGCGGCGCGAGCGCCGCCGGGTCGGCGAACGCCATCAACATGTACCTCGACCGCGACATCGACGAGGTCATGCGGAGGACCCGGCGGCGGCCGCTCCCCTCCCGGGCGGTCACTCCCGAGGGCGCGCTTCGATTCGGGTTCGCCCTCGGAGCGATCTCGTTCTTCTTCCTGTCGATCGTCGTGAACGTCGTCGCCGCCTCCCTCGCGCTGTCGGCGATCGCGTTCTACGTCTTCGTCTACACGCTGTGGCTGAAGCGATCGACGGCTCAGAACATCGTGATCGGGGGCGCCGCCGGAGCGGTGCCGGCGCTCGTCGGATGGGCGGCCGTCACCGGCGGGCTCGCCGCGCCGGCGTGGGTCCTGTTCGCGATCGTCTTCGCGTGGACGCCTCCGCACTTCTGGGCGCTGTCGATGCGGTTCACCGGCGACTACGCGGCGGCGGGCGTCCCGATGCTCCCAGTGGTCCGGGGCGAGGCGGAGACCCGGCGCCAGATCTTCCTGTACTCGCTCGTCCTGTTCGGCCTTACGCTCCTCCTGGTGCCGGTCGCCCACATGGGACCGATCTATGCCGGGACCGCCGTGGGGCTCGGGGGTCTCTTCGTCTACCGGGCCCTCGTGCTGTGGCGTCACGCGAGCGCGGATCGCTCGTGGTCGCTGTTCACGTACTCGATCTGGTACCTCGCGGCGTTGTTCGCCGCAGTCGCGCTGGACGCGCTCGTCCCGATCGGCCGCTGACGCTCACCCGACGACCGCGGCATGATGCGCGAGCACCTGGTCGATCAGTCCGGCAAGTTGCTGCTCCTTCGTCTCGCCGAAGACCACGAACCGGATCGTCCCCGAGGCGTCGACCACGTACGTGTCCGGCAGGTACGGGTACCCGAGATCCTTCGCTGTTCGACCCGAGGGATCGGACAGGCTCGGGTACGTGACCGCGTACTGCCGGACCCACTCCTTGGCCGCCGCGGCGTCGTCTCGATAGTTGATGCCGAGGAACCCGACGGCGTCCCCGTAGTGCTCGTGAAGGCGCATGAGGGCGGGCTGCTCGCGCCGACAGGGATCGCACCAGGTCGCCCAGACGTTCACCACGAAGGGCTTCCCGGCGAGCGAGGCCGTATCGACCTGTGTCCCCTGCACCGTGCCGCCCGCCAGGTGCGGGAACGGCTTGCTCTCGGCGAGGACGCCCCCGCTCGCCACGACCGACGTGCCCGTGCACGCCGCGAGAAGCACCGTGAGCACGATCGGGACGAGCGATCCGCGCATGTCGTCACGCTACCAGCGGGCCCGGCGGCGCCGGAACCTACGGCGTTGCAGACGGCGACGCCGACGCGGAGGAAGCGGCCGACGGGCTTCCGGCCGGACCGCTCCCGCTCACGACGACCGTCCCCTTCATCGTCGGGTGGACGTCGCACTTGAAGTAGTAGGTGCCGGGATCGAGCGCCGGAACGTCGTAGGTGGCCGTCTTCGGCCCCGTCACGAGCTCTCCCTTGAAGAGCTCGTTCGTGAACCCGGCATCCTTGTAGATGCCGATGTTGTGCTGGGTGCCGGGGTCCTGGTTCTCGAAGGTGATCGTGTTCGTCCGGCCGCCCGCGAGCCGGATCGTGTTCGTGTCGAACGTCGTATTGCGCGCCGTGACGGTGACCCCGGCTGCGCCGCTCGAAGCGGGCGCCACGGTGAGCGTGCCGTTCATCGTGGTCGGGTGGATGTTGCAGAAGAAGTAGTACGTCCCCGCCGCGAACGGGTGGACGGTGTACGTGAACGTCGCGGGTCCGGTGACCGTGGACCCGGCGAACAGCGGCGTCGACGCGTTGGCCTTGGACGCGGCGATGTAGACGTTGTGGCCGGTCCCGGCGTCGTGGTTGGCGAACGCGAGGTCTACCGGGGTGTTGGCCGGGAAGCTCAGCGCCTTCTCATCGAACCCCTTCGCGGCCGCTCCGGTCGACGCGGAGAGGGTCACGGTGACCGGCGGCGTCTGCGCGTGCTCCGGCCGGTTCGGTCCGATCGCGGCGATGGCGATGCCGCCGGCCACCATGGCGACCCCGGCGACACCGGCGACCATGGAGAACAGGAGCGAACCGGTCACGCGGGGGCGGGCGGCGATGAACGTCGCGGCCCCCATCACGCTGACGGCCACGGCCAGGGCGACTCCCGTCGCCGCGTGGTGCGACGTCGACAGCAGCACCCGGGAGAACAGGAACAGGACCGCGACGATCGCGGCCATGATCCCGAGCGGGATCGCGACGGGCAGCAGGATGCTCTCGCGGCTCTCGCGACCGCTCACCGGCTCAACCCCGCCCGGATCTCGCGCTCGACGTCGCGGTAGCTCAACGGATCCCACCCGTCCCGCTGCTCCTGATCGTGCCAGCGGAAGAAGACGACCGCGATGAAGCCCCACAGGATCGCCCCGCCGACCAGCTTCATCAGCAGGCCGGCGACCAGCTGATCGGTCAGGGCACTGATCCCCCAGATCCGGGGAAAGGTCGAGTACACGGGGTACAGCGGATGGTCTCCGAACGTCAGGAACGAGGCCGGGATCGTCGGCGCGAGCGATTGGAGGAACAGGTAGAGCATCTGACCGGGCGCCGGCAGGGCGGGGAGCTCGGGAAGGGGCGACATCACGGGCCACCACATGATGAGCGCGGAGCCGGTGAGCATCACGTGCAGCCCGAAGTGCAGCCACTCCGAGTGCACGGAAGCGGTCACGACGGCGGGCCAGTGCGTGAACAGCAGGACGGCGTTGAACAGGACGAGCGCCACGAGCGGGCGGGTGATCCGGCGGAAGACGGCCATCACGGGCCTCGGGGCCAGCAGCCGGCGCAGCATCCACGCCGGGGTGCCGGCGATGAGGATCGGGGCGGCGACCAACGTGAACAGGATGTGTTGCGCCATGTGGACGCTGTACAGGTACCGTTCTGCCAGGTCGTGGATCGGCCAGTCGGCGCCGACCCACAGGATCGCCACGCCGAGCACGAACAGCCGGGTACGCCGCACCGGCGTGGCCTCACCCGTATCCCGCAGGTGGCGCCGGCACGCGATCAGGTAGAAGGTGACGGCCGAACCGAAGAGGAGCCAGACGTCGGGGTGGGCGTGCCAGGCGGGGAGCCTCACGTCGCTACCTCAGGAAGACTCGGAGCGTCATCAGGACGACGAGGTACAGCGTCACCGCGCCGGCGAGCCCCATCACGAAGAAGCGGCTGAATCGCCGATCGTCGAACTTCAGGTGCATGAACCAGAGCACGACGAGCGCGAACTTCGTCACCGCCAGGACGAACAACGTCGGGATCAGCCACCTGCCGAGGTGTGCGTACCAGGCCCCGACCTCGATCGCGGTCAGGGCGACCAGGATCAGGAAGATCCGGACGTACTCCCGCGCCGTGGGGTGCGCGGCGTGACCGGGGTGGGCGGCCCTGGCGTGGACCGGTGCCTCCACGTGCTGGTCGACGTCGGCCATCGCGCCCTACTTGTGACCCGTCGGGATCAGGTAGACGACGGTGAAGATCACGATCCAGACGATGTCCACGAAGTGCCAGTACAGCCCGACCATCTCTACGGGGAACGCCGCGTCGTCGGGCAGCCGATCGGCGTACGAGAACGTGACGAGCGTCAGCAGCATCAGGATGCCGACCGTCACGTGGACGCCGTGGAACCCGGTCAGCACGTAGAACGTCGTGCCGAACAGGTTCGTCTTGATCGTCAACCCTTCGTGGTAGAAGCTCGTGAACTCGTACACCTGTCCCCCGACGAACGTCATGCCGAGCATCGCCGTCGTCAGCAGCCACAGGCGCATCCGGCCGAAGTCGCGTTTCTGCGCCGCGGCGAGGGCGAGCACCATCGTCAGCGAGCTCGCGAGCAGCACGAACGACGACACCGACGTGTAGGGGATGTCGAAGATCTCGTTCGGGTAGGGCCCGGTAATGCTCGCTCCCCGGTAGAGCACGTACGTCGTGATGAGGGCGCCGAACAGCAGGCATTCCGAGGAGAGGAACAGCCACATCGCGAGCTTCGTGTGCGGCAGCCCCGTCGTGGTCTCGTGCGGGGCGGGCGTGGCGATCGCGACGTCGGCCATCGACTATTCCGCGACCGAGGGCTCGAGCGCCCACCCGTAGAGTCCCGTCAGCAGCGTCA
>JALYLM010000026.1 GCA_030774235.1 Actinomycetota bacterium
TTCTACCCGGCGGAGGACTATCACCAGCGCTATTACGAGAAGAACGGGCACGAGCCCTACTGCCACGTGCTCCCGGTAGGCCGGCTGAAGGAGCTCGGGCTGGTTCCCAGCGGAGCCTGACGGTCGGTCGCGGCCACCCGCACCGGCCCGTCAACCGGTGAAGCCGATCTCCTTGTGCGAGCCGTCGCAGAACGGCTTGTTCTCGGAGTGTCCGCAGCGGCAGAGCGCCACCCGGTTGCGAACCTCGTAGCGCTTGCCGTCGGCGCCGGTCACTGGGATCCGTCCGCGAACCCACAGCGGCCCGTCGCGGACGACCGCGACGCTCGGCTCGAACGACGGCTCGACCGGATCGGAATCCGCATCGGGAGCCCAGTCGATGCGCCCCGACGGGCACAGCGACACCATGTGCTGCAGTCGCTCCCTGATCGCGGGGTCCGACGTCTCCGCGATCATCCGCCAGACGTTCGTGAAGCGATCGCCGCAGTACCCGGCCTGCGTGCAGAGCGAACGGTCATCGGTCATCACGACCCCGTCGCCCTCGAAGGAGAACGTGCGCGCGGCGCGGGGGCCGTGATCGGCGGTCTCGGTCCCGTCGAAGACCCGCGTCTCGTGCGTGTCGTCGCAGAACGGCTTCTTCTTCGATCGTCCGCACCGGCAGAGCTCATAGTGCTGCGGGTCCTCGGGCGCGAGCGGTTCGAGTGGCTCCCAGTCGACGGGCTCTCCGTACTCGGTCTCGACCTGCGCGGTGCGTGCGACCGGCACGCCGCCGCCCACGACGTAGGGGCCGTTCGTCAGCACCCGGATCCTCGGCCGGTCGGACATGGCCACCATTGTCCACGAGTCGACCACCGCAGTCCCTTGCCCCGCGTGTGCGCGTCGGATCCTTCGATCGGCTTGTGCGCACCGGATCCTTCGCTCGGCTTGTGCGCATCGGATCGCCCTCGGGCATATAATCCTCGAACGCATGTTCGATGATTCGCTGAACGACGCGCAGCGAGCAGCCGCCACGCACGGAGACGGCCCCCTGCTCGTCGTGGCCGGCGCGGGGACGGGCAAGACCACGACGCTCGCCGCTCGGGTCGCGTTCCTTCTCGAGCGGGGGGTTCGCCCCGAGCGGATCCTGTTGATCACGTTCTCGCGACGGGCGGCCCGCGAGATGCTCTCGCGGGCCGAACGGATGACGGGGGTGGGCGAGGCCGGGCGCGTCTGGGGTGGCACGTTCCACGCCGTGGCGAACCGGCTCCTGAGGCTCGGAGGTGCGCCGCTCGGGCTGCGCCCCGACTTCACCGTGCTCGACCAGGCCGACGGAGCCGACGTCATGAACCTGATCCGCCACGAGCTGGGCCTCAGCTCGCGAGAGCGACGGTTCCCACGGAAGGAGACGCTCGCGGGGATCTACTCGCGGACCGTGAACGCCGGCGAGCGCCTGGGGGACGTGCTCGACCGCCACTACCCGTGGTGTCGGGACGAGGCGGACGGCATCCGCGAGATCTTCCAGGCGTACACCGCTCGAAAACGTGATCAGAACGTCCTGGACTACGACGACCTGCTCCTGTTCTGGAAGGCGCTCGCGAGCGCGCCCGACACGCGCGACCGGCTGGCCGGCCTGTTCGACCACGTCCTCGTCGACGAGTACCAGGACACGAACGCGCTCCAGGCCGACATCCTCGAGGGGATGCGGCCGGCAGGCGGGCCGGGTCCGCGGAACGTGACCGTCGTGGGCGACGATGCGCAATCGATCTACGGCTTCCGGGCCGCGACCGTCCGCAACATCTTGGAGTTCCCCACGCGCTTTCCCGGTGCGACCGTGATCACGCTCGAGCAGAACTACCGGTCGACCACGCCGATCCTGGCGGCGTCGAACGCCGTCATCGCGCGATCGCCCCAGCGCCACCCGAAGACGCTGTGGTCCGACCGGGAGGGCAGGCGACTCCCGACGCTCCGCACGTGCCTCGACGAGGCGCAGCAGTGCCGGAGCGTGTGCGATGCGGTGCTCGATCACCGGGAGCAGGGCGTGCCGCTGAGAGGGCAGGCCGTGCTGTTCCGCGCCGCACACCACAGCGATCTGCTGGAGGTCGAGCTCACGCGTCGCAACGTCCCGTTCGTGAAGTACGGGGGCCTCAAGTTCCTGGAGGCGGCCCACGTGAAGGACGCGCTCGCGCTGCTCAGGGTCCTCGAGAACCCATGGGACGAGGTGAGCTGGTTCCGAGCGCTGCAGCTGCCCGACGGCATCGGGCCCGCCGTCGCCCGTCGCCTGATGGACGACCTCGCCGTCCGACGCGACGGCGGGCCGCCCGGGACGGAGGTCCGGTCCCCCTTGGGCTCGTTCCTCGGCGAACCGGTCGCGGTTCCCCATGCGGCGGTCGACGGGGTCCAGGCGTTGCGCGCCGCGTTCGGCGACTGCCTGGACGAAGAGGCGCTCCCGCCCGCGGGCCAGATCGATCGGTTGCGCGCGTTCCTCGGCCCGGTCTTCGTGCGGAAGTACGAGTCGGCGGCCGCTCGCCTGCGCGACCTCGAGCAGCTCGAGGCGCTGGCGACCGCGCACGAGAGCCGAGGGCGGTTCCTCGCCGAGCTGACGCTGGACCCGCCCTCCTCCACCGGCGACCTCGCCGGTCCGCCCCTGCTGGACGAGGACTGGCTGGTGCTCTCGACGATCCACTCCG
>JALYLM010000027.1 GCA_030774235.1 Actinomycetota bacterium
CCGACGACGTGAAGGCGGCCGTGTCGTCGTGGAACCTGACGCCGCGCCCGATCTTCGTCGAGCAGACCGAGCAGCTCGGTACCGGCCACGCGGTGACGGTGGCCGAGAAGGCCGTTGGAAAGGTCGACGACGTGCTCGTCGCGAACGGGGATTACGACCCGGTGACGGCGGACGACGTCAGGTTGCTCCTGCGCCAACATCGGCGCTCGCGCAGCGCCGCGACCCTGATCTCCACCGAGCTGGAGACACCCGGGGAATACGGCCGCGTGATCCGCGAGGGCGCCAAGCTCCTTCGGGTCGTCGAGCACGCCGACGCGACGGCCGACGAGCGCTCGATCCACGAGGTCGCGACGAACTGGATCGCCGCCCGCCGCGCCGACCTGTTCGCGACGCTGCCCCTGCTCGACCGCGAGAACCGACAGGGCGAGTACTACCTGAACCGCGTGATCCCGATCCTGCTGGACAAGGGCGAGCGGGTCTCGGTGATGACCGTCGACACCTTCGGGGCGATGGGTGCCAACTCCCGCGGCGGCCTGGCCGCGGTGGAGCGCGTCGTCCGGGAACGCGTGAACGCGACGCACCTCGCCAACGGCGTGACGCTGATCGACCCTGCGACGACGTACATCGATGTCGGCGTCACGATCGGTCGCGACACCGTGATCCATCCCCTGTCGTTCCTCGAAGGTGAGACGCGGGTCGGGGCCCGTTGCCGGATCGGGCCGTCGACCAGGATCGTCGATTCCCGGATCGGCAACGACACCGAGATCTCGTTCTCCGTGGTGTCGGGCGCCAGGATCGGCGACGACGCGAGCGTGGGGCCGTTCGCCCGGCTCAGGCCGGGGACCGAACTCGGCGACGGTGCGAAGGCCGGCGCGTTCGTCGACGTGAAGAACGCGAAGATCGGACGCGGCTCGAAGGTGCCGCACCTCTCCTACGTGGGTGACGCGACCCTCGGCGACGACGTGAACATCGGCGCGGGCACGGTCACCGTGAACTACGACGGCTACACGAAGCACCGGACGATGATCGGAGACGGTGCGCGCATCGGTTCGGATACCATGCTCGTGGCACCGGTGCGCATCGGCAAGGACGCGACCACAGGAGCGGGCTCGGTGATCACGAAGGACGTCCCGGCGGGCGCGCTCGGCGTGGAACGAGGAGAGCAGCGGGTCGTGCGCGGGTACCGCGAACGCAAGGACGTCGAGCACGGCACAGCCCGCCGGAAGTCCAAGAAGCGCTAGGCCGAGGATCGAGGGGGACGCGTGGAGATCATCACGAAGAAGCGGATGATGCTGTTCACCGGCACCATCCATCCCGCGCTCGGCCGGGAGATCGCCGACTGCCTCGGGGTGCCGGTGAGCCCGTCCGAGCTGCACCGGTTTGCCTCGGGAGAGATCTACTTCCGCGCCGAGGAAAGCGTGCGAGGCGCGGACGTGTTCGTCGTGCAGTCGCACTACGAGCCCGTGAACGAGGCGATCATGGAGCAGCTGATCATGATCGACGCGATGAAGCGCGCCTCCGCCAAGCGCATCTCGGCCGTCATCCCGTACTACGGCTACTCACGCCAGGACAAGAAGGCCCTGTCTCGCGAGCCGATCAGCGCGAAGCTCGTCGCCGACCTGCTCAGCACCGCCGGCTGCGATCGCGTCGTCAGCGTGGACCTGCACAGCGGCCAGATCCAGGGGTATTTCGACTTCCCGTTCGATCACCTCACCGCGCTGCCGATCCTGTCGACGTATCTCGAGCAGGAGCTGGGGCTGAAGGGAGACGACCTCGTCGTCGTCGCGCCCGACGCCGGCCGCATCAAGACGGCCGAGAAGCTGCGCGAGTACCTGCACGCAGACCTCGCATTCCTCTACAAGCGGCGTTCCCGGACGGAGGCGCACAAGATCGAGGAGATGGCGGTGGTCGGCGAGGTCGAGGGGAGCCCCTGCGTGCTCGTGGACGACATGATCGACACGGCGGGGACGGTTGCGAAGGGGGCGGCCGCACTGGCGGCGATGGGAGCCGGGCCGATCTACGTCGCCGCGACCCACGCGATCCTGTCGGGCAAGGCGAGGCAGGCGCTCGAAGAAGCCCCGATCGAACAGGTCGTCGTGACGAACACCGTCCCGATCCCCGAGGAGCGGAGCTTCGACAACCTCAAGGTGCTGTCGATCGCGCCGCTGATCGCCAGCGCGCTCCGTGCCGTCTTCGAGGACTCGAGCGTCAGCGAGATCTTCGGCGGCCACAACCAGCTGTAGGAGAGCCGCGAGGGCCACGGGTCGGCGCCCGCGGCCTCTCGGTACAATCCGTGGCCGAACCCGACTTCGAGGAACGCGACCATGGAGACGAAGCTCACGGCGGAACGGCGCGACGGCGCCGGCAAGGGCGTCGCCCGTAAGCTGCGCGCGGCCGGCCGAGTGCCCGCGGTCTTCTACGGACACGGTACCGAGACGGTGTCCCTCTCCGTGGATTCGCGCGAGCTGCTGCACCTCCTGCACGCGAACTCGGGGACGAACCTCCTGGTCGACCTGCTGATCGACGGCACGGCTCACATGGCCATCGCCCGCGAGATCCAACGCGACCACATCCACAGCCGATTCATCCACGTCGACTTCCTGGCCGTCAACCGCGACGAGACGATCACGGTGAGCGTCGAGGTGAACGAGCTGGGCGAGCCCGCGGGGGTCAAGGCCGGCGGCGTGATCGAGCACCACCTTCGCGAGATCGCCATCGAGTGCCTACCTCAGGACGTGCCCGACGCGATCGACGTCGACATCTCCGCGCTGGAGCTGGGAGACATGCTGCACGTGCGCGACCTCGTGGCGCCAAAGGGTGTCACGATCCTGTCGAACCCCGACGAGGCGGTGCTGTCGGTGATCACGCCGGCGGCCCTGCGCACCGAGGCAGACCTCACGCTTCCGGGCGAGGAGGCTCCGACCGTCGAGGTGGAAGAGGTTCCCGAGGCCGGGGAGGAAACCCCCGAAGGCGAGGCTCCCGAGGGCGAGCCGCAGGGTGGCGCCGATGCGGGGGAGGGCGGCGAGAGCTAGGCGATGGCCTGGCTCGTCGCCGGATTGGGCAATCCGGGCGACCGCTACGCCGTCTCGCGTCACAACATCGGCCGCATGGTGGTCGAGGCCATGGCTCGGGACGCCGGAGAACGTTTCCGAAAGGCCCGGTTCGTCCCGGCGGAGGTCGCCGAGATCGCGGTCGGCGGGCAGCGCGTCGTGCTCGTTCGGGCACAGCGGTACATGAACGAGTCGGGTCCCGCCTACGCGAGCGTCGCGAAGAAGCGAGAGATCGACCCGGCCCACCTCATCGCGGTGCACGACGAGCTCGACATCCCGGCCGGCTCGCTGCGCGTGAAGCTCGGCGGCGGCAACAGCGGGCACAACGGCCTGCGCTCCCTCCAGCAGGCTCTGCGGACCCCGGACTTCCTGCGGATCCGTGTGGGGATCGGACGGCCACCCGGGCGCCAGGATCCTGCGGACTTCGTCCTGGAGCCGGTCGGCAAGAAGGCTCAGGCGGCCATCGCGGTCTGGGTCGATCGAGCCGCCGACGCCGTCCGCTCCTTGATCGCGGACGGCGTGACCGCGACCCAGGACCGGTTCAACCATCGCGCCGGCTCCGAGTAGGCCGACCGGGCGAACGCCCCGACCCCGTATGGGGGATACCAGGAACGCGGTAAGACTCGTGGACGAGGGACATGGGCGTCCCTCGCTCGACCCCCAGACCTTCGACGGAGGACCCATCCCCCATCCGGGGACGCGGTGAGATGTGCTGCGGGCGATGGATCTTCGCGACCCCTGACCGATGTGGTCGTGCGCGCCCGAGCCGATGCTGTAGTACGGAAAGAAGGAGGTGGTCACAGATGAGGAACAACAGATGGCGGCACCTGATGTACGTCGGCGCCACGCTCGCCACGTTCCTGCTGGCGGCCGGAGCCAGGTGGAAGAACTGATGCCGGCGTCACCGGTTGGAAGGAGGAGTCCCATGCGTCTGCGCAAGATCATGCTCTCGCTCGGGTGGCTGGCGGCTATGGCCGTCGCACTCGGTGCGCCTTGGAAGAACTGATCCACGGAACAGCCGCGATCGATGCCCCCGCGGAGCCTCGGCTCCCGGGGGCATCAGCGTCGTCGGACCCATCAAGACCTCGTTCTTCCTCCCCGATAGGAATGACGTGAGACTCGTCCTCTCCGTGCTCGTGCTCGCCCTCGCGGTCGGTTTCCTCACCGGCGGCCGGTTCGCTGGGCTGTCGTCGCTGCGGATCCGCGTCGCACCGCTGGCGATCGTGGGGCTCGTCCTCCAATACCTCTCGCCCTCCAGGGGCGATCTGCCCTTCCTCCTGCTCATGGCGTCGTTCGCGATGCTCACGATCTTCGCGGCCGCGAACCTGCGGACCCCGGGCTTCCCGCTGATCCTGATCGGCATGCTGATGAACTTCCTGGTGATCGGGGCGAATCACGGCATGCCCGTGACGCAGCACGCGCTCATCGCGTCCGGGCAGCAGGACACACTGACCGAGCTGGTCCGGCAGGGAGGCGAGAAGCACCATCTGGCCGGGCCCGGCGACCGGCTCCTGTTCTTGGGCGACGTCACCCCCATCCCACCCCCGGTGCGCCAGGCGGTGAGCGCGGGCGACGTCGTCGCCTACGCGGGAGTGGCGTTCGTGATCGTCGCCGCGATGCGCCGTCGCCGGATCGAGTCCATCGTGGGCGAAGCGCCGGCCGCGACGGAAGGCGCTCCACGTGGCTGAGTCGCCACTCCAGCCGGCGGCGTTGCAGCGTCGCGGCGCGAAGCTTCGGGCCTACGAGCTTCTCATCGTCCTCCCCGTGCTCCTCTGGCTGGGGACGACGTTCTCCCACCACCACCGGGAGTTCCTCGACTGGCGGATCCTGGTGTGGGCTGCGGCCGTCGCCATCGTCGACCTCCTGCCGATCCGCGGGTCTTCGGAGATGGCATTCAGCCTGAGCTTTCCGATCGAGCTGTCGGCGGCCCTCGTGTTCTCGCCCGCCGTGGCCGCACTGACCGCGCTCCTGGGAGCCGCAGACAGGCGAGAGCTTCGACGCGAGCTGCCGCCGCTGAAGGCGCTGTACATCCGGGGACAGATCGCATTGTCCGTGGCACTCGAGAGCGCCGTCTTCCACCACCTGACCTCCCTGGATCAGTCGCGGTGGTACCAGCTCGCTCCTGCCGTCTTGGTTGCCGCGCTCGCCGGCTACGCGCTGAACACCATCGTCGTAGCGGGTTATGCGTCCCTGCAGTCGGGCACACCGCTGAAACAGATCATCCGGGACATGCACGTCGGTGTCTTCGGCGAGTTCGTCGTCTCGTACATGGGGCTCGCGCTGTTCTCGGTCCTCGTCGCCCTCTCGACCGAGACCACGGGCCTGTGGGCGCTGGTCGTGTTCATCGC
Source organism: Actinomycetota bacterium (assembly GCA_030774235.1). Taxonomy (GTDB): domain Bacteria; phylum Actinomycetota; class UBA4738; order UBA4738; family HRBIN12; genus JALYLM01. Next base: position 5,399 of record JALYLM010000027.1, read on the forward strand.
GCCCCTGGCGTTCGCCAGACAGATGTTCCAGCGGACGCATTCGTTGCAGCTGGCCACCGAGGACCTGGCCGAACGTCAGGCCGAGAACGAGTACCAAGCGCTGCACGATGCGCTGACCGGCTTGCCGAACCGGATGCTCTTCCAGCTGCAGCTCGCCGACGCCATCGGCGAGGCGGGCCGGCTCGAGGGAAGCATCGCGGTGATGCTCATGGACCTCGACCATTTCAAGGAGATCAACGACACGCTCGGGCATCACTTCGGCGACCAGCTGCTGAAGGAGATCGGGCCTCGACTGTCCACCGTGCTCCGCGAGCACGACCTGATGGCGCGGCTGGGCGGAGACGAGTTCGGGATCCTCCTGCCCGACCTGCCGAATCGCTCGATCGCGATCCGGATCGCGGAGCGCCTGATCGAGGAGCTCGAGCGCCCCGTGACCGTCGAGGGCTTGGCCCTCGACGTGTCGGGCTCGATCGGGATCGCGATCTACCCCGAACAGAGCGACGACGCCGAGACACTGTTGCGGCGCGCCGACGTTGCCATGTACGCGGCGAAGGAGGCCGGAAGCGGGTACGAGGTGTACGCGGAGCACATGGACCAGCACCACCCCGCTCGCCTCACGCTGATCGGGCAGGTGCGTCCCGCGATCGAGAACGGCGAGTTCGTCGTCTACTACCAGCCGAAGGTGCGCCTGTCCGACGGACGCGTTTCCGGTGCGGAGGCGCTCGTTCGGTGGGACCACCCGGATCGCGGCCTCGTGCCTCCGGACGAGTTCATCCCGTTCGTCGAGAAGACGGTGCTGCTGCGCCCACTCACGCTCCACGTGTTCGGCGAAGTGATGCGGCAGTGGCGAACATGGGCCGACGCGGGGATCCAGCTCCCGATGGCGGTGAACCTCTCGCCGCGCAGCCTGCTCGACGGCCAGCTGCCCGATCAGATCGCGGAGCTCCTCGAGCGATGGGACATGCCGGCGGGCTTCTTGAAGGTCGAGCTGACCGAGAGCTTCATGATGGCCGAGTCGGGGCGTTCGACCGACGTGCTCGATCGGCTGAGCGAGGTCGGTGTCGGGCTGTCGATCGACGACTTCGGCACGGGATACTCGTCGCTCAGCTATCTGAAGCGACTGCCGATCGACGAGATCAAGGTCGATCGATCGTTCGTGATGCACATGCTCGAGGACGCGAACGACTTCATGATCGTTCGCGCCACCGTCGAGCTGGCGCGCAACCTCGGCCTGCGTGTCGTCGCTGAGGGAGTGGAGGACGCGAAGACGTTCGACCGGCTCGCCGAATTCGGATGCGACGAGGCTCAGGGATTCTTTATCTCGCACCCGCTGTCGGCGCCGGACTTCACGCGCTGGCTCTCGGTGCGAGGCCCGGAGGCGATCGTGCACGACGGGGCCGGCTCGGCAACGCCGACCCCGGACGACGAGCGGTCCCGAAGCCGGCTCCACGTCGTCTGACTCGAAGCGCCTCCCCACCGGTAGACTTCCCGCCGATGCCCCGTCGCGCCGCGACCGGGGCTGTTCGTGTTGGCTGAAGCGGGGGTCGCGTGGGACTGCGGGAAGCGCTCGAGACGCTGATCGGGTCGGAGCCGTTCGAGCGGCTGCTGCTCGAGCGAGCCCGTCCCGTGCTGGCCAACGCCGAGACGGGCGAGGACGCGGTGATCGCGGCGCTCGCCATCGCGCTCGACTCGCCGGTGATGGCGATCGTCGCGGGGCCCCGTGAAGCGGAGTCGCTGGCGGCGGGTCTGGATGCCTACCTCGGCTCCGACCGGGTCGACCTGTTGCCCGCGTGGGAGGCCCTGCCGTACGAGGGCATCTCGCCTGCGCCCGAGATCGCCGCCCGCAGAGGCAGCGCGGTCGCCCGGCTTCGCGCCGCGAGTGGGCCGTTCGTGCTGGTCGCGCCCGTCCTGGCGGCGATGCAGGGATTGATCCCCACGCTGGGGACCGTGCCGGCCCTGGAGCTCGTCGCCGGCCGCGAGCTGCCTCCGGACGCGCTCGCGGAGCGCCTCGTGGATCTCGGGTATACGCGCGCCGACGTGGTGGAGCGACGCGGGGAGTTCGCCGTCCGCGGTGGAGTGGTCGACGTGTTTCCCGGAACCGAACGACGGCCGGTGCGACTGGAGTACTGGGGCGACGAGATCGAGTCGCTGCGCGAGTTCGTCCCGGCGACGCAGCTGTCGACCCAACCGGTCGCGCGTGTCGAGGTTCCGCCGGTTCGCGAGCTGGTCCCCGACGACGCCGTTCGTGCTCGGGCCGCGGCGCGAGCGGGGGCGCATGCGGACCGATACGGAGACGGGCTCCAGCGCGTCGCCGACGGTTTGCACACCGAGGGCATGGAGTCGCTCGCTCCGCTCCTGTTCGATCACCTCCCCACGCCGGCCGAGCTCCTCCCGGCGGGGGCCTGGGTGATCATCACGCAGGCCGAACGCACACAGGACCGCGCTCGCCAGGCGCACGCGGAAGCGACGGCGCTGGCAGAGGCTCTCGGCTGGCCCGGCCCACCCGTCGTTCACCCGCTCGACGAGGCGACGTCGGATCGCGTTCGGCTCCATCTCTCGTCGTTCACGCAGGGCATCGACCTCGGCCTGTCGCACTGGGGCACCGCACAGGGAAACGCCCCCGAGCTTGCCCAGCGCCTACGCGAGCTCGGCACCGCGGGCTATCGGCTGGTCGTGTCGGCGCGCGGCCATGGCTCGCTGGACCGAGTGAAAGAGGTGGTGGGCGCGCTGCCGGTCGAGACCGTCGAGTCGTCTCTGCGAGACGGGTTCGTCTTCGCCGCAGGGAGATTGGCCGTCGCCACCGAGGAAGATCTGTTCGGGTCGCGTCGCCACACGAGGAGCGCTCCGCGGTTCACCCGGCGGCGGACCGATGCGATCGCGGACGAGCTCGAGGCGGGGGACTTCGCCGTGCACCGGGTGCACGGGGTGGGCAGGTACTCGGGCATCGTGCACCGGGAGCTGGGGGGCGCCGAGCGTGACTACCTCGTCCTCGAGTACGCGCAGGGTGATCGCCTGTACGTCCCCTCGGACCAGGTGGGCATGGTGGCTCGCTACCTCGGCGGCGACGCTCCGCGGCTGCACCGCCTGGGCGGCAGCGACTGGACCCGCGCGACGACTCGGGTCAAACGCGCGGTGCGCGACATGGCCGGCGAGCTGGTCCGGCTCTACAGCGTCAGGATGGCCGTCGCGGGCCACGCCTTCGGACCCGACACGCCGTGGCAGGCCGAGCTGGAGGACTCCTTCCCGCACGAGGAGACCGGCGACCAGCTGACCGCGATCGAGGAGGTCAAGCGCGACATGGAGTCGCCCAAGCCGATGGACCGTCTCGTCTGCGGCGACGTCGGGTTCGGCAAGACCGAGATCGCCGTCCGGGCGGCCTTCAAGGCGGTGATGGACGGAAAACAGGTGGCCGTGCTCGTGCCGACGACCTTGCTTGCGGAGCAGCACGCGATCACCTTCGGCGAACGGTTCGCCCCGTTCCCGGTCACGGTGAGGATGCTGAGCCGGTTCGTCTCGCCGGCCGAGCAGAAGCGGATCGTCGCCGACCTCGCTGCCGGCACGATCGACGTGGTGATCGGGACGCATCGGCTGATCGGCAGGGACGTCGCGTTCAAGGATCTCGGCCTCCTCGTCGTGGACGAAGAGCAGCGTTTCGGCGTCTCGCACAAGGAGCGGTTGAAGAAGCTCCGGGCGCACGTCGATGTCCTCACGATGACGGCCACGCCGATCCCGCGCACGCTGGAGATGGCACTCAGCGGGATCCGTGAGATGTCGACGATCGACACCCCACCCGAGGACCGCCAGCAGGTGCTGACGTACGTCGGGTCCTACGACGAGGGCCTGGCGCTCGGGGCGGTGCGGCGCGAACTGCTTCGGGAGGGGCAGGTCTTCTGGGTCCACAACCGCGTGGCCACCATCGACCGCCACGCGGCATGGCTGCAGGAGCAGGTCCCCGACGCGCGCGTCGCCATCGCTCACGGACAGATGGACGAGGCCGACCTGGAGAAGCAGATGATCAAGTTCTGGGATCGCGAGGCGGACATCCTCGTGTGCTCCACGATCATCGAATCGGGCTTGGACGTTCCGAACGCGAACACGCTCGTGATCGACGGCGCGCATCGGCTGGGACTGGCGCAGCTGTATCAGCTTCGCGGCCGGGTCGGCAGGAGCGCGGAACGCGCGTTCGCGTACTTCTTCTTCCCGCCCCAGCGTGAGATGACCGAGGAGGCGCACGAGCGGCTCTCGACGATCGCGAAGCACCAGGCGCTCGGCAGCGGCTTCCAGATCGCGCTCCGAGACCTGGAGATCCGAGGCGCCGGGAACGTCCTGGGTGCGGAGCAGCATGGCCATATCGCTGCCGTCGGATTCGACGCGTATGCGCGGATCCTGGCCGAGTCCGTCGCCGAGATGAAGGGCGAGGAGCTCGTGCCCGACAAGGAGCTGCGGATCGATCTGCCGGTGAAGGCGTTCATCCCTCCCGGATGGGTCGCGCAGGAGGCCCTTCGCCTCGAACTGTACCGGCGGATCTCGCTGGCCGGCGACCACGCCACGCTTGGGAAGATCCGCGACGAGACGATCGATCGGTACGGGGTTCTGCCCGATCAGGTCGAGACGCTGTTCGCGATCGCGTCGCTCCGTATCACGGGAGAACGCCTCGGCGTGGAGGAGGTCACGACCTTCCGCGACCAGGTCCGCCTTACCCCGGTGGCGATCCCCGATCCCTTGTTGCTCGACCTGGGAGAACGCGTATGGAGGGCGACGTACCACCTGGAGAAGCGGACCCTCAACCTCGTGCCCGACCGTGTGTTCGGCGCGGATCTCGTTCGGTGGGTCGAGGCGTGGCTCCGCGAGGCGATCGGCGAGCCGCGCGAGCCGGCTCTCGAGCCACCCGTGGATGGTTCCGCGGCGCCCGAGCAGCGCGACACTGTCCGCTAGACTGGAGCTCCGTGGATCCCCGCAGGGCCGCCCCTGTCTTCGTGCTCGCCATCGTCATGCTCGCGGAGCTGTCCGCGTGCGGAAGCGCCGCGTCTCCGGCCGCGACCGTTGGAGGAACGTCGATCAGGGACGTCCAACTCGCTACGGAGGCGAAGCTGTACACGTTCGTCGCCGGCCTGAACCAACAGAAATGCGGCACGGTGGACACCGGAGAGTCGCAGGAGTCGGCTTGCAACCGGTTCGCTCTCGGAGCCATGATCGAGAACGTCCTGGCCGCGCAGTACGCCGCACAGCATCGGCTCTCCGTCACCGACGCAGACGTCCGCACGACCGTGCAGACGCTCGATTCCGGGCTCGGCGCCGATGCGGTGAACAAGGCCCTTGCCTCGAACGGGGTTACGCGGGACGACCTCGGCCGATTCGTGCGAGACATCCTGCTGGTGCGCGCCGTGCAGGGTGACCTCGAGAAGGCGCAGATCACCGACGCGCAGCTCCACGACCTGTACCGGCAGAACATCCTGCAGTTCACGACGATCCACGTCGAGCACATCCTCGTGAAGACGAAGGCGAAGGCGGACAGCGTCTACGCGCAGGTCACGGCGCCGGGTGCAACGGAGAAGGACTTCCAGGCCCTGGCGAAGAAGGTCTCGACCGATACGCAGTCCGGCGCCAACGGGGGCGACCTCGGCACCGTGCCGGCATCGCAATTCGTGTCCGAGTTCGCCACGGCGGCCGTGGCCCTGAAGCCCGGTCAGATCTCGAGGCCGGTGCAGTCCCAGTTCGGGTGGCACGTGATCCGCATGATCTCGAAGCAGGTCGCGCCGTTCTCGCAGGCGTCGACCCAGATCCTCCAGACCCAGGGAGCGCAGGCGCTCAACGCTTGGCTGCAGACCGAGTCCAAGGCCGAGGGCGTGTCGGTGAACCCGAAGTACGGACGCTTCAATCAGCAGACGCTCGCGGTCGACCGCATCTCGAGCACCGAGCCGAGCGCGACGGTGACCGCGACCCCGGCCGGATCCAGCGGGGCCGGGACCGGGACCGGTGCCGGGACGTCGCCCTCGCCGTGAGCGCGACTCCGGGGTCGGCGGACGACCTCCGTGGCCACGTCCCGGATGGGCCGGTTCCCTCGAGCCGGCAGGGCCGCCGGCTGCTCGACGTCGTGAAGGTGATGGCGCGACTCCGGGGCCCGGGCGGATGCCCGTGGGACGCCGAGCAGACGCATCGAACGCTCGCCCGCCACCTGCTGGAGGAGACGTACGAGGCCCTCGAGGCGATCGATGCCGACGACTCGGATGCGATCCGCGACGAGCTCGGCGATCTCCTCCTGCAGGTTGTTTTCCACGCGCAGATGGCCGCCGACGAGGGGCGATGGGATGTCGACGACGTGGCCGAGGGGCTCGCACGGAAACTCATCCACCGCCACCCCCACGTGTTCGGCTCGCTCGAGGTCTCCGGTCCCGAAGAGGTCCTCGTGAACTGGGAGAAGCTGAAGGCCGCCGAGCTGGGGTCCAGGGGACGGATCGAGGACGGCATCCCGGTCGCGATGCCGTCGCTCGCGCGCGCCGCGAAGGTCCAGCGCCGGGCGGCGGGGTGGGGGTTCGAGTTCCGTAGCGCCGAGGGCGCGCTGGAGAAGCTACGAGAGGAGATCGACGAGCTCGCGTCGGCATCCGAGTCGCCGACCGAAGATGCCGTCGAGCGCGAGATCGGCGATGTGCTGTTCGCGACGGTCGCGGTCGCGCGCAAGCTCGGGGTGGATGCCGAGAGCGCGCTTCGCCGGACGACCCGGACCTTCGGCGAGCGCTACGAGCGCATGATGGAGCTCGCCGCTTCGCGCGGCGTCGAGCTCGAAGGCATGACGGACGAGGAACTGTTGACGCTCTTTCGCGAGGCCCGCTGACCGGCCGACGATGATCGACGCGACGACGGTGGGCCGCGACGACATCCGCGCGGCGCGGGACCGGATCTCGCCCCACGTGCGCCGAACCCCCGTGGTCGATGCCGGCGCCGGTGCCTTCGGCCTGGACGTTCCGATCACGCTCAAGCTCGAGCTCCTGCAACACACGGGGTCGTTCAAGCCGCGCGGGGCGTTCAGCAAGATGCTCGCCTCCGAGGTTCCTCCGGGCGGGGTGATCGCCGCGAGCGGCGGAAACTTCGGACTCGCGGTCGCGTACGCGGCGCGACGACTGGGCCACCGCGCCGAGATCTTCGTTCCGGCGACGTCGCCGGCCGCGAAGATCGACCGTGTTCGTGCGCAGGGCGCCGCCGTCCGGGTCGTCGAGGGCTTCTACGACGACGCAGCCGAGGCGGCTCGGGAACGCGGGGCCGAGAGCGGACTGCTCGCCATGCACCCCTTCGATCAGCCGGAGGTCGTTGCGGGAGGAGGCACGATCGGCCTGGAGCTGACCGAGCAGGTTCCCGATGCGGACACCGTGCTCGTGGCGGTCGGGGGTGGCGGGCTGGTCGGCGGGATCGCGGCATGGCTCGGGGAGCATGTCCGCGTCGTGGCGGTGGAACCGGAGACGTCGTGCTGCTTGCACGCGGCCCTGGAGGCGGGCAGGCCCGTCGACATGGCCGTCGCCGGAATCACGGTCGACGCGCTGGGAACCCGCCGGGTCGGCGACGTCGCCTTCGACATCTCGCGACGCCTCGTCCGAGAGTCCGTGCTCGTGAGCGACGATGCCATCCGCGAAGCGCAGCGCGCGTTGTGGCGCGAGCTTCGGCTCGTCGCCGAGCCCGGCGGCGCGACGGCCATGGCCGCGATCACGTCCGGCGCATACGTCGCCGAGCCCGGCGAGCGCGTGGTCGTTCTCGTCTGTGGGGGGAACTGTGACCCGGCCACTCTCGCCGACTGAGCGGGAGCGGAGTCTTCGGTAGCCTCGGCGCGATGGATGGGGATCTGCCGCGGGCGATCGCGTTCGAGCGCTGGGTGCTGGGGGCCACGAGCACGAGGGTGGAGCCCTTCCCCTGGGGAGTCGCGTTCTTCAACGACGATCACGCCCTTCGCTACGACGCGAATCTCGTATGGATCGACCGACCGCTCCGAGGAGTCGGCGTCGCGATGCTGGCGTCCGAGATCGAGCTCGCGATGCGAGACTGCCGGCACCGCGAGGCGAAGATCCCCGACGACTCCGACGGGATCCGTGTTGCGCTGGGACTGGCCGAGCTCGGGTACGTGGGCGACCACCTGGTCGTGATGGCACACCGGCGAGAGCCGGATCGTCCCGCCGAACCGCAGGTCGTCGAGGAACTGGATCACGAGGAGATCCGGCCGTTCCTGATCGAGACCGCCCTGCGGGAGCGCTGGGGCAAGGCGGCCGGGGTCGCGGAGGCCCTCGCCGACTACCGGAGCGTGCTGGTCGACGGCGCCGGGTGCCGGTTCTTCGCGCAGCGTGTCGACGGGCGCATCGCCGGCGCGTGCGAGCTGTATCGAGACCGGGGCATGGCGCAGGTCGAAAGCGTCATGACGCTGGACGAGTTCCGGGGCCGCGGTGTGGCCCGCAACGTCGTGCTTCGAGCCGTGGAGGAGGCACGGGCGGGCGGCGCGAGCCTCGTGTTCCTGCTCGCCGACCTGAACGACTGGCCTCGACGACTGTACGAGCGGCTCGGATTCGACGAGATCGGGCGAACCTGGTCCTTCACGAAGTGGCCCGACGGAGAGTCGCCGGCCTGAACAGGTAGGCGCCCGGAAATCCACCGGCTCGACGGAGGCTCCGGTACCATTCGGTCCCCATGTCGTCGATCGAGTCCGTCCACGCCCGTCAGATCCTCGACTCGCGTGGCAACCCCACCGTGGAGGTGGACGTGTGGCTCGACGACGGGGCGTTCGGCCGAGCCGCGGTGCCCAGCGGTGCATCCACCGGGCAGCACGAGGCGCTCGAGCTCCGCGACGGGGACGGCAGCCGCTTCGGGGGCATGGGCGTGTTGGGCGCGGTGAGCAACGTGAACGGCCCGATCGGCGCCGCGATCGCCGGGATGGAGGCGCTCGATCAGCGCGGCGTCGACACCGCCCTGCTCGATCTCGACGGAACGGCGGACAAGTCGGCCCTCGGCGCGAACGCCATGCTGGGGGCCTCGCTCGCCGTGGCGCGCGCCGCAGCGGATTCCAGCGGGCTCCCGCTCCACCGCTACCTCGGCGGGCCCATGGCCAACCTGCTTCCCACTCCGATGCTGAACGTGATCAACGGCGGCGTGCACGCGGACAACGACCTGGAGCTGCAGGAGTTCATGCTGATGCCGGTCGGCGCGGCCTCGTTCACGGAGGGAATGCGATGGGGCTCCGAGTGTTACCACGCGCTGAAGTCGATCCTGCACGACAAGGGCCTCGCGACGGCGGTGGGCGATGAAGGGGGGTTCGCGCCGCAGGTCGGGACCGCGGCCGAGGCGCTCGAGCTGCTGCTCCAGGCGATCGAGCGCGCGGGCCTCACGCCCGGCGACGAGGTCGCCCTCGCGCTCGACCCCGCGACGAGCGAGATCTACCGGGACGGCGCGTATCGGCTGGAGGGCGAGTCCCGTTCGTCCGAGGATATGATCGCGTTCTGGTCGGGGTTGCTGGACCGATTCCCGATCGTGTCGCTGGAGGACGGTCTCGCCGAGGACGACTGGGAAGGGTGGGCGGCCCTGACCCGGGAGGTCGGTTCCCGCGTCCAGCTCGTCGGCGACGACAACTTCGTCACGAACACGGAGCGGCTCGAGCGGGGGATCCGCGACGGGGTGGCCAACGCGATCCTGATCAAGGTGAACCAGATCGGCACGCTCACCGAGACGCTCGACACGATCGCGTTGGCGCAGCGGAACCGGTACGGGGCGGTCGTCTCCCATCGCAGCGGCGAGACCGAGGACGTCACGATCGCCGACATCGCGGTTGCAACGAACGCCGGGCAGATCAAGGCCGGTGCGCCGAGCCGCGGCGAACGGACCGCGAAGTACAACCAGCTCCTTCGGATCGAGGAAGAGCTCGGCGAGAACGCCCGCTACGCCGGGCGCCCGGCAGCCGCGGGACGAGCCGGAACGGCCGGATGAGCGCCGGCGCCGCGGCCCTTTCCTCCGCCACGCCTCGCGTGCGACGGTCCGGCAGGTCGACCGTCAGGAGCGCGAGGATCACGACACGAGCCGTCGGCCTCGCCATCGTCTCGCTGTTGGTGCTCACCCTCGGGATCTCTCCGCTCCGCGCCTACGTCCAGCAACGCGGTCGGCTATCCGACCTTCAGCGGCAGGCTCAGCAGCTCGAAGGGCAGAACGCCCAGCTGGCGAACCGCGTGCAGGAGTTGCGGGACCCCGCCGTCCTGGAGCGCCTCGCGCGTCAGTGCCTCGGCCTCGTCAGGCCGGGGGAGACGGCGTTCATTACGGTGCCCAAGCACGGGGCCCCGACCCCTCCCGCGTGCTGACCGGCCGGAGTAGCGCCTCACTTCTGACAGTTAGCCAGGTGTTCGGAGAGCGGGGCTTTCCTTTCTCCCGCTCCCGACCGGGGACGCCGAGCAACGGCCAAGGTGCGGGCCGGATCGGCGGCCGGTCAGTCGGAGGCCTCACCCCACCAGTCACGCCAGCCTTCAGGGTTCATGGCGAGCACGCGAAGGGCGAGCAGGTTGTCCGCGCCCTCGCGGCTCCACGAGCGCATGCCC
>JALYLM010000028.1 GCA_030774235.1 Actinomycetota bacterium
CTCGAGGGCTTCGAGGAGCACCACGTCGTGAACGGCATCGTGGCCGAGCTCGGAGCCGTCCCCTTCGACGACGAGACGTGGGGAGCCAAGCTCACGGTCATGAGGGAGAACGTCGAGCATCACATCGACGAAGAGGAGAACGAGATGTTCTCAAAGGCCCGCCAGGTGCTCGATGAGGAGGATCTCGCGGAACTCGGCGTGCAGATGCAGGCTCGGAAGGACGAGCTCATGGGGGAGAACGCGTAGCGGAGGTTTGGGGTCCGGCCCGACGTGGGTACGGCGCCTGCACCGAAAGGAGGAGAACATGCTTGCTGCCATCGGTTTGGGTCTGGTCGGAACGATCATCGTGATCGTGCTCGCCATCGCGATCTTGATGTGGTTCCTCCGGCGCGCCTGACTCTGGATTCTGGCTCGATGCGCGCACGGCTCACGATCCGGAACCTCTCGAACGCTTCGGTCGAATCACGGCTAGGCAGGGTGGCTGGATGCCGCGCTGCCGTGCGTTCGGGTTCCGGCCGTGTCGCGAACGTGGGCGTGGTCGCTCGCGTGGCCGGACTCGTTCGGCGGCTTCGATGATCGCCCCGACCCCTCCGCTCCAGCGCGGCCGGCGCCGCCTGGATGACGGTGGGCGTTGTTGCCCTTGCCTGCGCCCTGGACCCGATGCGCATGGCCTTGGGCGCCGCACGCGGAACCGTGGTTTCCACGCTCGCTCTTGTTGCCGTGAGGCGTGTTGTCGCTGCCCAGAGTTCCCCGGCCGTTCGAGCGCGATGCCTGTCGGCAGGTCGAGCCGGTCGCCGCGTCGCGTTCGCCGTTCCTTCCTCCGGACCGCGATACCGGGGACGGGGAGGCGACGGACCCTGAGACGACGGAGGGCGAGGGGTGGGAGCTGGTCCTGTCCACCGGGCGAGTCGGTCGTTTCGACGCGTCGAGGGCGAACGCAACACCGATCATCAGGATCACGAGCGAGACGAGGCTCGAGACGCCCACGAGGGTGCGCGCGCTGCGCCGGCCGGGATGCACACGCGCGCTCGCGGCCAACTCAGGCGTGAACGTGGTTTCTGTCTCGGCCGCGAACTCGAGCTCGATCGGGCTATAGGTTTCCGCGTCCGGAAGGAGGATGAGGTGGTGGATCGGTTCCGCGGCCTCGGGGATGGAGACGAGCCGGCGGTCGGCCTGTCGGCGAACGGCGTGTCCAAGCTCGTCGTAGATCTGTGACGGTTCGACCCGGTCGTCGGCGATCGCCGCAGACACGCCGGTCGGCCATACCACGATGATCTTCGCGGACGGCGCCCGCTTGCGCACGGTGAGGACGGCCCTCGCACTGATGTCCGCACTCAGTACGACCACGGCGGGCTGGGTATCCGGGAGGATGCGTTCGAGCTCGGCCGGGGTGGATCCCTCCCCGACCACGTCGAAGCCCTCCCCGTCGAGCACGAAGCGCAAGGCCCCGTTGCAGGGTTCGGCCTCTCCCACCACCACTCGTACGGTCGACTGCTCGCTCATGACCCCCCCGGGCCGTTCGTCTTCGAGCCCGTCACTGGCGTCGGCAGGCTGCTAGCCGGGCGCCTACCGCCACCCTAGCCTTCGGCCCCTCGAAGCCGAAACTCAAGCGGAATTCCCGAAGAGGCCCACATCAGAGGCCCATATCCGGCTCGTGGGCGGACGCGATGTCCGAGTTCGGCGCTAGCTACATCACAGCGAACGTTTCGTAGACCGTGATCGAGGCGCCCCCTTGAATGACCGGGCACCCCTTGGCCATCCCGGTCGCCTCGTCGAGCGAGTCGGCCTGAATGATCGAGTATCCGCTGGCGGTACCCGGGGCACCGTCGCTCACCGTGCCGTCGGCGGCGATGCTCTTCGCCATCGGCGTGAACGGGTTCCCGCCGTCCTTCAATGCCGGGCCCAGCGTCGTGAACCAGCTATCCCAGGCCTTCATCACGTCGGCCTGCGCCGCCTCGGTCTCGGGCATGCTCCCGCCGCTGTAGAGAAGCACGTAGTCCGTCACGCTCCCGACCTCCTTCGCTCTCGCGCCACCCGAGACGACCCTATGCCGAACGCCGGGAACGCGCACCTCGGTCCGGTCCAACGGGCCGGTCGGCGCGACTCCACATCGCAAGGAGCGCGAGGGCCACCTAGAACGTGAACGAGCAGTTCTCGCAGCGGAAGCTCGCGGTGGGGCCGGGCGCGCTGTGGCCGCCGCAGCGAGGACAGCGGCGGCAGGGCGCCCGAGTCTCCCCGCACGGGATCGGTTCCGTCGATGTCCCCGGCTCGTCCCACGTCGTGACGCCCTCCGCCGGCCGTGGAAGCTGGATCGAGAGCAGGTACATCGGGTCGGATCCCGCGAGGAACCCGTGTGGATGTCGCTCAGCTCGGCCGACCACCATCCCCGGGCTCAGCGGCAGCGGTTCCTGGGTCCTGAACCGCGCCTCCCCGGAACCTCCCAGGACCATCACCCATTCCTCCGAGTCCGGGTGCGTGTGGGCGTACGCGATCTGACCGGGCGCGAAGCCCTGGAGGGAAAGGTAATAGTCCGAGCCCGTCGAGATCGGTACGCGCCGGAACCCGGACGGACAGAGTTCGACCAGGTCCGAAGGGGCGGCACGGAAGACACCGAGATTGTCCAGGACCTCTGCCAGATCCCCGATCGAATGCGTCATCGCCCGGCAGTAAAGAACGAATCGCATCGAGGGGCAAGCGCCGTCCGGCGCGGCATTTGCCGTCGTGTGGGGCCGGGAAGGCTTTGATCACGGAGGGGACCGATGAAGATTCGACTCAATGGCGGTCCACTGAACGGCCAGACGCTCGAGTTCCCGCAGGAACAGGTCGATCGCGGCGTGCTCTACTGGCCGGTGGGAAGCGAGCGGCAAGCCGTCGACGAGGACGATGTCCCGGGCGTCGACAACGTCGTGGAATACATCTACCGAGGCGACGGGAGCGCCGACTACGTCGGCGGTCTCCTCGACGATGAGGCCGGCCTCGAGGACTGACCCGAGTGCAGCGCAAGACGCCGTCCGCCACCGACCTCAGGAGCTGATTCAGGCCGAACGGGCCCAGATGCCCTCGCCCATCTCCTCGAGCGCGTTTACGCCGCGGGGACGACCGGGCGGTGCGCCGACCAGCCGGTGAGGCAGCTCGTGTTGCCAGCAGAAGGTGCTCGGGTTGTAGACCGAGAGAACGGTGTCGCACTGGAGATCCTCACAGACCCTTCCGGTCCGGTATCGCTGGACGGCTGACTCCTCACGGATCCGGACGCCCTGGATCTGCATCGGCTCGTCTTGTCGTCTCGCTACCATCGGGCATCGCTCCTTGCTGGGATTCGCCGGCGAGCGACCGCGTCATACCCCTCGTCGAATGCGTCGAAACCGCGACGGGCAGCCCGATCCAACGAAGCAGTCGTTCGATCGGGATCGGAGGCTGGGGAAGCTCGGCCCGGGCTCGGCGTTTGGTCTCGACCCGCGCGGGTATCGAAGCGGTACGCAGACGAGGAAGGGGTGAGCGGACATGGACGTGCTGGACCGGGTCGAGAGCATCCGGGGTGCCCGCCAGAAGAAGCGGGTGGAGGGCAGGGTCGACGACGTGGAGCACGAGAACGATCGGCTCCACGCCGAGAACGAGTCCCTGCGCGACCAGTTGCATCAAGAGCGCGCCGAGCTGTCGAGGATCCTCGACGTGCTCGAGCGCGGCATACAGGGGCGGGGGCCTCGCAAGCACCGCCTCCGCCGGATCGCCGTGCTGAGCGTGGCGGCGGGAAGCGCGTACGTCGCCGGCTCCAGAGCGGGCCGGGAGCGCTTCGATGAGATCCGTCAGCGGTGGAATCGGATGATGGGTACGGGCCGCACGGAGATCCAGGATCGAGGCTACGAGGCGGCCGAAACCATGGAACGAGCGGGTGACCGTGTGCGGGAGGCTGTACAGAAGGCCGGCGACAAGGCCGGCACGATCGCCGACCGCACCGGCGAGATGGCCGGCTCCGCATCCGAGAAGGCGGCACGCCTGGAGCGCCAGGTCGCGGGGCAGACGCCTCGGCCGACGACACCCTCTTCGCCCGAGGGGGGCGGGACCGCTACCTGATCGTTGCCCCGCCTGGAGCTGCTCGCCGGCCTGTCCGCGAGCGTTCTCAGCGTTCGGTCGCCCGCGTGGTATCGCGCAGGCGCTCGAGCGTCCGATTCAGGATCCTCGAGACGTGCATCTGAGAGATCCCGATCTCTTCGGCGATTTCGGATTGCGTCATGTCGCGGAAAAATCGGAGGTAGAGCACCCTTCTGTCGCGATCCGACAGCTCACGCACGGCCGGGGCGATCGTGGCCCAGCCGTCGAGCAGTTCGAGTGAGGGATCGTCGCCCCCGAACGTGTCCGCGTGCGTGATGCCCGACGTCCCGGCCGGGGCGTCGATGGACGTTGTCGAGTACGCCTGGATCGCGTCCATCGCCTCGACGATCTCGTCCTCGGCCACCTGCAGCCGCTGCGCGATCTCGGCGATCGTCGGAGACCGCCCGAGCTTCTGGGTGAGCTCCGGGAGGGCCTGATTCAGGTGGACGGCCGTCTCCTGTAACTGACGGGGAACCCGTACGGCCCAGGCCTTGTCTCGGAAATGACGCTTGAGCTCTCCGACGATCGTTGCGGTCGCATACGTGGAGAATTGGACCTCCCGGTCCGGATCGAAGCGGTCGATAGCGTTCAGGAGGCCGATGTTGGCCACCTGAACGAGATCTTCGAGCGCCTCTCCCCGTCCGGCGAAACGTCGAGCGAGGTACTCGACGAGCGGTTGAAACGAAACCGCGAGACGCTCCCTCGCCGACGGATCCTTCTCGATATCCCGGAAGAGCTCGAACACGTTGCGATCGTCGTTGCCGACGGCCCCGCCCGGTGAGAGATGACCGGTGTCGGTCATTCCGCGGCGGCGGGCACCGAACGCCAGGTCGTGACGATCGCCGGCGCGCCGTCGATGAGCTCTTCGCGGGCGTCGTCGGCGAGCACCGACAGGATCGTCCAGGCGAGCGACTCCTCGTCCTCCTGAGGCGGCCACCGGTCCACCTCGGCGTCAACAGACACCGCGACCCGGAGCCCGTCGGCGTCCCGGCCGAGGGTGACGCGAAGCTCGTTGGCCCGGTCTCCCAGCGAGAGGAGGCGGTTGCAGGACTCGGTGATCGCGATTCTCAGGTCTTCGACCGTGTCATAGGGAACGTCCAGGACCGCGGCCGCTCCCGTTGCGACGACCCGGATCACGGGGACGTAGTCGGGGGAAGCCGGAACGACGAGCGAGACGGGCGCATCCACCAGGTGCCTCCTCGGGAGATTCCTATACTAGCCAGCGTCGACGTCCGAGCCGGAAACACGACGGGCGTGGGCCGGCCGATCGAGGGGGAAGAAGTCTGCGATGGATCTCGTTCTCGATACCCACAGCGAGGGATCCTGGACGGTGGTGACGGTCGAGGGGGAACTGGACCTCTCCACGTCTCCCGTGCTGAAGGAATACATCGAACGCCTCGACGAGGCGTCGTCTCGCCTCGCCTTCGACCTCAGTCGCGTGCCCTTCATGGATTCGAGCACCCTCGGCGTGCTGGTCACCTGCCTGAAACGGGCCCGGGAGAAGGGTGGTGACGTCGTGCTCGTCGGTCTCGACGGGTCGCCGATGAAGGTGCTCACGCTCACGGGCCTCGACCGGGTCCTCGTGCCGGTGCCGTCTCTCGCGGAGCTTCCCTCATGACCTTCCGGGCTCCCCGATCGCGGGCCTCCGAGCTCTGCGGATCCGCCGAGGGGGGCGGCTCCTCGAGCCTGCGGGGCCAGAGCCTCCGCTTCTTCACGACGTTCACCTCCGCCGCGAACAGGGTCACTTGCGCGCCGAGGTAGAGCCAGGCGAGCAGACCGATCACGATCGCGAAGATGCCGTAGACGTCGCTCGCGGTCCGTATCTGATGCCCGACGATGAATCCGCCCGCGGCCTCGAGGCCGGTCCACACCGTCGCCGCGACGGCCGCGCCCGGTCGAACGTCGGACCACGAGACGTCGGCCGACGTCAGGAACCGAAACGCCAGGACGAATGCCGCGAAGTTCAGCCCGAGCGACGCCCCGACGCCGGCCGCGGCCCGCCACGGGATCCCGCTCCCCGACGCGACGCCCGAGACGGTGGCGGACACGACGGTGATCACCCCGAGGATGCCGAGCATGAACAGGGCCCGCAGCGTCGCGAAGACGGCGTTCGGTCGCTCGCGGCGGGGGACGTTCCACACAGCGTCGAGGGCGCGCTCCACGGCCTTGATCACACCCAGGCCAGACCAGAGCGTGCCCGCGATCCCGATGACGAGAGCCACGCTGCTGCCTCGGTTGAGCGACCCGATGTTCCGCTCGATCTGGGTCCCGATCACGGGGAACCCCGCCACCGCGGAATGCAGCAGCCTGTCCTGGAGGGCGGCGTTGCCTCGCACGAGGATCCCCAGCATCGCCGTGAAGACCAGGAGCAGCGGGAACAGCGAGAAGAAGCCGTAATACGCGATGAGCGCCGCGAGATTGCCCGCGTCGTCGTCCCCGAACTTCTTCAGGACCGCGTACGGAAAGGCAACCCATGGGCGGCGCTCCTGGAAGCGGTCGACACGTCGGGCGACGCTCCGGATGAAGCCCATGC
>JALYLM010000029.1 GCA_030774235.1 Actinomycetota bacterium
AGCACCCGGTCGGTGTTGATCCCGGTCAGCCGCGCCGCCTCGCGGTTGTCGCCGACCGCGTAGACGTGCCGGCCCCAGGCAGTCTGGGTGAGCCCGTACCAGGCAACCGCGTAGAGCACAAGCATGAGGACGACGCCGTACGTGAAATCGGCGCCCACGAACCTGAAGGTCTTGCCGAAGAAGAGCTCCTGGCTCGGCAACGGGGAAAAGGTGAGGTCGTTCGACACGACGTGCGTCAGTGCGAACGCGATGTTCAGGGTGCCGAGCGTGACGATGAACGGCGGCAGTCGAACCCGGGTCACGAGCCCGCCGTGCAGGATCCCGAAGCCGACGCACGTGAGCATCCCGATGCCGATCGCCAGCAGCGGGTCCACCCCGCTTGCCACCGCGAGCTTGGCCATGATGATCTGGCCGAGTGCCATCACCGTGCCGACGGAGAGGTCGATCCCGGCGGTTAGGATCACCAGCGTCTGGCCGATCGCGAGCACGCCCACGACCATCACCTGCTGGAGCACGAGCGAGAGGTTCTGCGCCTGGAGGAAGCGGTCGGACTTCAGCGAGAAGAACGCCATCGTGAGCACCAGCGCGACAAGGGGCCCGACGGCCGGCGCGGCCGCTACGCGACGAACAAGCTGGAGCGGGGTGGTCCGAATGGCGCGATCCTAGACCCGCAAGCAGGGCCCCGCGACCGGAGCCACCGAAGCTCCGGTCGCGGGTGTGAGAGGAAACGCTGCTAGCCCCAGCAGTTCGCGAGGCCGTAAGCGACGGTCTTCGACTTGACGCCCACGAGAGCCTTCTTGGCGATCAGGTTGACGCCGGTGTCGGTGTAGCCGCTCGGCTTCACGCCGGTCTTCGCGTACTTCACGACCGCGGAGACGCCCAGTGCCGCCATCTTCAGCGGGTACTGCTGCGAGGTCGCGTCGATCACGCCGGCCTTGATGTTGCGCACGCCGGCGCAGCCGCCGTCGACCGACACGATCGTTGTTGCGCTCTTCGACTTGCCGGCGTTCTTGAGCGCCGTCCAGGCGCCCGCCGCGCTCGGCTCGTTGATCGTGTAGACGACGTTGATGCTCGGGTTCTTCTGGAGGCAGTTCTCCATCGCCGTCTGCGAGGGAGCGGTCTGACCCTGTCCGTTCCCGACGCACACGATCTGCGGATTGCCGCTCTTGATCCCGAAGCCCTTCAGGAACCCGTTGTGACGGAGTGCGCCGACCGACGAGCCTGCGTGCTCGTCGAGCATCGCGATCGTCACCTTCTTGCCCTTCGTCGCTGCGCGTGCGTACTTGCCGATCAACACGCCCGCGTTGAAGTTGTTGGTCGCGAAGAGCGCGTTGGTGGCGGTCTTCGGCGTTGTCGGAGAGTCGAGTGCGATCACGATCACGCCCGCCTTCCGGGCCTTCGCGATCGCGGGGTTCTCGGCCTTGCCGTCGGCCACCGTGATCAAGATCCCCTTCACTCCCTGGGTGGTCATGTTCTCGATCGCCGCGATCTGGCCGGCGTTGTCGGAGCTGCTCTTCCCGGCGGCGTACTTCAGCTGCGCGCCGAGCTTCCTGGCCTGAGCTGTCGCTCCCTGTTTCATCTTGACGAAGAACGGATTCGTCACGTCCTTCGTGATCAGCCCGACCTTGATCGTGGCCGTCTTCGACCCGGTCGTGGCCGATGCCGCCGCGACTATGGCTGCCGTGCTCCCGACGAGAACGAGGAGCGCCAGCGTCAGCCTCAACGTGCGGCGCCTGGAGCTCGCTCGAGGACCTCCGTGCGGATGACCCATGTTCCTGCTCCCTTCACTTGCCCCCTGTAGCGGGCGGTGGTTTAGTTACCGATAACACGTTTAGACTCTCGGAGTCAAGCCGAGAGCGATCCAAGATGATGCGGATCCGACCGGGTCTCGTGGTACCGATACCAAGGAATCGACGATGAGCAGCACCTCGTCCAATGTGACCATCAAGGACGTCGCGCGCCTCTCCGGCGTCTCCCCGATGACGGTCTCGCGCGTGATCAACGAGAGCCAGCGCGTGGCGCCGGCCACGCGGCGACGGGTCGAACAGGCGATCGGAGACCTGGGCTACGTGCCCAGCCGCCTGGCCCGAGGGCTGAGCCGCCAGCGCACCGGGACGCTCGCGGTGATCGTGCCCGACGTGGCCAACCCCTTCTTCACGATGGTCGTCCGCGCTGCGGAGGAGGTCGCGCGCCGCGGCGGCTACCGCGTCATCCTCTGCGACACCCGCGCCGACCTCAGCGTCGAGCGCGACGTGGTCGAGGAGCTGATCGCCCACCGGGTCGAGGGGATCGTGATCGCGCCGGTCAGCGACAAGTCGGCCGCGCATCTGCGACGGCTGGACACGTTCGGGGTCCCCTGCGTGCTCGTCGACCGGACGCTGCCGGGCGTCGAGCGCGACGCGGTCGTGGGGGACAGCGTGGCCGGCGCCCGCCGGCTCGTGGAGCACCTGATCTCACTCGGTCACCGCCGCATCGGGCTGATCGTCGAGACGGACGACGTTTCGACCGCGCGCGACCGGCGGCAAGGCTATGAAGCGGCGCTGACGGCGGCCGGAATCCCGGTCGACCCCGCGCTCGTCGCGGAGACAGCCGTCGACCCGGCCGGAGGAGCCGAGGGCATGCGGCGGCTGCTCGAGCTCAACCAGCGCCCGACCGCGGTCTTCACGGTCAACAACCTCGTCGCCCTGGGCGCGATCGAGGCCGTGCGCGGTGCCGGTCTCGAGGTTCCCGACGACGTCGCGCTCGTGTGCTTCGACGACATCGAGTACGCCTCGCGGCTCTATCCGTTCCTGACCGTGCTCGAGCAGCCGGCGGAGACCTTCGGGACCGTGGCGACGCAACTCCTGCTCGAACGCATCCAGGGGCGGGGCCCGGCGCGCAGGCACGTGGTCGTGCTCCCTGGCGAGTTCGTCGTCCGCAAGTCGTGCGGGGCAGTGGAGTCGTGAGCGCCTACGGCGGGATCGAGACCGGGGGCTCGAAGTGGCAGTGCGCCGTCGGCTCTGCCCCTGACGACCTGCGGGCGAACGAGACGCTGCCAACCACGACCCCGAAAGAGACGATCGACCGGGTCGTCGGGTTCTTCGAGCGTGAGGGGCCGGTCGAAGCGATCGGGATCGGTTCGTTCGGGCCGCTCGACGGAAAGCTCTCGTCTCCGACCTGGGGGCACATCACGACGACGCCGAAGCCGGGCTGGGCCCACGCCGACGTCGGCCAGGAGATCCAGCGGCGGCTGTCGGTGCCCGTGGTCTTCGACACCGACGTGAACGCGGCCGCCTACGGCGAGCACCTCTGGGGTGCGG
>JALYLM010000030.1 GCA_030774235.1 Actinomycetota bacterium
TCGTGGGGATCTGCTCGTTCGCCAGGATCGGCTGCGTGGTGGTTTGATCGCGCAGCTGGTTGACGTCGGTGACGGCCCCTTCGACCACGGCGTCGCTCGGAACACGGATCGTGTTGAACGCCCCCTGATCGATCAGCGGGTTCAGGTTTGTGTTCGCCGCGATGTTCTGCGACGCGACGACGACGTCGGCGGCGGCGCCCGCGGTGACCGCGTTGTTCTTGACGCCGTTCGTGTACAGGATCACCGCAGCCGCCGCCACGATGGCGAGCACCACGGCGATAGCAACGACCAGACCTCGTGACCTCATGTTGCCTCTCTCCTTTCGATTACTGCCCGGGGCAGGTAGCCAATGTCCGATCACAGAGCAGGATGTTCGTCACACCGAAGTTTGGACAGGTGGTGCAGATGGTTCCCGTGCTCGAGCTGAAGCCTTCCCACTGGGTGAGCAAGCACACCGCGTTGCCGCCGGCGCTCGGGTGGTAGCCACACGGGCCTGTGCCGTTGAAGGACCAGTCGTACGTGACGACGGCACCCAGCTGGGGAAGTCCCACCCATCTGATTGTGTTCTGGGTGGTGTCGTAGAAGTACGCGCAGCCGAGCGGCGCCGGCACCGGCGTGATCGTCGTGCACGGTTGCTGCACCGCTCCCTTCTTACCCGCCGCCGTGATCGTGAGGTTCGTGACGGAGTCGGGCAGCGACGTCGGGCATTGATTGCCGGTCCCGAACGAGGAAGACAGCGGGGTCGTCGTGGCCGGGATGAAATCCTTCGTCCATGTGCAGGAGCCGTTGGCCCCCGCGGTGCCCTTCGCGGCCTGCCCGGTGATCACGTCCTTGATCAGAAGCTGGGTGAATCCGATGATGTCGTACTTGTCGGGGGCGGACGGGCAGGCCGAGGGAAGCTGTCCCGTGCAGTAGTTCACGGGGAAGAAGCGGATCGTACCGATCTGGTCGGTCAGCTCCTTGTTCCAGTCGCCCGCGACGTGGCCGTTGTTTCCGCACACGTACGTGGGGGAGGTCCCTGGAGGCGTCCCGTTGAGGGTGGCGTTCTGGCCGTTCTGGTCCGTGATCCAGCCCTTCAGGTCGGACTGGTTCGAGTCGTTGCAGCTACTCGCCGCCGCGACGTTCCACAGGTTGAGGTTCATGAACCCCCACTGGGCGTTGCCAAGGGTGCCGCTGTCGTAGAAGAAGGGGCACGTGGCGTGCAGGGCGATGCCGTCGGGCACGTCGCACTGGCCCTGGAGCTCTCCGGAGTCCAGGACGATCGGCATGATGCCGCCGCTGGAGGGCGGACCCCATGCGGCCGTCGCCGCGGCGGTAACCGGGTTCTGGTTCCCGAAGCCGAGCACCCCTGCGAAGAACAGCCTCTGCTGGGTCGTGTATTGGACCGTGACGTAGCCGTTGGTGGCGCTCGGATCGTGGCAGCCGGGTGAGGTGACGATGCCGCCGTCGGTAGCCGTGATGGGCGCGCCGTTCTGGGCCGCATAGGTATCGGACACGGTCTCGGGGGTCTGGGTGTCCTGATTGTTCGCGCAGGTCTGGGCGGCCGCCAGCGCCGCGGAGTCCGCGGCGTTCACCATCGCGCGCCGGCGCAGCAGCAGGCCGCCGACGTCAACCGTGAGGACGACCATCCCGATGATGGCGACCAGCGCGAGAACGACGATGACGATCGTCGCGCCCCGCTCGTCTTCGGGGTTGAGGCGCGCGCGCGCGTAGGCTCGCATCATCCGCTCGTCCCCTCGCATCGGAAGGTCCCCGAGAGCACGGGGGTCAGCGTGATCGAGGGCAGGAGCGGGATATCGATCTTGAAGATGTTCTTGATACCGGTCGGAAGGTTCGCGTTGACGAGCTGGACGGTCACGGACCTATCGATCGCCTGGCCGGGAAGCCCACAGTACTTCTCGGTTTGGGTCCCGGTGTTGCAGACGCTAGAGCAGATCGTTAGGCCCGACTGCGGGACGGCAAATCCGGCGTTGTTACTAACCGACGTGCGGATCTGCGCCTGCGTGCCTCCCACCGCAGCCACGCGGGCACCCTCGCGGGCGGCCGACCGGAGGGTCTGCAGCTGCCAGAAGGCCAGGCCGTACTCCATCATGCCGAAGATCAACATGGCGAGGAGGCCGACGATGAGTGCGAACTCGACCGCGGCCGCTCCGTCCTCGCGACGGAGCCTGTCTCTCGAACCTATGATCCTCATCCCGTTCGATCCCATCTCGAGAATGGTCGATATGTTCGTCGGCCCTTCGAATCCCCGACTTGAATCGGGGATCCGAGCGACCGACGCGGCCGCCCTGTACCTGTAGATGGAGCGGTCCCGCCCTCAGCAGCCGGACGGAGTGTTGACGCACCCACCCACGTGGTTGAACTGGGAGCTGGCGCTGCGGCCGATGAAGGCCACCGCTGCGATGATGACGACGGCGATCAAAGCCACCATGAGTGCGTACTCGACCGCAGTCGCGCCGCCCTCTTCCTGGGCTTGGGTCTTGAGCCCGTCCCACCATGTGGTGATGCCGGTGTACATACGAAGGAACATGTCACCCCCTTCCTCACAAAGAGCCCCTGCCCTTCTTGGCGCATTGGCCTCGGTTCTCGTTCGGTTCCGGTGGGTTCACCGGTCCCTCGATCCGCCCACGTCCGGACGGATCGAGCGGCCGGTGAGCCGCCCTGATGCTTTCGACCTGGTTAGCAACCAGTGGCATCCGACACGCAACCACCCACGTGGTTGAACTGGGAGCTGGCGCTGCGGCCGATGAAGGCCACCGCTGCGATGATGACGACGGCGATCAAAGCCACCATGAGCGCGTACTCGACCGCGGTGGCGCCACCCTCCTCCTGGGCCCGGGTTTTGAGCCCGTCCCACCAGGAGGTGAGACTCGTGTACATTCGGAGCATCTTTCCTCCATTCGCGAGGTCGCGGAACGAGCCCCAATAGCCTGTCCCCCGGGTCCCCTTTTCGGCGTTGTGCCAACTATCGGCACGTTGGCGCCGCCGCTTCAGTTTTGGAATCCGACTCCCCGCCGGTCTCGGACTCTCGGTGGCCTCCCCGGGAGCGCGAGCGACCGGTGAGGGCCGCTTGGTTCGCTTGCCTAACAGCCGCTCGGTGCATTCACACAACCACCCACGTGGTTGAACTGCGAGCTGGCGCTCTTACCGATGAACGCCACGGCTGCGATGATGACGACGGCGATCAGCGCCACCATGAGCGCGTACTCGACAGCAGTCGCGCCGCCCTCTTCCTGGGCCTGAATCTTGAGCCCGTCCCACCACGTGGTGACGCCGGTGTACATACGAAGGAACATGTCACCCCCCTTCCGTCAGGAGATCCTTTCGTCGGGCTCCCGCCCGGGCGGCTTCTACTCCGCCACTCGCTACGGTAGGGGTACCTTCGCCACCTGGGAATTCCGTGTTTCCCTGACAATGTCTACGTACTTCTACGTACGTAGAGGACCTGACACGGTCGGTTCTCGGTCGGAAGGGCCTCGCCGCGTAGGATTCCGGCCGTGGGTCTCTCCGCAGACGCCGCGCCGCCGGCGGCGGTCGCCGACGCTCCGGGCGAGTCGCGCGGCCTGACCCTGGATCGGGTGTGGGCGCTCTTGCCGATCCTCGTGCCGGGTTTGGTGTCGATGATGAGCCGGATGGTGGCGATCGATCTCGCCTACCACGTGCGAGCCGGCGAGCTGATCCTGCGAACCGATCACATCCCGAGCACCGACACCTTCACGTTCACGATTCCCGGTCGCTCGTGGTTCGACCAGCAATGGGGAGCCCAGCTCCTGCTGGCCGTGGTCCACCGGGCGGGCGGGTGGGGAACGGTATCGTTCGTGCGTGCGGCGTTGATCGCATCGACGTTCGGCGTGGTGTATCTCGCCTGCCGGGCCCGGGGCGCCGGTCCGCGCGAGGCCTCCGTGTTGTCCCTGTTCGGCTTCGTCGTCTCTCTGCAGGCCCTCGCGATGCGGCCACAGCTCTTCGCCATCGTTCTCTTCGCGATCTCGTTGTGGGTGCTCGCGACGCGCGATCGGTCCCTCGGACGCCTCTGGCTGCTGCCCGTGATCGCGATGGCCTGGGCCAACCTGCACGGCAGCTTCATCCTGGCGCCGCTGCTCGTCGGCCTCGCGTGGATCGAGGATCTCCTGGCCGGGAACTCGGAGGAGGCGAGGCGCCTGATCGCGGTGGGCGTGGCGACGCTGGTGGCGACGTTCGTCTCCCCGTTCGGACCGCTCGTCTGGAAGTATGCCTATCAGTTGACGACGAACCCGATGATCCGCAACAACGTGACCGAGTGGGCGCCCGTCACGATCCGTTCCTTCGGAGGAGCGGCGTTCTTCGTCAGCGGGATCGCCGTCGCCGTCTATCTCGCTCGCCGGCTCGGAAGAACC
Organism: Actinomycetota bacterium; assembly: GCA_030774235.1. GTDB lineage: Bacteria > Actinomycetota > UBA4738 > UBA4738 > HRBIN12 > JALYLM01. The sequence continues at coordinate 4,374 of JALYLM010000030.1, forward strand.
GGCTGGGCAGACCTCCTGTGGCTCACGGTGTTCTTCCTGCTCGCGCTGCCCGCCGTTCGCGGCATCGTGTGGTGGTCCCTCGTCGCTCCCGTCGTGGTGGCGGGCAACGTGACGGCGCCCGCCGGGCGGGCGACCCAGCGAGAACGATCGGCGCGGGGCGGCTCGCCGGCTTTGAACTGGGTCCTCGTGGGGATGTTGGTCGCCGCTCTTGCGGTGGCGCTCCCGTGGTGGCGGGCCGGCGCCACCACTGCGATGCTTTCGCAGGCGCCCGTCGGACTGTCGAACGCCACCGCCCGGACGTTGCCACCGGGGACCCGCCTGTTCGTGTCGGAGCCGTGGGCCTCGTGGTTCGAGTACGCCCAGCCCTCGATCCCGGTCTTCACCGACCCCCGGATCGAGATCTTCCCGGCAACGGTTTGGGAGGACTACAGCGAGATCCGGGTCGGCGGCTCACGGTGGCAGTCGATCCTCGACCGGTGGCGGGTGCAGGCGGTCGTGGTCGACCGCGACGACTTCTCGCGGTTGCTCGCCGTGATGCGTGGCAGTCCGGTCTGGAAAGCCGTGTACGAGGACCGCGATGGCGTCCTGTTCGTTCGGGTTCAGGGTTCGAACGCGCCTGGTTGATCCCCGACCGCCGAGGATCCCGACCGCAAGGGTTCCGCGGCTACGATCGGAGCAACGTGGGAGGCGAAGCAGCGTCGAGGGTGCGCCCGTCGGGTTCGTTCTTCGCGAACCTCCCGGTGTCGATCTTCCTGCTGCTCGTCGCGGTCCGAGTCGTCGTCCTCGCCGCGACGGTGCGGGCCGATCTCGACCGTCCGGTCGTGGACTCTCTGGTGTCGAGATTCGGGCAGATCGCAACGGCGCGAGGGACGCCCTATCGGGACTTTGCCGTCGAGTACATGCCGATCGAGCTCGTCACGATCCGAACCATCTTCGCCGATGGGCCCTCGGCCACCGCAAGCAGGCTCGCGATCATCTCCTTCGCAGCCGAGCTGGCCGCGGCGGGCGCCCTTTGGTACGGATGGGGACGCCGAGCAGCGGCGATGTATCTGCTCATCGGTCTTCCCCTGCAGACGTTCATCCTGTTCAGGATCGATCCTGTGGCAACCGCCCTCGCTGCCTGGTCGATGGCCATGGCGCGGCGCGGGCGGGAGGGACCGGCGGGCGTTCTGCTGGCCCTCGCCACCTTGACGAAGGTGTGGCCCGTCGTGCTCCTGCCATGGTTCCTCGTCACACGGCGCAGGCGCACGATCGCGTGGTACGGAACGGTCACCGCCGTTGGACTGCTGGCGTGGGTCGCGATCGGAGGCATCCAAGCACCGTGGCAAGTGCTCACGTTTCGCGGGTCGACTGGATGGGAGATCGAGAGCACGATCGGCTTCGTCCTTCTGCTCCTTACGGGGGGACCCACGAGGATGGAGGCCGGAGCGTCGAGGATCGGCGTCGCGTCTCTCTGGGAACGAGGCGCGTTGCTCGTCGGCATCGGGTTCGTCGTCGCTCTGGTGTGGGCTCGGGCGCGAAAGGAGCCGGACGTTGACCCGGCAGGCGGTCCGGCGCTGGTGTGCATCACGACGCTGATCGCGCTCTCGCCCCTGTTCTCGGTGCAATACAGCTACTGGCTGCTGCCATGGGCCGCCGTTGGACTTTTCGGGACACGACGAGAGCGGTTCGTCTCCCTCATCGGAGTCGCGATCGTGGCCATCGGGGGGGCGCTCGGCATCCTCCTCGCCGCAAACGCCACAGCGCATGTCGTGGTGGCCGTCAAACTCCTCCTTGCCGTCCGAAACGTCGCATGCATCGCGCTCGTCGGGTACTGGTTCCTTTCGGGAAGGCGACTCTCTCCTCGCTCGGCCAGATCCTGGAGCGGAGGCGCGAGCGGCCTCGAGCTACTCGGGTGAGCCGACCGAGACGAGACCGGATCGGGAAGCCTGCCGGATCGCGGCCATCCGGCTGCCGACCCCGAGTTTGCCGTAGATCCGTGCCAGGTGGGTGGTGACGGTGCGCTCGCGGACACCCAGGCGCGTGCCGATCTGGCGGGCCGTGAGGCCCTCGGCCGCGACCTTCAAGACCTCGCGCTCCCGTTCGGTGAGCCTCACGTCGGCGTCACGCCGGCGCTCGATGCCCTCGACGATGTCGCCGACGGCCGTGCCGGCAGGCGTCGCGAGCACCATCTCGCGATCGGCCGCCCGCCGCAGCGACTGGAGGAAGACAAGGGGGTCGATGTTCTTGTCGACGAAGCCGTCGGCTCCGACGAAGAGCGCCTTCGAGATCACGGCGGGATCGGCGTTCGCGCCGCAGCCGAGGATCGCGTGCGACGGGAACCGTTCCCGCAGGGTCCGGATCAACCAGTAGGCGTCGTGCTCGCCCGCAAGGCCGAGACCGACGAGCACGACGACCCTCGTTCGCCGCACGCGCAGGATCGCCTCGATGCCGTCGTCGGCCGTCCCGGCCTCGGCGAGGACCTCCATGTCCGGACGATCGTCGATCAGGAGGGAGATCCCGGCCCGGACGACCGGCAGGGGGTCGACGAGGACCACGCCCAGGCGCCGGCGGGTGGCCGGGACCGGGGCCTCGTCGCTACCGGGTCGTCTCCTCATCGAACTGCCTTCCGCAGCATAGGTTCTTGCAGATCGGCTTCCATCGTCCGACCGGCCCATTACCGTGGCTATCGGCAGGTCGGGCAGAAGGACTGAGCCCTGTCCCCCCACCGGCCTACCGGAGGTCGATCAGTCCCAGGGAGGCGGCTCGCGCGACCGCCTGGACCCGCGTTCGAACACCGAGCTTGCGGTAGAGCTTCGCGGTATGGCTCTCGACCGTCCGGGGAGAGATCGTCAGTTTCCGGGCTATCTGCCGGACACTCAGGCCCTCGCTCACCATCGCCAGGATCTGTCGCTCGCGGACCGTGAAGGTGGCGCTGATCTCCGAGCCCTCACGGGCTTGCTGGGCGAAGCGACCGAGGGCCATGACCGCGACCTGCTCGAGGTCGGGCGCCATGAGGCGCTCTCCCGCGACGATGCGACGCACGGACTCTCCCACCTTGCGCAGTCCGTCGGCCTTCCCCAGGTACCCCCGGACGCCAAGCCGGAGCGCATCGAGAACGGCGGGACCGTCGGTCCGGTCGTTCAGGACGAGGACCTGGGCGACGAACCCTTCCGTGCGAAGGATCCGCAGAGCGCCGAGCCCGTCGCCGTCCTGGAGGTCGACGTCGAGCACGAGCAGATCGACTCGCTGCTGCCGACAGAGCTCGATGACCTCCGCAACGGTGGATGCTTCCCCGACGACCTCGATCCCGGCGATCGACGCGCACGAGAGTCGCGCGACGCCACGGATGACCGGATGTCCTGCGGCGATCGCGACCTGTGTCGCCGACGACCGCTCCTCCATCGGAGCCAGGCTACCCCGGGTCGCAGTCATGCCGTTCGAAGGGCCGATCCGAGCCCGTGGCGCCAGGCGAGTCGGACCGCCGCGACCTTCGAGTGGACCCCGAGCTTCGCCAGGATGTTCTTGAGGTGGCTCTGCACCGTCATCGGGCTGATGCCGAGCGAGACCGCGATGTCGGTCGTAGGGATCCCGTCGGCGAGAAGGCGCAAAATCTCGCGTTCCCGCACCGTCAGGACCGAAAGCGCGCCGCCCGGCTGATCGGGGTTCAGCTCCCGAAGACGTTCGACGAGCGAGGGGAGATCCGCGGCCGGCAGCACGAGCTCGCCCGCGACCGCTCTGCGGAAGGCATCGATCAGCACCGCCGCGCCGCGACCGGTCGGAAGCAGCCCGCAGGCGCCGGCGGCGAGTGCCTCCGCAGCGACCTCGGACCCGTCTCGCTGGGTCGAGGCGAGGACCCGCGCCCCCTCTCGATCGCTGACGGCGGCGAGGACCTCGAGCCCGCGGCCGTCGTCTCGGTCGATGTCGACGACGACGAGATCGGCCGCGGCGAGATCGAGGGCGACGACCGCCTCGCCGTCGTCCTGCACGGGGCCGAGCACGCACACGGGACCGCTGCGGGGAAGCGCGAGGAGCAGCCCCTGGGTGAGACCGGGGCTCTCGTCCACGACGAGCACTCGGATGTCCTGCACGGTCCCCACGTGCATCGGCATCCACGGCCCTCCGGCTGAAACGGCATGTTGAGAGCGGGATCGGCGCGAGAGACTGGGGTATGGCCAACCGTCTGGCGAAGGAGACGAGCCCCTACCTGCTCCAGCACGCGGACAACCCCGTCGACTGGTACCCCTGGGGCGAGGAGGCCCTGGGCACGGCCGCGACCGAGGGCAAGCCGATCTTCCTCTCCGTCGGGTATTCGGCCTGCCATTGGTGCCACGTCATGGAGCGCGAGTCGTTCGAGGACGAGGAGACGGCCGCGCTCATGAACCGGGAGTTCGTCTCGATCAAGGTCGACCGCGAGGAGCGACCAGACGTGGACTCCATCTATATGGACGCGGTGCAGGCGATGAACGGCGGCGGCGGGTGGCCGATGTCCGCGTTCCTCACGCCCGACGGCCGCCCCTTCTTCGCGGGCACCTACTACCCGAAGGAGCCGGCCCACGGGATGCCATCGTTCCGCCAGGTGCTGACCGGGGTCGCCGAGGCCTGGCGCGGGCGCCGCGACGAGATCGTCGTGCAGGCCGCAACGGTCACGGAGGCGATCGGGCGAGCGGGGCACATGCAGGGCTCGCGCGAGCCGCTCTCCGACGAGGTCGCCGCGGGGGCGTTCGCGCGACTCCGGCGGTCGTTCGATCGACGCTGGGGCGGGTTCGGCGGGTCGCCGAAGTTCCCGCAGCCGATGGTCCTGGAGTACGTGCTCCGCCGGGCGATCCGCGGCACGCCGGACGCGATGGAGATGCTGGTGGTCACCCTCGACAGGATGGCCGACGGCGGGATGTACGACCAGCTGGGCGGCGGGTTCGCCCGATACTCGACCGACGCCGCGTGGCACGTCCCGCACTTCGAGAAGATGCTCTACGACAACGCTCAGCTCGCCCAGCTCTACACGCGAGCGTGGCAGGTCACGAGGAACGACCGGTACCGGCGGGTCGCGACCGAGACGCTCGACTACCTGCTGCGCGAGATGCGCCACACCGAAGGAGGGTTCTGGTCCTCTCAGGACGCCGACAGCGAGGGCGTCGAGGGGAAGTTCTTCACCTGGACCTGGCGGCAGCTCGTCGATGAGGTGGGAGAGCCGGTGGCGGAGGCGTTCGGAGCCGTCCCGCAGGGGAATTGGGATGGCACGAACGTCCTGTTGCGGCCGCCGGCGGCGAGCGGCGTCGCGGCGGACACCGGACGAACGGCCGAGGAACTGGAGGCCGAGGTCGACGACGCGCGGCGGCACCTGTTCGAGATCCGTGAGGCGCGTGTTCGTCCGGGAACCGACGACAAGATCTTGACGGCCTGGAACGCGATGGCGATCCGTGCCTTCGCCGAGGCGGGGCGGGCGTTCGGGTCCAGCCAGTACGTGGACGCGGCGGTCCGCTGCGCGGAGTTCGTGTTCCGGCACCTTCGAGACGATGGGGGCCGGCTGCTGCGCTCGTGGCGAGACGGGGCCGGCGGTGTGCCGGGATTCGCCGACGACCATGCCCTCCTGGCTGCGGCGTCCCTGTCGCTGTATGAGACGACGCTCGATCTGCAGTGGTTCGAACGGGCGCGCACCCTGGCCGACGAGCTGCTGCGCCTGTTCCACGACGAAAGCCGTGGCGGGTTCTTCCAGACGGGATCCGACGCCGAGACGCTGATCGTGCGGCCGAAGGAGCTCTTCGACAACGCGGTACCCAGCGGGAACTCGGCCGCGGCCGAGGTTCTCCAGCGGCTCTCGCTGCTGACCGGCGAGGCCGTGTACGACGGGGCGGCCGCGGGCGCGGTGCGGCTGGTGCTCGACGCCATGATGGAGGCTCCGACCGGCTTCGGAACGGCGCTCTGCGCCCTGGACCTGTACCTCGGGCCGACGCGGGAGATCGCCGTCGTCGGTGACCCGCGCGACGAGGGCACGCGGGCCCTGATCCGCGAGGTCACGACGGCCCGCTACCTGCCGAACGCCGTCGTGGCCGGCGCCGCGCCCGACGACGCCGCGTCGCGCGGCACGATCGCCCTCCTCGCCGATCGTGTCGCCCTCGACGGCCGGCCGACCGCGTACGTCTGCGAGCGCTTCGTCTGCACGCTTCCCGTGACGACACCCGAGTCGCTCGCAGCGCAGCTCACCGTCCTCTGATGCCGTCCGCCTCGCCCGGACGGCCCCTTGTGTGTGACGCGAGTAGCCTGTCCGAGTGGCCAAGCTGAAGTCCGGAGACGAGGTGCCCTCCTTCTCGCTGCTCGATCAGGATGGCAACACGGTCTCCACATCCGACTTCAAAGGCCGAAAACTGCTGGTGTACTTCTACCCGAAGGCCGACACACCCGGGTGCACGACGCAGTCGTGCGAGGTCCGTGACGCGCGTGAGGATCTGGCGACGCTCGGCGTCGACGTCGTCGGGATCTCACCCGACCGGCCGGAGGAGCAGGCCGCGTTCGACCAGAAGTTCTCGCTCGGATTCCCGTTGCTCTCGGATCCGGATCACGCCGTCGCCCTCGCGTACGGCGTCTGGGGCGAGAAGAAGAACTACGGCAAGACCTCCATGGGCATCATCCGGTCCTCATTCCTGATCGACGGGGACGGTCGCATCGAGCGGGCGTGGTACAGGGTCGCGCCGACGGATACCGTTCCGAACGCGCAGAAGGCGCTCGTCGGCGCCGCCTGAGACGTCGACGTAGACTGTCGCACTCCGCGATGCGAAAGGCGGTGCGCCATGCCCAACGCGAGGTTCGTGACCTCCAAGGGGTCGTTCAGCGTGCACCTGATGCCCGAGCACGCTCCCGCGACCGTTCAGAACTTCGTCGACCTCGCCTCCGGCGGGCGCGAGTGGACGGATCCACGCGACGGCAAGACGAAGACGGACCCGCTGTACCCCGGCACGATCTTCCACCGGGTGATCGGTGGCTTCATGATCCAGGGTGGCGATCCCACCGGCACGGGAATGGGCGGTCCCGGGTACCGTTTCGCGGACGAGTGCCCGGCCGAGGGACCGTCGTTCGACAAGCCGGGGTTGCTCGCGATGGCGAACGCCGGCCCGAACACGAACGGCTCCCAGTTCTTCCTGACGGTTGCGCCGGCGACGTGGCTGACGGGCCGGCACACCATCTTCGGTGAGGTCACCGAGGGCTACGACGTCGTGGAGTCGATCTCGAAGGTCTCGACCGGCGCGCAGGATCGACCGGCCGAGGACGTGGCCATCGAGCGGATCGACATCGATCCCTAGCTGAGGACGTGGCCATCGAGCGGATCGACATCGATCCCTAGCTCGGGTCTGCGGCCGGCGTGATCAGGCCCACGACGGCGGCGACTCCCCCAGCTGCTCGAACGTGCACGACCCCGGTTCGCGGTCGGTTCGCCACCGCACGAACGTCGCGGCATGGCGGAACCGACCTCCATGGATCCGGTCGAACGAAACCTCGCACACGAGCGTCGGCTCGAGCTCCACCCAGGACATGTCCTTGCCCGCCGACCACCGGCTCGGCCCGCCGGGCTCACGCCCACCGCCGAAGCTCTCGCCCCCCTCGAGCGGCCTCAGCCGTT
>JALYLM010000031.1 GCA_030774235.1 Actinomycetota bacterium
GCTGGACCGCCGGGTTCCATCCGCCGGAGACGATCAAGAGGTCTGCGTCGATCGTCTCCGTCGCACCGTCGGGAGCGGCCACGTGGACGGCCGTCACGCGGGGATCGCCCTCGACCCCGGTCACCGCAAAGCCGTTGCGGACGTCGATCCCACGTGCTCGGGCGGCCTCCGTCGCCGTTCCACCGTCCCCGACGTCGATCACCGCGGCGATGTCGGCGCCCGCTTCGGTCATCGCGAGCGCGGCCTCGTGACCCGCGTGGTTCGTCGTGAAGACCACCGCCCGCTCGCCGGGTAGCACGCCGAAGCGATCGATGTAGAAACGCGTCGCCGAGGCGAGCATCACCCCCGGCCGGTCGTCGTCCGCGAACGCGATCGGCCGCTCGTGTGCGCCGGTCGCGAGGACGACGCGTCCGGCTCGCACGTGCCAGACTCGCTCGACGGGGCGCGCGGGCTGGTACAGGACGACGTAGCCCATGTCGTAGACCCCGAGCGCTGTCCCGCGCGTGAGCACCGTGGCGTCGGCATTGCCCTCGAGCTCGTGCGAGGCCGCGGCGATCCATCGGAACGCCGGCTCCCCCTCCACGATCTCGTTCGCGGACGCCGTTCCTCCGAGCCTCCCGCGCTCGTCCACGAGCATCACGCGATCGCCCGCGCGCGATGAGCGAAGCGCGGCGCCCAGCCCCGCGATACCCCCGCCGACCACCAGCGTCTCCACGTGGACGTGGCGATGTTCGGTTTCGGCCGGCGGAACGTCGCCCGCCGGAAGCCGGCCGACGCCCGGGCGTCCGGTCGCGATGAGCCCGTGGACCAGCTCCACCGCGGTCGCCGCCACGATCGGCTCGAGGCGAGGTGCCGAGACCTCGACGAAGGCGCACGGTTCCTCCACGCCGGCCGAGAACACGCCACGCGGGCGTTCCAGGATGGGACTCGAACACACCACGTCGACGCCGTGGGCGAGGAGGGCGCTCGCGAGCGTGTCCCCGTCGAGCCCCTCGTACTCTCGGCCGTCGAACCGGAACCTGACCGGCTTCGATCGGTCGATCCACGTCCCCCCGGATTCCAGGCGCCTCGAGCCCATTAGGCGGACCCCTGAGGCGGCGGGTCGCCGACCCCGTACGTTCCGCGGATCTCGTGGGTCTCGGTCGAGCGCACGGCGTTGAACCAGCGCCGGCAGCCCGCCACATGCATCCACCGCTCCGCGAAGTCGCCCTTCGGGTTGTCGCGCATGAACAGGTAGCCGGCCCACTGATCGTCGGTGAGGATGTCGGGATCGAGGGGGTAGGAGACGTGCGCCTGGCCCCCGCATCGGAACTCGATCTCATCGCGCGGACCGCACCAGGGGCAGGGGATCAGCAGCATCGCTATGGACTCTCGTCGAAGGCCGCCACGACCCGCTTCGGGGCCGTCATCCGCCAGGCCTCCGTGATGAGCTCGCGCATCTCCTGCGGGTCCACCCTCCCCACGACCACGCCGATCCAGCCGTGAACGCCCACGTACTCGGGGCGGAAGAAGGTCTCGGGGTCGCCCGCAAGCAGGGCGGCCTGCTCGTCGCGTGTCGACTTCACGGCGGCGCTCTTGCCGTTCGCTCCCAACATCATGAAGATCTTGTTCCGGACGCGGAACGTCGCTTCGCCCCAGGTCTCGCGCTCCTCCGCCTCGGGTAGCGACAGCGCGAACGTGCGGACCGTGGCCGCGCGCATCACCGCGTCTCCCCCGTCCGTGGCATCAGTGGGCCACCGCTGCGGCCCCGTGCTCGTCGATCAGAGCGCCGGTCGTGAACCGTTCCAGCCCGTACGGCTTCGCCAGGTCGGACGGCTCGCCGCTCGCGATCGTCTCCGCGTACACCCACCCCGACGCCGGCGTCGCCTTGAAGCCGCCCGTTCCCCAGCCGCAGTTCAGGTAGAGGCCTTCGATCGGCGTGAGCCCGATGATCGGCGAGGCATCCGGCGACACGTCGACGATCCCGGCCCACGTGCGCAGCAGCGAGGCGTGCGCGAACGCGGGAAAGAGCTCCACCGCCGCCGCCATCTGATGCTCGATCACGTGGAAGGACCCGCGCTGCGCATAAGAGTTGTACGGGTCGATGCCGGCGCCCATGACCAGCTCGCCTTTGTCGGCCTGCGACACGTAGACGTGCACGGCGTTCGACATCACGACGCAGCGCAGGACGGGCTCGTACAGCGCGGACACGAGCGCCTGCAGCGGATGAGACTGCAGCGGCAGGCGCAGCCCGACCATCGAGGCCAGCACGCTCGTGTGGCCGGCGGCGGCCAGCGCCACCCGATTCGCCCGGATCTTGCCGCGTGAGGTCTCGACGCCTTCCACACACCCCCCGTCGCCGCGCAGGAACCCGGTCACCTCCGCGTGCTCGACGATGTCGACGCCCAGCCGGTCCGCGCCGTGCGCGAACGCCCACGCGACCTTGTCGTGGCGAGCGACGCCCCCCCGTCGCTGCAGCGTGGCGCCGATGACCGGATACCGGACGTCGGGGGAGACGTTGACGATCGGGCAGAACTCCTTCACCTGCTGAGTGTCCAGCCACTCAGCGTCGACGCCGTTCAGTCGGTTCGCGTTGACGCGGCGCATGCTCGAGCGCACGTCGCCCAGGTCGTGGGACAGGTTGAGGACGCCGCGTTGGCTGAACTGGACGTCGAAGCCAAGAGCTGCCTCCAGGCCCTCCCACAGCTTCAGGGAGTGCTCATAGATCGCGGCCGACTCGTCCCACAGGTAGTTCGAGCGGATGACCGTGGTGTTGCGTGCCATGTTGCCGCCGCCGAGCCACCCCTTCTCGACGACGCACACATCGGTGATCCCGTAGTTCTTCGCCAGGTAGTAGGCGGTGGACAGGCCGTGCCCGCCGCCGCCGACGACGACGACGTCGTAGGACG